>SKGS01000220.1 GCA_007117355.1 Lishizhenia sp. | reverse complement strand
CCAAGCTCCTTTCCTGCGCTAACGCTTGGTTATCAAAAGCGGTGCTTTTTCTTGCCATTATTAGCGAATTTCAGTTCACTCCATCTTCAAAAAAATATAAAGGCGCATCCCTTAACCAAATAACTTTTTTGAGAGGATTTAACATTCTCTCTACTACTATTATAGTGTATAGCATTCCCATTTTTGGGAACACTTATTTTTATCAGATTTGGATTTAATTTTGACCTATTTGACGTTACAAGTCCCTTGAAATTTGCATATATTCCTGTGGAGATTGTGACTAAAATAGATTCAGAATTATATGCATTAACCTAGCACTTCAACAAGTTCCCTTCGGTAAACTGGGCATCGCAGCGCACCGCCTGCGAGCTCAATGTGGTGTGTCGAGCCAAGTCGAGATAAAGTTAATAAATCGGGTTAAATACAATTTTCGCAAATTCCTTGCGCTTGAACTTCTATGGTTTCAATTTTAAATCCTTTTACTTCGATTTTAGGGACATGGCTTTGTTCTATGCAAAACACCTCATTGCATTTTTTACATTTAAAATGTATGTGATCATGATTGTGATGACCGTCTCCTCCTTTGCAAACAGGAGGACATAGTGCGATTTTTTTCACATCTCCAGGCATTACAATTTCGTGTAAAATACCATTCTCCGTAAACGCCTTCAAAGTTCTGTAGAGTGTGATCCTATCGTGCTTTCCTATTTTATCCTCAACATCTTGAAGAGACAATGTGTTCTCAGCACGCAAAAAAATGGAGAGAACCTTTTTTCTAAAAGGTGTCACACGTAGCTTCTTTTCCCTCAAAAGTTGTTCTTCCATTTTTGCAATATTGTTGCATTTATGTATCTTTGCGCACAAACGGTAGCAACGATGAATACAAAATTAACAATATTTATTTGTTTCTTGATATTGACAATTAATGGATTTGGACAAATCGAAGGAAAAGTTATTGACGAAAAAACGAAAGAAGTAATTCCTTTTGCAAAAGTTCAATTAATAGATATTGGTGTCAACACAACAACCAATGAAAAAGGAGTGTTTTCTTTTGATAATGTTCCTTCTATACATTTAAATGTGAAAGTTTCAGCTTTTGATTACTCCACAGAACTTTTGCGGCTTAATTTTGGTTCTTCTGAGCAAATAATAATAACCTTAAGCCCTCAACATACCGTTTTTGAAGAAGTTATAGTTTCTGGTACTGAAGGAAAATTACAAGGAGAAAATATTACCTCTGTTGACTATCGATCGAGAGATTATTTGTTTCAAACTGGTGCCACCACTCTTGGTGAGGCATTAACAAACATACCCGGGGTTCAGCAAAACACCATTGGAACAGGAATAAGCCGACCTGTTATTCGAGGGCTTTCAGGCACAAGAGTAATTACGTATTGGGAAGGCTTACGTATTGAAAACCAGCAATGGGGAGAAGACCACGGCATGGCTATTTCTGAGTTAGGACTAAAAGGTGTTGAAGTAGTTAAAGGTCCTTCTTCTTTAATGTATGGTGCCGATGCGGTTGGAGGTGTGATACAATTTTATGATGAAGATTATGCGCCAGTAAATAGCAAAGAAATTTATGCTACAACAAAATTCGAATCGAATACTGTTGGCACAACAAATGAAGTTGGATTCAAAGCATCTGGTGAAAAATTCAAAGTAAATGTATTTGCGAACTATATAAGCCACACTGACTTTCAGCTTACAGATGGCGATTTTTTAGACAATTCTAGGTTTTGGGCAACGAACTGGAAAGTAGCTTTGGGGTATAGAAACAACAACTACGTATCTAATTTGCGCTACCACGGCTCATATTCTCAACTAGGTATTCCGGGGCACACCCATGATTTAGTTCCTGATGCTAGTATTTTTATTTCAGATAGAAGAGGGTTGAGAAGTCCTAAGCTTCCAGCACAGTTTATTGAAAATCATTTCGTGGTTTGGGACAATAAACTGTTTTTTAAAAATGCTGATTTAAAAGTCCAAATTGGAAACACAAATAATCATTTACGGGAATTTGACCATGATAGAGAGGTGCCATTTACAAACCTTAACCTAAATAATACATTCTATCATGTGCGTTACCACCAGCACTTATCGGAAAAAACAGATATTAAAATTGGTTCACAAGGTATGTATCAAGCTAATCGAAACTTGGATAATACAGAATCCTTTATAATTCCTGATGCTAATAGTTTGGATTTCGGTGCTTATGCTATTTTAAATCACGATTTAACTAAAAAATGGCGTTTTCAAACGGGGGTAAGGTATGATTATCGTGAAATTGAAACCCTTCAAGACAATATGAATCCAGATTTGCCTTCAAATATTGACATGAACCCACTTAGCAGAAATTATGCTACACTTAACTATGCTGCTGGGTTTGTAAGAAATGCTAAACGAAGTACTGTACGATTTAACGCTTCAAGTGGATTTAGAGCTCCGCATTTAGCTGAGTTACTCGCTGACGGAGTTCATCATGGTTCGTTACGTTATGAAAAAGGAGACCGTTCGCTTACTCCTGAAAATGCGCTGCAATTGGACGCTTCGCTAGAATTGCATTTTGACCACTTTGAATTTATAATAAACCCTTATGTAAGTTTCATTCGCGACTTTATTTATTTGCAAGTCACAGACTCGGTTGTTTCTTCAAGTGTTGGAACTTTTCCTTATTTTGAATTTTCCCAAACTGATAATGCTATCATGTATGGTGGTGAAGTTGCTTTTCATTACCATCCGCACCAATTGCATAGACTTCACCTTGAGTCAAGCTTTAGTGTTACTATCGCTGAAGACCAAGATGGTACACCAATAAACTTGATTCCTCAACCGAATTTTACTTCCCGAGTTCGATTTGATGTGAATAGCGGCAAAAAGTTTAAGGTTAAAAATATTGTATTAGAACACCATTATTTCTTACCTCAAAACAGGGTTGCTCCTTTAGAGAGAGCGTCGGATGCTTATGGCGTATTTAATTTTGCTGGGCAAATGCAATGGGAGTTAAAAAAGGACAGAGCTGTTGACATTAAGGCTGGAGTACGCAATTTATTGAACAACTCTTTTATTCCTCATTTGTCTATTCTAAAGAATTTAGGCACACAAGGGATAGCAAACCCTGGAATTAACTTCTATGTTAAACTTGCGGTAAGATTAGGGAAGTAGCCGTTTTGTTTTGGGAGGGTAATTAGCAACAACCCATCATGGTTCTAAAATCTTCCATTCAATACGACGATTGATTTCCTTTCCATATTGGTATTTATTGCTGGCAATTGGTTTTTGTGAGCCGTATCCTTTGAAAAAAAGTTGATGTTCTTTAACGCCTTCATTAATTAGAAAATCATAAACACCTTGTGCTCGCTGCTCTGACAAGGTTTGGTTAAGCTCTTCTAAACCTGACTTATCGGTATGACCACCAATTTCACCTTTCAAATAAGGATTACTGCGCAATAATGCTGCTAATTTTTTTAAGTCTTCTACTGCGTTTTCAGGAACAGCAACTTCATTAGGAGGATAAACCAATGATGGGATTACAACTGGTTGATTATAAGGAAGTGACATACCTTCTTCGAATAGGTCGCCAAAACCAAATTCATCTGTTGATGCTTGAGTATCTTCTTCTATTAATTTAGAAAAATCTTCTTTTTTCTTATCGGTGATTTTCACTTCAATACGGCGGTTACCTTCTCGAGTAGCTGCATAACGGTTGCTATACAATGGTTTTTGAGGGCCATAACCTTTAAAGCTTATTCTTTCTTTTTCAACTCCTTGTTGCAATAAAAAATCGTGGATAAATTTTGCTCGATTTCTAGAAATGTCTTTGTTTGCTTGCAACGAACCAGAATTGTCCGTATAACCACCGATTTCTACTTTAATGTCTGGATGCATCTCCAAAGCAAGTATTAGATTTTTTAAGTCGATATTCTCCTTTGGGTTAAAAAAAGTGGATTTCCCAGCATCAAATTTCACATTGTGTAATACAATTGAGAAACCAACTGGAATACTTTCTGGCACATAAACGAGGTGCTCGATATCTACGTAAAGTTCCGATGAATCAATAAATTCAGGCATAGGCGGACAAATAGTGTTTCCTAAATCATCGGTAATCATCAAGTCTGGGTAAGGCTCGAAATTTTTAATCATTTCTCGAATAGGCTGATATCTTGGGGAGTTGTTTGCTCCATCTGTACCTAAATCCCAATAGTTGATGGCTTCCCATTTATCCATTCCACAAAACTGGCGAAGACTAAGTGCTGCCAACAAACCAGAAGCATGCCAACCATTCCAACAGTGGAGGTAAACTGGTCCAACCGAATCATTTGTTGCACTAAGATAAACCAATTTCAAAGCTTCGTAAATGTGCTCTTGGTCATTGTAATCAAACTGATAATAAGCCATTTCGTTTTGACCACCAGAAATACAATCACAAGAGTCTAGTGGTGGCGCAGAAGAAAAGTTTTCTCTGTAAAGGTAAATAGATGCTGAAAACCCTTCTTGACACAAGTTTCTAATTCCATCATTTGGTAATGGGTTGTGGTTGTGCCGCTTTTTTGTATTGTGGTAGTAGTTATTTGCTCCACCACGATATGCTACACCATGCAAAATCGTGCGAAAATTTCGTGTTCCGTACAAATCATCAAACCCGTTTCCGAAGTTGTCAGTAACCTTGTAAAGCAAATCCACTTCATTATAGCGTTCTTTGTAAAAACTTGTATTTAATTCAATTAGCGTGTCTGATTTTGATAGTTGTAAGGAATCAATTTCTTGTGTACAGGAATGGAATACAGGATACATAGCAAAAACACAAACAACTATAAATAAATGTATATCATTGAAATATTGATTTAAAAGCGTTGCTATTTTAGAATTTTCTTGCTCCATACTACAAAGTTAACATAGAACGTACCAAATTATTGAATTAGTGCGTTAAAATTCTTCAACAATCATTGTTTATTTTTTCTTTTCTCTCTTTTTGAAACTTGTTTTTCTGTCATTTACGACAATGAATCTAAGGGATAAATACAAGGTGTTGATTTCTTGAACAAAATCTGAAGGGGTGTGAAACATATATCCCGCCATGAGGTGAAATCCAAATACTTTGTAACCGACTGCCGGAGCCACGCCAAACCGAAAACGTTCAAAGTCAGAGCGAAGGGCGGTTTGCAAACCATATGTAAAATCAAATCTTCCAGGTTTTCTCCATGCACCTAGTTGAAAACCAAGGATGTTGTGAATAATATTGTATTCTGCCCCTAAGTAAACTCCATGTGTTGTTGGCTTTTTAAGCTTTATTTTTTTGAATTGCATTTCTCCGCCCAATTCTGCGTAAGTATAAACACCTTGTTGTATGCCAAAATAAGGGCCAGATTTACGTACACTTACTTCCAGAAGTGGTTTCTTTTTTTCTTGATTTCCAAACCAGTAGCGTTCTTGCGCTATTCCATTCCAACTGCACGTAAAGATACTAAATGCAATAAGCAAATGCCATATATTAAATCCGTTTTTCATTTAATTTGACTTATAAATCCTCTTTTGCCGGGCCTTCTTTTATATAATTAGCGACGTTGTTTTTTACCCAAATAGTGCTTTCTTGAATTGCAGGAATAGTAGCTGAAGCAGTTGTTTTTACTGGTGAATACAGCGCTGACTCTGTTTTTACTTTTGATGGAATAAAAGCCCCTCTTTCATCGTATGTTTCCAATAAAATCAAAATTACGCTGATAATGTATAACATACGCAACGTACTAAAAAGAACACCAAACAGTTTATTAAGCGGGCTTAGGTTTACCGCTTTTAACATGCGTTCGATTACTTTTCCCAAAAAATAAACCATGGCACCAACCGCTAAAAAAGTAACGGTGAAAGCAATAACTGGCAAGTAATTGGGGTTAAAATTAAACCCTGATGCTATCACACCAGAAGTCCAATCGGAGAAATGAATCCCAGCATAAATACCGATTATGAGCGCTAAAAGCATAAATAGTTCTATCACAAACCCACGCTTAAAGCCTTTCCATGCAGCGTAAGCCAGGGGTACAATGATTAAAATATCTACAAAATTCATGCTTCGAAATTACGACAGAAATTAGTCAAATAATTTTGTGTGCTGTGCAAGTTGCTAACAATGCAACGATGAAATCGGTTATTGGAAGTGTTGTTGGCATTCTATTTTTACAAGCTTCGTTAGCTATAACTCCGTTTTCATACAAAAGTGTTGTTTGCCCTAAATGTGAGGCGATGTTATGATATCGCCGTTGAATTATCCCGCATTATTAACGTTGTTGAGCTCCTTTCAGTCGGTTCACCAATCTGACATCTTTAACAAAATAACACACTGATATAAAGCGTTTTAAATGTAGATATAGCGTTTTATAGCATCCCCATTTTTGTGGACACTTCTTTTTATCAGATTTTGATTTAATTTTGACCTATTTGTCGTTACACCCCCTTTGAAATATGCTTATATTCCAGCAGGGCATGTGCCTAAAATAGCTTCAAAATTAAATTCATGAATAAAGCGGGTTAAAATGTATTGAAGTATCTTCATAAGAGGATTTTATTTACATCAAAGCCCCTTCCCAATATCCCTACACCTTCTGAAAAATCAGTGCTACTTTATTAAAATCTGCCGCGGCGTTGATTACGCGTCTGTAGTCTTCAAAAATTTCGAGCGGGAAATACACTTCTTTGTAATATTCAATAATGGTAACAATCACTTTGTTGTCTTTAACTTCAAAGTCTGATTTAAATTCCATGATACGTTCTCCTTTGTCGTTGTCATAGTATTCGTGAATAGCTAAAGGGGCTAAATCCGCTACTTTAAACCCATCTGGTACAACAAATTCAATGGTGCGGTGATAATGGCGATTAAAATACTCCTCCACTGCTAATTTTCGCTCATCTTCACTATACATTTCAGCTTGAGGACCAATTAATTCTCCCACTCGAAATGTGTAATTATCCTTTGCCTTGCTCAAGAAATGGTCAGACTTTAGCTTTCCTGTTCCGCGAACTGGATTCTTTCCATATTCTTTGATGGTAAGGTTTTCTGTTGTTAATTCTAGCACCTCGCCTTCGTCGTCAATAAAGTTAATTAAATGCTCTTTTAATTCCTTTTTATCTTCTTCGTCGTCAATAACATCAAAGTAAGGCTGCATATATTGCGCTTTGTAGCCATGAATCGTATGGTAGATATCAAATACAGGTTCTTCTAATCCAGTTTCGTTAAAATCAATAAAAACACGCAAGGTGTCTCCAGCGTCTTCCATTTGATTTGCCGGAATAAAACGCATTTTTCCAACACCAAACTTTTCTCCCATTATTTCCATAGTTTGCACAAACAATCCATAGTTGTGAATATTATTCCAGTCTGGTTTGCCTAATCGTTCAAAGCGTTTTGGTGTGGTAAATTGGTCTATTTCTGTGAAATAAAAAATCTCTGCATCAGCAAAAGCCCAAAGTTCAAATTCTTTGTCAAACTTAAAGGTAAAACGGTCGCAGGTCAAGCCTATTTCGTGCGGTATATCTGCCAGTCTAAATAAATTAGCCATCACAACTGTTGTCATACCTGGAGTCAATAATTTAGCATCCCAAAGTTGTTCTAATGTAATGTTATCAGGAAGTTGTCCTCGAACGATATTATTCTCCAGTTTTACCAAATCTTCAATCGCTCGAATTTTTTCATGAGGGTCGCTAATTTTATCAATTTTTGATTTTTTATAAAGTTTGGTTAAGAACTTCATATCGCCTTTATCTAATCGCTCATAGATATTTGAATAGACAACTTTTGAAAGCTCACCATAGGAAAACAAGTCTGTTTTATTTGTTGCGTAATTTCGTGACAATTTGTAACCATAATACACAAGTTGTGCATCATGGGCAGAACTTCTTTCATTTTTTAGGCCGGGCATGGACTCCGTTTCAACGTACCACCTCGTTTTTCTGTCAGATGTTTGAAGGGTTGTATCTAGTTCAAATCTCAAGTCATCGGAATTGTAAACTTTAAAATCAAGCTTTAATCGGATAGGTGCAATGTATTCTACGAGTATGTCTCTTTGGTCATTCGTTTTTTGAATGTCACGCAGCGAGCCATTTAACACTGGATTTCGAGCATAAACAAAAATGAATTCAATTTCTGAATTTATGTCCACACCGTCAAAAGCAAAGTAGCGGTATTCTCTGCCAGAATCTTCATCTGTACCTTCTTTAATGTCCTCTTCTTTTAGCTCAAAAACTTCACCTTTGCTATTTATCACTCTTGCTTTTTGTTGCGTATATGGCGACTCCATGTATTGAGGAATGTAAATTTTATTGTGCTTTTCAATTCCTTTATCTGAAAATACTTTGATTCGCTTATGGTTTAAAACAATTTGAATTAATTGACCGTTTTCGTTGTCGTAAAACTCTACACTTTCAAAATTTCGAAGATACATGTAGTCCGTATTTGGGTCTTCTGGCACAATATCAGTCAAGGTTGGCTCTTCTTCCCAAGTATAATTTGCACGGTGTGGAGCGTCTTCTTTTGGTGGTTGTTTTTGACCAAATGATTGAAAAATAATTAACCAAGAGGCAATTAATAGAAAAATGTAATTCATAATGATGCTTTTTTAAGTACGACTTGTTCGTTATAAGCTTTTCGAACTTTTTTACCAATTTCATGCAGTTTTTGTGCTTGATTGGCTTCCATAATCAAATAGTCTAGAACAATTTCAAATTTGTAATTTATGGCGTTTTCGTTTTGTTCGTAATCGATAGTTATTTTGAAGTCCTCTCCGCTTTCTTTAAAATTTGGAGGTAAAAAATCTACTTCGTAACCTTCTGGTATTTCTAATTCAAAACTGTAGGATGTTGTGCTTGTAAACCGTTCTTCAACCGGAGACTTTCTGTCTTTTTCATAGGCGTCGAAAAAACCAGTTAATCGGTCTAAATTTAAGTTGATATACAACTCGTCCTCACTGGATAGTACATAATTTTCTATGGTGAAACTGTAATTGTAGTTTACCTCATCTCGGTCAAGCGCAAAATCGTAGTCAATTAATTTATATTTATTATTCCCTTTTTCTGTCATTCCTTTAATGAAGTTCTTTTCAGACTTTCCGTCGCGCATTCGAGTATGAGAATGGTTCAAGTCATTGGCGTAATACCCTTTTGCATTCATTTCACCTTGTCCAAGAAGAACTCCGTCTTCAATGCGCAAGTTAGCATTAAACACGATACTGTTTTCACTGCTTGGAATGACAGGTATTTCTAAAATTTTAAAACTATCGCCAAGGTTAATCATGGTTTCTTTGCCTTGAATAAAAGCTGAAGGCATTCCATACAACAATTTATTGTCGGTAGCATCCAAATAAATAGGTTCGTTTTCTTTATTGAAATATACTGCAATCATGTGGTTATCGACTGCTGGAGAAGGTAGTTCTTCATAACCGTAAGGAATGCTTCTAGAGCCAACCCAAGCTTGGTAAGCAGGAACTTCAAGAATGCTCAACATTTCTACGATTAAGGTTGCCATATCTTTGCAATCGCCATATTTTCTGCTAAAAACTAAATCCGGGTCTCTGGGGATAAGTCCGCCTAAACCGTCTTCGATAGCAATGTATTTAATGTTGTCTTGTACCCAATAATAAACCGCTTTAACCTTTTCTTCTTCTGAAAATGTTGGACTAATTATTTCATCCAACACTTCTTTCATTTTTTCTTGGTCGTTACATTTTGTTTCTTGCACCAAGGAATGATACCAAGCGTATAAATCATCAGGGGTTTTCAAAATAGAAACATATTCTCCATTCCAATAATACCCTTTGATGCGCGTGATTAAATGCGGGGAAAAATAGCGAGGCGATGGACTTTTGCTTTCTCTTTTTGTGCTAGCGATATCTGTTTTTTTCCAAGTGTAAGTCGTTTGTTTTTTACCAATAGATTTTGTGAACTCCACTTCTGTGCTATCCATATTAAAGAGATTTACACCAATATCAACGTCATTGTCCGTAATAATGGTGAGAGATTTACTCAACCGAGGCGCATGACTTGACAAAAACAGCGAATTGGAAAGATAAGGCACTTTCACTTTTTTGGTGTGATTGACTGAGGTAATACTTCCCTTTTTTAAGTTAGAAAACTCAAAATTAGTAACCTCAATGTCGTCGTGAAAAACGTCGTTTGAAATCGCCTTATTCTTTGTAAAGTCTTTTACTTTTTCTTTTTTGAAGCTCTTTTCATTTTTTACATTCAAAGCATAAGCCTCAATACTCTCAATCGTTTCGAAATAAGAAGAATAGATCTTATCCGACTTATACAATGCTGCTCTATCAGAGGTTAGTAAAACTTTCGCAGTGACATCTTGATAAATTTCAAGCTCTCCAGATTTGTCAATTGAAATCCGAACTGTTTTGTGGTCTTCTAAGAATATGTAATCTTTATCGGAGAATTCGTCGAGGTATTTTTCATAGTCTATCGGTTTTTGACCCCAACTAAACGAAGTCACAAAAACCAGTAAAAACAAAATTTGAATCTTCATACCGATAAATTTACGATAAAAATTTCCTTTCAAAGGTTATGCGCCTAATTTTACATCGAGAATATTGTCATCGAAGTAATAAACACTATACAATAAGCTACCATCCTCTTTATAATAATGCGACCATCCAAAAAGGTTACCAAATTCGTATCTTTCTTCAGTTTTCTTTTTGCCGTTTTTGTGGTATTCTACAAGTGTACCATTTCTTTGACCTTCTACATATTCACACTCAAATTTAACTTTTCCGTTTTCGAAATACTCTTTTCGTGTGCCATGGTTCAGGTCGTTTTTGTAATTGGTTTCTGAATAAAGTTTACCACTTGGGTAATACTTCAAGTATGCCCCCTCAAACCAGCCTTTATCAATTTTATATTTACGAGCAGTTTTTCCATTTGCCCACTTTATTTCTACTTCTCCTGTTTCATTAACAAGTTCTTGTTTTACCGAGTCTCTTCCGCTCAAATACGTGTAGTCCAAAATGTAGCCATAACTGTAGTTTCTAGTATGGTCCACTTTTCCATTGATATAATAATTTACCTTACCATGTAAATCACCATAATAGTAATTCGCTTTGAAGTTTACCTTGCCATCTTCATCATAGGAAGTACGAGCGCCATGAAGTTTACCGGATTTATAGTTATAAATATCCTCTAGCTTACCGGAATTGTAGTAAAATTTCCATTCACCTTCACGCTTTCCATCTTCGTAGATTCCTTCTGATTTTAATTTTCCATTTGGGTAATAAATTTTCCATGGGCCAATTCTTCTTCCATTAACCATTTCACCTTTTGCGTTAATTTGTCCATCGGGAAAATAAAACACTTGATTGCCATGATAAACATTATTCATGACATCTACACTCATGAATTTTGGGCAAGTTGCACAATAAGATAACTCTAGTTTTCTTTTCCCTGGTTGATTGTAGATAGTGTCAAATGCAACACCGGCAGTATCGTAGCGAATTTCAAACATTTGAAGTCCGTCTTTATAGAAATAAGATTTCGATGGCTGACCTCTCAAGTTATAATAGCGGCTAAACCCTTGAAGTTCTCTGTCAGAATAAAACATTTCTTCTAACACGGTACCATTTTTAGCATAATCCACCCATGGACCATCTCTGTAACCATCTTTTAAGAAGCCCTGTAAAGAGATGTTTCCATTTCGGTAATAATTAACCAATAGTCCTGTAGGGCTTCCGTCTTCAAATTTATATTCTTGACTAGTTCGGCCATTGACGTGTTTTTCTTGGTATGTACCAAATGGCTCTCCGTCCTTATATTCACGCACTTTTACGGGTGTTTCGTTAAAGTCGTAATACGTCCATTTGCCGTCATATCCTTTTTTGTTATAATTTCCAACGGCGTTTTTATTTCCATTTTTAAAATGACTTTGATAAGCAAGATTTCCGCCTTTTCTGCTTCCTTCAGACAAAACATTTCCTTCTTTATCGAAGTACTTATATGCATCAATCTCTCCTTTTTTATACATAATTTCGGAAAGAAGCCATCCTTCTTTAGTGTAGTTCTTTTCTGTTCCATTTTCCTTGCCAGACTCATCAAACTCTTGAATCTTACTAAGTTTTCCGTTTTGGTAATAGTTTTTCCATTCACCAACTTGCTTTCCTTCATCGTATTTTCCTTCTCCTTCTAAAACACCGTCATCATAGTAGGAGATATAGTCACCATGCTTTTTCCCATCTTTAAAATGCTCTTCATAACTGACACTTCCATTTCTAAAGTAGGTAATTCGTTTTGCGGATAAATCTCCGTTTTCAAAAGTGCCTTCTCTATATAATTCGCCAGTTATAAAATACTCTTTATAATCTCCATTCGCTTTTCCGGCCTTGAGCTTGTGATAAACTTTTTGTGTTCCAATTGGGTGATATTCTATGTAATCACCATCTCCTAATTCGCCTTGCTGATAGGGTAAGTTTTTATTTAATACGCCATTATTGAAAAACTTTATATCACCATCAGCCTTTCCGTCCGCAAATCCAATTTTTAATCTCAAAAAGCCATTTGAATAGTACAAATAGGATGTATCAATATTAACCCCATTGTCAAACTTTTCTCTCTCACGTAAATATCCATTGTTATGGTAATATTTCCATTCACCATGTTTATTGCCTTGGTTATTATTTATTCCTTTAGCGGAAATTCTACCTTCGTCGGTAACTGCATATATTCTACCTTTCAAGTCAGAAGTTCCAGGGATAACTTCAAAATCTCCAAAAAGTTGGATAAACTTACTTTTAGGGTTTCGAATTACATTGACTTTTGTTAAATCATCTATTTCTAAATCAACTGTACTTTTTAGTTCATCTAAGGTTTTATTTGCCCATTCATAAAAGGCTAATGCTTCTTTTTGTTTTTTCTTTACCGTTTTAGCAATAGACTCGTTTTCAATAAAGTTCGAAATCAAGTAGGTATATCCTGGAAATTTCTTTTCATTAATGAGCTTTTTGTAGAAAGAACTATACGTACGAAACCAAAAATCCTCTTCATCTGGTTTAACAGTTTCAAACTGTGTAAAGATGAGGTGACATTGATTAATAAACGGGTAAGAAAGCTTACTTGGAGTTTTGTATTTGTCGCGCGTTGCTACATAATTATGCACAAGCTGGTCGATTATTTCGTACGGTGCATTGTCTCCTAAATCAACACCATTTGAACCAGAAAAATCATCATCTGTCCAATACTTAGAGCTGGCGATATAATCGGCTAAACGCAACTGAGGAAAGTTATTTCTTTTATCCACCGAAAGCCACATGTACATTCCTAAAGCCATTAATGCACGAGAAGTTTGTTTTTCATTCATCGCCATAACTGCGAGGTTCAAATGGGCTCTATCGTAAAATGGATTTATTTCTACGGTGCGTTTTAACGCTTCAAATGACGCTTGATGGTTTCCTGATAACGCTAATGAAACAGATAAATTATACCACAAAGAATGGTTGATGGGAAATTCTTCCAAAATGGAACGGTACATGGACTGCGCCTCATCATAAAGTTCCAATTTATCCAATGCTGCTCCGTAAGCAAGATAAAACTCCGTAGGCAAGTCATGTCTAAAATACCAATATTTATCACCAAACTCTTTCGCAGACTGATAGTCTTCCATGGCGTTGTATGTTTTCATTCTCATGTGAACCGCATAGCGAAAAAATAGGGAGTCGCCTTCGTAAACTTTATCCAATTCTTTTAAAGCATCTTCAAACGCTTCATTATTTATCGCTTTTTCTGCTTCAATCAGCGGGTTAATAGATGGTTCGTAACTTAACTTATCTTGACTGATAATGTAATAAGATGAAGAAAGGAACAGCGTTAAGCACAAAAGAAATTTTGATTTCATGTTAAATAGATTTTAATAATGCCTTATAAATAAACCGATTTTGTGATGTAGATTAATGTTGATAGACTAAAGTCATACAATAAAAAAAACAGTCATAATCAGAATAAAATATGGCAGATTTCAATTATTTATCTTGGTTTTAATTAATCATTAGCGTTTCATTCTTTACAATTCTCTTTGATATTAATTTCATCTTGCACTTAGTTACACTTTCAAGAGAATCAAAAGAAGATTTCCAAAATTAACAAAAGTTTATAAAAGATGTAATGCTGTTGACAATTTTATTTTTCGTTGATTTTTTTCGTTCTTTGTTAGAGTAAAGAAGTTTTTATAAAACTCCCATATTTTGTTTACACTTTAAAATTCTGCAACTTTGCAAATAGAAATTATGACAGATAAAAAAACAAATATCAGAAATCTATCATTGCCCGAACTAACGGAGCAAATTCAAGGTTTTGGGGAGAAATCATTCAGAGCTAAACAGATTTATGAATGGCTTTGGAAAAAAAATGTACACTCATTTGAGGCAATGAGGAACTTACCTAAAGGCTTGCATGCGATTTTGGATGATCATTATTTTATTGACGGCATACAACTTAAGGAACAGCAAGTTAGCAGTGACAAAACAGTTAAAGCGGTTTTTTACGCCGGAGAAACGAATATCATGGAGGGGGTTTTAATTCCAACCACTTCAAGAATGACGGCTTGTATTTCTTCGCAAGTAGGTTGTTCGCTTGCTTGTACATTTTGCGCAACAGGAAGGCTTAAGCTTTTAAAAAACTTATCAGCTGGTGAAATAGTAGATCAAGTTGTTTATTTGAACCAACAAGCCGAAGAAAGGTATGGGAAAAGTCTTTCTAACATCGTTTATATGGGGATGGGCGAACCACTTTTAAATTATTCCAATGTGCTTAAAAGTATTGATCGAATTACAAGCCCTGATGGATTGGGAATGTCCCCGAAAAGAATAACGGTTTCCACTGCTGGAATAGCGAAAATGATAAAACGACTTGGTGACGATGAAGTAAAGTTTAATTTAGCACTTTCTCTTCATGCTGCCAACGATAAAAAGCGTGACAAAATCATGGCAATTAATGAGACCAATAACTTGGATGTATTGGCTGAAGCTTTGACTTATTTTTATCAGAAAACTGGAACGCGAATTACATTTGAATATATCATTTTTAAGCATTTTAATGATGAAATTGAAGATGCCAGAGAATTAGCAGAGTTCTGTAAAAACGTGCCTTGTAAAATTAATATTATCGAATATAACCCTATTGATGATGGTGAGTTTCAGCAAGCAGAGACGCACAAAGTTGACGCTTTTGCGCAATTTTTAGAAAGTAAAAACCTTATTGTAAATGTTCGAAGAAGCCGTGGTAAAGACATCGATGCCGCTTGTGGGCAATTAGCAAACAAGAATCAAGTAGCTAAAGATAAGCGTGTTTTTAAGGTTTAGTTAAGCCTATTTACTCCTCTTCTTCAACGGAAAGAATTTTTATTTCTACACGTCGATTGGCTTGTTCTTCTGCATTTGATTTTGCTTCTGGATAAAGCATCTGTGAATTTCCAAAACCTACAAAGCTCAATCGGGACTTCTCTACACCTGCTTTTCGTAAGAATTTTACTACTCGTTTTGCTCGTTTTTTAGATAAGCGTCTCGCTCCAAATGAATTAGAACCAACTCGGTGAACGTGTCCTTGTACTTCAATAGAAACGCTCGGGTTTAATACCATGAAGTCACGCAATCGTTGCAACTTTGCTGGTGCATCATCTCTGAAAACATCGGACTGAGGCATAAAACCAATTCCTTCAAGTTTTACTTTTTTTCCTTTTACAACAGGGGTCACAAAAAACTCATGCAATATGTTTCCCGAAAGTTCAGTTATCCTCATTGAAGTGTCTCTTGGGAAGTAACCAACTGCGTCAATACTTATATCGTATTTAAAAGTTCTATCCACGTTGAATTTAATATCAGAACCAGAATAAAGCGCATCAAACAACTTTGAATTTCGTATAATAATCCTCGCAGAAACAGGTAATTTAGTTATTTTGTCGCGAATGGCAATATGGAAGGTTTTTTGTGAAAAATCTCTTCGTAAGTCTATTTTTTCCATTAATTGTTTCACGGCTTCATCAAAATTCACGGCTTCAATTTGCACCTTAAATCCTAGTTCTTTTTTGGAAAGCTCTTTTGAATTAAAATAAAAAACAACCGTTTCCCCTTTATTTATTTGTAAAAAAGCGTCTTCTTCTCCATTAAAGCTATGACCAGACTTATCAAGTACTTTATGAAACAGCTTTTCTGCGCTACCATCGTTTAGTGAAGAACATACTGTGGATGTAGTTTTAAATGCAGTGAATTCAATATTGTTGATTGGTGCATCGATTTGCAAAGAAAGTTTACAATCATAAGGAGCTACAAACCTGTACCAAATACTGTTTGTTTCTTGATTTAGTTGATAAGCGTTTTCTTTTCCCATATCAAGAAATTTACCGCTATTCGAAGTGAATCCAACACTGTAATCGCCAACTTTAGTGATTAAGATAGCACCTTCACAATCTGAAATTTTGTAGGAAGAAGAAAGGTTTTCTTTCTTGCGTTGTGCATATCCAAATTCAGTTGTTGAAAGTATAAAAAGTAAAACACTAAGAATAATTTTGATAGTCGTTTTCATGGTGTGTTTTGCGCTAAATTGATTTTTTCGATTCCTAAAGCCCTTCAAAAGTAAAATTTCAAAAGCTAAATTAGTTTAAATTATAGCATGAATTGCAATATATTTGGAGTAATTTTATTAAAAGGTGTTGAATAACAAAAAATTGGTTAAAAACGATGGAAATCATTCTATTGTTGAATAAAGAAGTGTTAACCTAAACTCTGAAAGCCGTGCCTGACGAAAGACTGGGGCGTAATTAATTAAGATTCTACTGTCATTTTAATGGAAAAAATTATTTTAGTTTGACGGTAAGATGTTAAGATTCTAAGACAGTAAGATGTCTCACAGTCTTATAGCGAGGCGGGTCTTACAGTCGTACAAAAATCAACAAAGAAATATCTATCCATTAAATTCGTGGTGGTACCTTAATTAAATATGGGACGCCTGCGAAGCAAGCAACGCAGTTTATCGTAGTTCAAAATTATCTTCCTATCGTGTTTAGCACAAAATATCGCAAAGCCATATAAATTTAAACTTATGAAATTATCGAAAGAATTGAAATCACTATTTTAATGCGTTAACTTTGTGCATCATTCTAAATAAAATCAAATGGAAAACAATACAGCGGTTAAGAGTTTTTATGAGATGTTAGGAGAGGAAAAAATTCGTCAACTTGTTTTTCATTTTTACGAGTTAGTTTATGCCGACCCAACGATTTCTCACTTATTTACCAATGACATAGAAGAGGTTAGGGATAAGCAGTTTCGTTTTTTGTGTCAGTTTTTAGGTGGTCCTGCTTATTACATCGAAAAGTATGGCCCACCAAGAATGCGGCAGCGACATCTGCCACATCCAATTGACCAACAAGCTAAAGACGCTTGGCTTTCTTGTATGAAAACTGCCATTTCTAAATTGGATTTGCATCCTCATTTAGCTCAAAGTTTATTTGATTGTTTTCCAAAGTTAGCGAATCATATGGTTAATAAATAAGGTTTGAAAACCTCGTTTTTTATTCTTTTTTGAATTTATTTTTTTGGTTCTACCATTATTTTAGTTCGAGTTACTCTAAACTATTGTGGTAACTGTTTAATCCTACCTGTCTTGGGCAAGGTTTGAGTATTAACCCGAATCAATACCAGTACATTGTTGTGAATGTGCTATCAGAATAAACACTTTGAAAAGATTATTCTATATGGTACAAATTGAGAATATTTTCTTTTTGCCAAAGTAAGAGCAAAGGAACTTTGTGAAGACGAAATAGCGAGATCGCCGAAGGCACAGTGTCCGCCTTTGGAAGAGTGCCGAAGGTAACCTTTAGTGCCGAAGCTATGAGGATAAGTAAACAAAACTGCTTTTGTTTAGGTTCTCGAAATAAGTGGTTTGTCAGTCCTTCGCGATGCTCAGGTAGGTTCCTCCCCCTGTTTCCCCCTCCAAAGGGGGAGTTGCTACCGAATGAACCTTTTTGCGAAAAATTAAATTTTTAGTTCAGAAAGTTACTTTTTTGGTAATCTTTAAGTCCTTCGCGAGTAGAATCCAATTTTCTAAGCTACTTTTGTTTTAAAACGATGCAGATGTTTAATAAATGGTTTGTTAGGCTAAATTGGTTTACACTTGTTGCAATTTATCTCGTTGTAATTGCAGGTAGTTTTGTTCGTATTACAGGAAGTGGCATGGGTTGTCCGGATTGGCCAAAGTGTTTTGGTCAGTGGATTCCGCCAACAGAAGAAACCAACTTGCCAGAAAACTACAAAGATATTTACGCAGAAAAAAGAGGTAAAAAAGTTGAGAAATTCTGTAATTACCTCTCTGCTTTTGGAATGCAAGAAACAGCAAACAAAATTTTGAGCGATGAAACCCTGTTGCATGAAGAAGATTTTAATGCTCGAAAAACATGGACAGAATACATTAATCGTCTTCTTGGTTTTCTTGCAGGAAATGGAATTTTACTCATCTTTTTATGGACGCTCTTAAAATACCGACAAAACAAAGTTTTGCTTGCTGTCACTTTTGTAAATTTAATAATATTAGTTTTTCAAGCTTGGTTTGGGTCTATCGTAGTGGCAACTAATTTAGTCCCTTGGACAATAACTGTTCATTTGTTACTAGCACTTGTAATTATTGGTTTACAGCTTTTTGTTTTACGCATAATTTCCACTTCACAGCAGAAAAACATTGCTGTTTCATCACGGTTTTACTGGATAATTTTTGCCATTTTCTTAGTGACATTTATGCAAATGTTTTTAGGCACACAAGTTAGAGAAGAAATTGACTGGCTCAAAAAAGCTGGAATAGAACGAGCAGACTGGAGTGAACATTTTGGTATTTCATTCTTCATTCATCGCAGTTTCTCTTGGCTCGTGTTGGGCTTGATTGCTATCATGTTTTGGTTAAATCGCAATAACAAAAAATACAGGATACTTCATTGGGCTTTCTTTATTCTGGTAATTGAATTAGCAAGTGGAATTCTGTTAGCGCATTTCAAAATGCCGGGGTTGGTGCAAACTGCACATCTTTTATTTGCTTGTGTTTTATTTGGAATTCTCTGGATGTCAGTCTTGCGAATGAAAGATAACGAGAGTAAAAAGTCTGTCTGAGTGCATTATTTCTTATCTTCGAAGTGATTAAGAATTACGGCATTTAAAGAAAGTCTTATCTTCATCAATTATAAATACGAAAAAGCAAGATATGGATAGAACAAATAAAACAGCATCACGTCAAGCTACTCAAGCAATAGAAAGGATATATATCACCATGCGGCATTTGTTCAATCGCGGTTTTTATAAACCCATGGGTGTTTCCGGTACTACATTGCGTGAGGGATTGCTTCAACTAAAACCCGAAATTTATGGTTCGATTGCTGAAGATAAATTGGAATTAAACGGATTAACCTATGTACTAGATCGTCTGCCAAGTGGGATTGAAGAATGCAAAGTCATCAATTTAACAGGTGATGAAGGATACCGCAACTCTTCCTTGAAAAAAATCATTCCTCCAAAAAGACGAAGAAATTGTTATCGCATAGATGAGGAGCAAATGAATATAGAAATCACAAGAGGGCGTTCTGATATTTACGATTTGCTTACGCATCTTACTTTTTTATTTATAGAATCACACAAGATTGCTGATAGAGCAGTATTAAATGAGTCTGGTGCTTTGTCCCGTGAATGGCTCAAATTAGAACAAATCATTACAAGTAAAAAGATAGCTGAAAAAGAACTGGAAATCGCCTTTGTTCATTGCTCTAATATCATTGGCAGAACGTATGAAGAAGTAAAAGAAACGTATGAAAAGCTATCAACAGAGCAACATCCTCATCGCTTCTTAAAAACAATTTATTGGTTAGGGAAACTAGCAATTGAAGAAGTAACCAAAGACGATAAACGAACAATCATGTTTAGCCCTGTACTTCGCGAACGTTTAGGACATCATATTCATGGAGAGAAATGGGCGCAATCCATTAAAAAAGAATTAGATCAGCATAATTGGTTGGATCGCCCAATTCACATTATTAGTGCTAATATGCACAGTGTGATGAATTGTTTGTACGGTCGTCAAGTTATGGCTGATAAATACAAAAACAAAGATGCCATGGAAGTTTTTGAACTTCTTAGTAGTGATGAAAGTGCTTTGTATCACAAAAAAATCAAAGACTTCGCACAAAAAAACGGGATGTTATTTATCAAAGATGAATCCGGCTCTAATATTGACGTGCAACTATTTGACTGTAAGAAAATAAACCTAAAGGAAACTTACATAAACGAAATAATTGGTTCACAAGAGGTGGATAATGACTGCATATTAATCGTAATGGATTATGCCTTTGGCGAGCAAGCATTTGAAGCCATGGACGAATTGCTAAAGAGTTATAAGTATGAGGATAGACCTCCAAAAAACCTAGATGTTCGTTCCATTTCAATTATGGGAAAAGCGGGGGTTCTTACTGGTAAAAAAGGAGATATTATGATCCCTACGGCACACATTTTTGAAGGCACTTCTGATAATTATCCGTTTGAGAACGAACTTAAACCCGAAATGTTTAATTTAGAGGGTATGGATGTTTTCGGTGGTCACATGATTACAGTTCTTGGGACATCCTTACAAAATAAAGAAATGTTGCTTTATTTCAAAAAGTCCACTTGGGCTGTGACAGGTCTAGAAATGGAAGGAGCGCATTATCAAAAAGCTATCCAAGCAGCTTCCAAAATTAGAAAAAGTATAAACGAAAAAGTAAAAACACGTTATGCTTATTATGCTTCTGACAATCCGCTTGAAACAGGTAGCACATTAGCATCTGGAGGGCTTGGTTTAACCGGCGTTCGTCCAACTTATGCTATTACAAAAAAGATTCTTGAGCAAATTTTTACGGATAGTTGATGTAGGGAGGTAAAGATGGGTGGTTTAGCCGGCTTTATTCACCAAGTCAGTCACGTGTCCGACAACTCTGGCAATAGTTTGACATGTGGCGGAACTGTTAGTGCCGAAGCAATGAGGAGAAGCAAACAAAACTGCTTTTACCTAAGAATCAAAAGTTTAAATTTTCTTCGCTTCGCTCAGTTGGGTTCCTCCCCCCTCCTGCACTAACGTTTGGTTATCGAAATGGATGTTTGACTTGTCCTTCGCTTCGCTCAGGTGGGTTCCCCCCCCCCTTCTGCACTAACGTAGGGTTATCAAAATGGATGTTTGACTTGTCCTTCGCTTCGCTCAGGTGGGTTCCTCCCCCCTTCTGCACTAACGTAGGGTTATCAAAATGGATGTTTGACTTGTCCTTCGCTTCGCTCAGGTGGGTTCCTCCCCCCTTCCCCCCTCCAAAGGGGGAGTGCGACCGAATGGCTTTTGTGCAAAAAATAAAAGTTGTACTATCACAGCTTTCTTGTAAAATAATTGAGTTTCAAAGATATCTCAAGTATCATATAAATTTTGATGATAACTTGAGCCTTTCCAATTAAATTAATGATAGGACCTTTATCACTACAGGAAAGTCAACCCAATTCTACGGCTCAGTCCTTGTTCAAAGATTCGGATTAACGTAGAAAGTTGTATATTTCCTTTTCCATTTACAAGTTTTGAGATGTAACTTTTTTTGTCCCAGCTTTCTCTGCTAATTGTTCTTGGGTCAATTTCGCTTCTTTACGGGCAGCTTTAAGCATTTCGCTCACAATAAACATTTGTGCACCTTCTTCATATTTATTTCGGCTTGCTGTTCCAATTTTTCCGTGTTCAAGTTCAATTAGTTCATCAAATGTCTTAACATTCTTATATTTTTCCATTATCCTTATTTTTTTCTTAGGCTAAATCACTCCTTTTTGTCTTGTCGCAAATAAACTGTTCTGTGTGGGAAAGGGATTTCTATTCCTTCTTTATCGAATCGAGATTTAATGCTTTTATTCAAATCAAAGTGCATTTGAACAGCTTTCATGGGTTCTTCTGCCCAAACATAAGCTCTCAGGTTAACAGAAGAATCCCCAAATCCAATTAATTTCACGGCAACAACTGGTTCGTCTTTGGATTTTTGTTCGTCATTTCGATTATCAATGCAACTCTCATGCGCCATAGCCTCTTCTCGCATGATTTCCATGGCTAAATCAACATTGCTGCCATAACTTATGCCTATTTCTACAAAGCGACACACTTTTTGGTCTCCAATATGGTCGTTTATCAAGATTTCGTTGCTTATTGTCGCATTAGGAATCACAAGACGCTGGTTTTCAAAACTTCGCAAAATCGTATGTCGCAAGGTAATATCTTCCACTACTCCATAGTTTTGGTTGCCTACTTTGACGCGGTCTCCGACTCTAAACGGTTTGAAAATCACTATAAACAATCCGCTTATGATGTTTGAAAATGCTTGCTGAGATGCAAAACCCAAAACCGCTGCAAAAATTCCGGCGGAAGCAAGTAGCGTTAATCCTAAGGAACGTAAGGAAGGAATTGTAT
>SKGS01000268.1 GCA_007117355.1 Lishizhenia sp. | reverse complement strand
GGATATTCCGCATAGTAATTGGATACCGATCGAATGTTTCGGTAATATTCTTCCTCAAAATCTAGTTTTTTTTGATTCGTGATAGGGAGCACAAAATGATTCATCACTAATGAAATCAGCATAAGTATAGTAGCACCAATCATGTATGGTCTCAATATACGATTGAAAGGCCTGCCACTGTTAATCATCGGAATGATTTCTGTGTTTTGAGCCATTTTACCCGTAAACCATATCACAGACACAAAGGTGATCAAAGGAGAAAATAAATTTCCGAAGTAGATAACAAAACTGAGGTAGTAGTCAAATATAATTGCTTTAATCGGGGCTTCACGTTGGATGAAATCACCTAGTCGTTCGGATAGATCAAAT
Organism: Lishizhenia sp.; assembly: GCA_007117355.1. Taxonomy (GTDB): domain Bacteria; phylum Bacteroidota; class Bacteroidia; order Flavobacteriales_D; family Crocinitomicaceae; genus CSBr16-161. The sequence goes on along the minus strand of SKGS01000268.1, from coordinate 6,477 downwards.
ACCATTGCTAAAATCATAATTACTCCCAACATGAAGAAGAAAGTAGTTAAGAACTTTGTAATGATATAACGGTCTATTATTTTTAACATACTTGCTTAAAATACTCCAATTACAGTCGTTGGGTTACTTTTTTAACCGTTTCTTTTTTCCAGATCTCAAAAGTTCCATCCAATATTCTAACTCTAGCTTCCTTCACTAACGCTAAATAAAATGCTAAATTGTGAATGGATGCAATTTGAGCACCTAGGGATTCTTTTGTACGAATAAGGTGCCTTAAATAAGCCTTGCTGTAAAAATGGTCTACCGAGGATGTTCCATTGGGGTCTATCGGAGAAAAGTCTTTTTCCCATTTTTTGTTTTTGATATTGATAATGCCTTCTGAAGTAAAAAGCATTCCGTGCCGTGCATTTCGAGTTGGCATGACACAGTCAAACATATCTACCCCTAAACTAATGCATTCCAACAGGTTTGCAGGTGTTCCAACTCCCATCAAATAACGAGGTTTCTCCGCGGGTAATATAGAACAAACGATGTCAGTCATTTCATATAGTTCATCATCTGGTTCACCAACCGAGAGCCCACCAATAGCATTGCCCACAGATCCTGCCTCGGCAATAGTTTGAGCAGATTCTTTTCGTAAATCTTTATATACACTTCCTTGAACGATGGGGAATAATGCTTGTTCATATCCATATTTGGGAGTTGTTTTTTCCATTTGATCAATACACCGATTCAACCAGCGATGCGTCATTTTCATGGATTTCTTTGCGTAATCGTAAGGACAAGGGTAGGGAGTACACTCGTCAAAAGCCATGATAATATCAGCTCCAATAGAACGCTGGATGTCAATCGCTCTTTCAGGAGTAAAAAAGTGATAAGAGCCGTCAACATGCGACTGAAATTTCACTCCTTCTTCTGTTATTTTACGGCTGTTAGCTAGCGAATATACTTGGTAACCTCCGCTATCTGTTAGTATCGGTTTTTTCCACCCATTAAAAGCATGTAAGCCCCCAGCCGATTCCAATACATCTAAACCAGGTCTTAGAAATAAATGATAGGTATTCCCTAAAATTATTTGAGCTTGAATTTCATTTTCGAGTTCATGTTGATGTACGCCTTTAACAGTACCTGCTGTTCCAACGGGCATAAAAATCGGAGTTTCAATAATTCCATGAGCTGTATGAAGCTCTCCTGCTCGTGCTTTTGTTTGTTTATCTTGCTGTTTTAATGTAAAGTGCATAAATATGTTGAAAAAATTGAGAGACAAAGATAAATCTATTTCAAGAAGAGCCTCATCTTTGTCGTAAACAAATCATAAGAGGACATTTTGGTGATCCTTTAATTGTGATAAAATGGTGGAACGGGTATGGAAATGCTGGAAATAGATGGTTTGAATTGGATGGAATGGGTGTTCATCTATGCATTTTATACTTTTTGTGTTGTACAAATTATTTGGGTGCTTTACTTTTTTGCGCGTATCGCTTTTCATAAACATCGGGTAAACTCCAGTTTTCCACCAGTGAGTGTTATCATTGCCGCAAGAAATGAAGAAGATAATCTTTTTAAGTTACTTCCGAGTGTACTTGAGCAAAAGTATGATGAATTTGAGGTGATTGTCGTAAATCATCAATCGAGTGACGATTCTTCTCATGTGTTAAAAGCAATGGCGAGACAATATCCGCATTTGAAAGTAGTTGAAATTGAAAGAAGCAAACACTTAAGGAATGGTAAAAAACTACCTTTAACGATTGCGATTAAAGGGGCGTCATACAATCATTTGCTGTTTACGGATGCCGATTGCGAACCTGCATCTCAGCTTTGGTTGGAGCAAATGGCTAATCAATTTACCAAGAAAAAAGAAATAGTATTGGGATACGGACCTTACCGAAAAGAAAAAACATGGCTGAATAAAATCATTCGTCTTGATACTATTATGATTGCGTTGAATTACTTGTCCTTAGCTAAAGGAGGTCTTCCTTACATGGGGGTGGGGAGAAACATGGGGTATACAAGAGAATTGTTTTTAAAAAACAATGGTTTTAAGTCACATTATGCGATTCAGTCGGGAGATGATGATTTGTTCGTTCAAGAAACGGCGAAGAAAAGAAACTATACGGTTTGTATTTCACCAAGTGCATTTTGCTTTTCTGAACCGAAAAAGACTTGGTCAGATTGGTTTGAGCAGAAAAGTAGACATTTTACAACAACCGAGCGTTACGGAGTTATTAAAAAGACATTGTTAGGAATATATCCACTCACTCTTATTTTGATGTATATTTCTTTTGCTACTTTGTACTTCAATAATATTATGTCCTGGTGGATAGCAGGTGTATTTATTGGAGTGATACTCGTGAAGTGGATCTTACAAGGCATGAGTTTTGTTAAATTGGCGGGGAAAGATTTTGTGTGGTTGATGCCTTTATGGGATTTGTTTTACGCAATTTTCTCTCCAATAGTGTATTATACCTCAGAAAAGTCAACAGAAGCTAAATGGAAGTAGGAGAAAATCTTTCGGATAAAGGAAAGCAAGATTTGAAATTGGTAGAAAAAGCCAAACAAGGTGACCAAGCGGCTTATGCTGCCTTGCTGGAAAAATACCGTGAGCCTGTTTACTTCATGCTTGTGAAGATGATAAAGAATAACGACGATGCCGAGGATTTAACTATTGAAGCATTTGGTAAGGCTTTTAATCGCTTGCATTTATACACACCAAATTACGCGTTTAGTACGTGGTTATTTAAAATTGCCTCCAATAATTGCATTGACTTTATTCGCAAAAAAAGAGTACATGTAACTTCAATGGACCATGTTTACTCCAATAGTGAAGGAGAAAGTGTTGGAATTGATGTAGAGTCAAACACCATGGATCCAGAAGAAAAGTTTATAAAGGATCAGAAAGTTAAACTAATGCGCGAAGTCGTGGATCGTTTAAAGCCACGATATAAAGAGTTAGTAGAAAAAAGATATTTTCAAGAATTATCGTATGAGGAAATTGCCGACGAAATGGACTTGCCATTGGGTACAGTAAAAGCGCAATTGTTCAGAGCGCGTGAGTTTCTTGCTAACCTCATGAAAAACACAAAAGACACCATATAGCACACAACAAACAACAATATAAAAAAGCGCTCTGTCAAAGAGCGCTTTTTTAGATATGTGTTTACATGCCAAGTCTTATCTAACGTCCATCGAGCAATCTTATGAAATTGCTACCTAACTTGTTTTGTGGTGTAAATGCCCTGATTTATTTGGTTCTATCACATGCTTAATGAAAAGGATTATTCTTGTAATCCCGTCAACACTGCATTACGTATACCCCTATTTATAAACCAATAGTCCTAAAGTCTTAACATCCAAAAAAACTACTCCTCGACTTGTGCTTTAATTTTTACAATTTGTGAACCGTTCGGAACATTTGCAGATACAGTAACATTTTTACTTATGTTTTGTCCCGCTTGTCCTTTGTTTGATGTGAACGTAACTTCTAACTCACCAGAATCTCCTGGAGCAATGGGTTCTTCTGGTTTTTTCGGAACAGTACAACCACAAGAAGCTTTAGCGTCATTAATCACTAAAGGCTTGTCACCTGTATTGGTAATCGTGAAGGTTTTACTTACCGGAGTTTCCTTAGCGATGGTACCAAAATCGAACTCCTTTGGAGAGATTTCCATTGTTGTCTGGTTCGCTAACTTTTCTTCTTCCTTTTTACGCTGTTCTTCTTTGCGTTTTTCAGCAGCGGCTCTAAGTTCTTCCTCCGATTGACTTCCAGCAGCTAAATTAGAAGAGGCGTTGTCGTTTGCCGGATTTAATTTCACATTTTCTTCTCCACACCCAACTAATAATAAGCTAAATGCAGCAAGGGTAAAAATTGTTTTTTTCATCGTTGTTTTATTTTTTGTCATTTAATTAAAAAGCGAATTTAGTACTTTAAATTTTTCGAATCATATTCATCCTCTTTGAGAATGTCATACGCCCTTTGAAAAATCTCATTTTTCGGATTAATAATTTGATAAAAAGCAGTATAATCCCAAATACTTTGAGCAATCATGGCTTTTAAGCGTAATTGCAAAATTTCCTTGCTGATTTCGTAATCTTCTGCTACAAAAACTAAAGAGCTATCCTCAGCTTCGCAAAATGCAAAGAACTCATCCATAAAAGCATTGTCCATTTCGAAATCTCTAATGAATGCTTCTAAATCCTCATGATTCTTGGTTATTTTACTTCTGTTTTGATCTACATAGTCCGCAGTAAACGCATTGATAACACCTGCGCGACTAATTTTTTTATAATAATCGGAATATTCAGAAGTATCTAAAGCAACAAAAATATCTGGCATGATTCCTCCACCGCCATAAACAATGCGCTCATTAATTTTAGTTTTATAGGCCAATGAATCTGCAAATTTTATGGAGTCTTGATGCGTAAGCTGGCCACTAATAAATCTTTCATGCCTGTCTTTTCTGTAACTTTCAAGGTCGTCGTAGGGCTTTTGAATAAATCTACCGCTTGGAGTATAATAACGGGCAATGGTCAATCGAATTTGCGATCCATCTGATAGTTCAATGGGGCGTTGAACAAGTCCTTTTCCAAATGATCTTCTTCCGACAATTAGACCTCTGTCCCAGTCTTGAATAGCTCCAGCGACAATTTCACTTGCTGAAGCGGAACCTTCATCAATTAAAATTACTAATCTTCCTGCTTCAAAATTCCCCGCACTGTCAGCACGTAATTCAGCTCTTGGTTGAACGCGTCCTTCAGAGTAAACAATGAGTTTTTTGTCTTTTAAAAATTCATCGACTACATCTTTTGCAGCAAACAATAATCCACCGGTGTTTCCTTGTAGGTCAAAAATCAAATCCTCCATACCTTGCTCTTTGAGGTCTTTAAGTGCGCTTTCAACCTCTTCGGCGGTTGTTTTTGAGAAGTTGGTCAGTTTAATATAGCCCACTTTGTCGTCAACCATATAGTGACTAATAACGGAATTCATGGGGATTTTATCTCGTGTGATGGTGAAGTTAATCGGTCTTCTTTTTCCTTTTCGGATAACTGTTATTTTTACTTTAGTATCTTTTTCTCCTAACAACATGTTGCGTACATCAGTGTTTTTGAGACCGATACCTGCAATGTTTTCATTGTCAACCGTTATGATTTTATCACCTGGCCGAATTCCTACTTTATCAGATGGGCCATTGGGAACACAGTTTACAACAGAAAGTGTATCTTTTAGAATTTGGAAGCGAATACCCACGCCTACAAAACTTCCCTCAATACGTTCATTCGCACTTTTTACTTCTTCTGCAGGAATATATGTAGAGTGCGGATCTAAAGCTTCAAGCATAGCAATAATTGCGGCATCACTAATCTCTTCGTGTTCCACACTGTCCACATACATTCGGTCAATGTAAGTAAACACCTCGCTGATTTTTTGACCAGAAGGATGGACACCTCTAATTTGTGCAAAACTCACAGAGTCTATAGAAGTTAGGAGAACTGCCGAAAATAATAATGGTAAAAAGAATTTCATATTTATAAATTGATTTCTCGAAAGTTAATTATAATTCTTTTTTTAAACACGAGAAATAACATAAAGTTGAGAAATTCGAGAATAAATCTTAATATTTAAGTAAAACACTCCTTTTCATAACCACTTTGCACATTTTGTTGTTATCTATTTTTTGTAATTGATTCAAAATAGAGCCAAATTGTTCTTTTCTTCGTAGTTTATTTGTGAAAAATGAGGACGATTTTAGTGGTATTTAGTTTTTTTTGGCTTTCATTTTTTGGTACTGCACAGGTGCTAGAGTTTGATATGCTTGAGATGAAATATAGTCAAGGGCATTATGGAACGGTCTATAGAAAAGCGAATCGCTTAATGGATAATCCAGAATATGATTTTTCCTATTTGCCAAGGTATTATCGCATTTTGTCAGGACTTCAATTGGCTCAAAATCCAAGGTGGTTAAAGAGGAATTCATGGATTTTTTCTGAAGCTTCAGAACTATTTGAAAAGATGAATAGCACATTTGAAGGTCGCAGTGTTTTGCGTGCGCACATGTACGAAATGAGTGCCCTAAAAAACGATTTAAAACAATGGGCAGGAGATTTAAAAGTAATAGGAGATAGAAAAACTTTTGGTCAAGTTGAGTTATTATTAGATCGCTATTTTAAAGACGTTAAATATATCTTAGAATTACCTGAGGATAAAACAATCGCTGAAAAGTACAAGGAGGTAAAAGAAGTTGTTTCCATTTCAGCTCAACGGGAACAAATATTGAATCAAGCTAAAAAACACATTGGAGTTCCTTATAAGTGGGCTGGAACCTCTCCAAATGGATTTGACTGTAGTGGTTTTACTTCGTATGTTTTTCAGGTTGAACTAGATAAACGATTAGCTCGAAGAGCAGCGGATCAATACCAAGAAGTTAAGAAAGTTCGGAAAAAACACGTTCAACCGGGTGATTTTGTGTTTTTTGATAATGG
>SKGS01000159.1 GCA_007117355.1 Lishizhenia sp. | reverse complement strand
GAAGCAGTAAACGACTTTTTATCTCCAGTTAAGCAATTTACGTATCCTAATTTCTATGGAGATGGAAATGCAGCAAACTTCATTTGTGAGCAAATACTAAAAGTGATTTAGTAGTCTTCGGAAGCCGTAATTATAGATTACTCTCCTGTTACAATAGTGATATAGCGAGTTTTGAAGGCATTTCTTTCGACTACGTAATCAACGGTTGCGATTTTTGTAATTCCACCATTGTGCGCAGCTCTTCTTATCGAAGCATCTACATGCATAGGACGAAAAATACCTAAAATCACTTCATAAGAAGCTTCACCTACTTTTTTACCCGGATTATCAGTGACTAAAATAGTGCCAGAGGTTGCGCAAGACGTAAATAACAATACTATACTTATCGCGCTAAACAGAACATATTTCGATATTTTTGATTTCATAATATTTTTTCTTTCGTACTCCTAATTTATTATAGTCAAAACAATACGATTTAATTTCCATAAATAATTAATTCAGCTCGCTGAAAAAACACAAAATTTGTAACTTTCAAGTCAACAGTAGCGATAGTGTCGATTCCTCCATTCTGAACGGCATCTAATACACCAAAATTTCGATTTGTCAATATTCCAGTACCAAGATTTTGCGGAGTTACCGCGCCAAAAAGAACCGCTGTGCTAGATGTTCCTTTTTTGGGACCAATCTCATTATTTGTAGCTGTTACAGGATAAATTGTAGAACATGAAATACAAATCGCTGTAATGGCAATGAAAAAGGACAAATTCTTTAGGATGCTATTTCTTTTTTGATTCATTTGAAATTCATTTCTTAAAAGTTCATAACTACTCACCTCTTACCACCATTGTTTCTCTTGTAAAAAAGAAATAAGAAACAGTCTTTCTTTCCACTAACCCTATTTTTGAGATGTTTCCTTGTTTAATCGCCTGATGATAAGTTACTCCCTGTTTGGTGTCAACATTAGAGTAATCAATAACAATTTGTTTACTTCCGACAGGATTGTTTGTAAGAACAAAACTGTGAGAAATAACACAAGAACTCAACGATAGCAGTCCTAAACACACGAAAAAACTTTTCCAGATAAAAGTCATGTTTATCAAATTTACACAGTTAAAGGTATAAAATAATTTGGAAAGCCAAGATTAAATTAAATTTTTCGAGAAAATATTCTTTCTATCTCCCTGTGAAATTTATAAATTTTAATTTTGATTATGCAAATCGATATATATACAGATGGATCATCAAAAGGCAACCCTGGCCCTGGTGGGTACGGAGCTATTCTCAAGTTTAAGGATAAAGAAAAGGAGTTGTCTGAAGGTTTTCGAAAGACTACTAACAACAGGATGGAGTTACTTGCGGTTATTGTTGCTTTAGAAGCAGTAAAGTCCACCGATTTCCCGATCACTATTTATTCTGATTCCAAATATGTTATTGATGCCATAGAAAAAGGTTGGGTTTTTAATTGGAATTCAAAAGGTTTTCAAGGAAAAAAGAATAAAGATTTATGGAAACGATATTTGTCTTTACATCAAAGGCTTAAACCTAAGTTTGTGTGGGTAAAAGGACATGCAGGTCATTATTATAATGAACGCTGTGATAAACTTGCTGTTAAAGCAGCCGAACAAGAAAATTTAAAAGTTGATGATTGGTTTGAAAAGGAAATTAATCTAAATCAAGGTTTATTTTAAGCAGTTCTTTCAATCATATTTGAAGCGGTTAAATAAGCATAATTTAAAAATGAACTTATTAGTGGATGTGGCATTTCTCTTGTGCTACAAATTTGAGGAACACTCATTGAAGCAACACAAAAAGGGTGGTTCTTGAGACTAATAACTTCTGGATCATCATAGTGATTGATTGCCTCTATGTCAATTACTTCTTTTTTTAGGTAATCTATTAACTGTGGATAAAGTGAGTATCGAGCGGAGCAAAGTTCTGAACGCCCCATATTCTGGTACATTTTTTTCATACTTTCAGTTAATGGAATAACATCTACCTTTTCAAAATTGTTTTCTGGGGCAAGGTTGTCAGAAATAAGTTTTTCGTTGTTTGGGTTTAAGTTAAATTGATTAATTAGGACTTCAATTAATTGCTTGTAACCTTCTCCGGTAATCAGTAAAGGAAGTTTGGACTCTAATAAAACTTTTAGTACACCATGTAAAAAAAACGTATTGGAGAATGGGCCGGGAGCAACCCATACTGCGTCATAATTAGAGTAGTCAGAAACTTTCATACGAGTTGCTTCATTAATCCTTATCCAATAATAATTTGCCTCAACTTCCAATAAATTTTTGGAATGGTCGATGGCCAAATTCGTAGCGTGGTGCGTGTTAAAGGTAAAATTAAAATCTCCAATAACCGCTATTTTAATTAGCTCTGACATCTTTCAATTAGCTGAATTTGTGGTTAAATTATAAAAAAAAATGGTTAAAACAATAAGTTTTAACCATGTTAACATTCTTTTAATTTATAATTGATACCCTTTTAATGTCTCCGCACCTGTCTTTTATCGTTGGAAATATCCTTTATATTCACCATTTTCAACTAATATAGAATCTGTTGGGACAGCAATATCATCAAACAAATAACATGTGAAGTTTGCAGTAAATTTCATGTATTCCGCTTCATCATCATCTTCATATCTTAAATCAGTAAAGATAAAGGACTTAAAATTTATATCGTTTTCTCTACTGTACCATATTCTTCCTAAATCATCTCTGTGAACAATTTGAACACCTCCATCACCATTAGTTTTAAATGCAGGGCTTTGATTCAATGTAAAAAAGTCTCTGAACTGATCAATGGTAGGATCCGTGTTTAAGTCAGCGTTAAAAAGGACTTTACCAATCATGATTTGGATGTAGTCAAAAACTTCTGGAGAATTAATTGTTGCAATATATGTAGCGGTAGAAGGCTGCGGCAATGGAAATAATTCTTTTGCTTTTGTAGATAAACATGTATGTGTACCTGTACCACCTGCAATAGAATAATTCTCACCATTTATCAAAGCTCTAAAGGAACAACTAAGTTCAACAGTTACTTTTGGTGGTGGAATTACCTCATGTTCTATACAAGAGCTGAATATGGTCATTATTGCTGCTAAAATTAAAGAAAATTGTACTTTCATTTTTTAACTATTTGATGCATTAATTCACTAATTTGAACAATTCTATTTCGTTGATTCTCTTTTTTTAGAAAAGAAAAAACGCTTGAAAAACACTGAATTTCAAAGTAGCATATAAATTATGCTTCGAAGATACGCAATTCAAACGAAAAAGTTATATTTTAATGTTAAAAAGTATGGTTTTGCGTTATTATCAGGTTGTTTGATGTTTAGAATAACCTGAAATCGGGATACTTTTTACTTTGTTACAAAGTTATTAGAGATGGCATATTCGTAAATATATTTTGCCATTATTTTATCTCATGCAATGAATAAAGCGGGTTATTCGTCGCAAATACGCGATGTTTATAAAGGTTGTTCGACACATAAAATAGAACAAAGCAAGTGTTTTTGAAAACAGATTCGATTAATGTGAGGTTAACATCACCTTCAAAACCTATGGTGAATTTTCTTCGAAATATTTTGTTTCATTTTTCAAACAAACCTTCTAACAACTCTGTTGAATGCTCTAGCCTAATTTCTTTGGATAACGTATAAAAGATTTCACGTTGATAAGGCAATAATTTTCTATTTGATAAAATGAGTTGTTCAACTATTCTATTAGAAAGCACAAAGTTGGCAAAATGTTCTCCATAATGTTCTATCAACTTAACTTTTAGGGGTTGAAAAACATTTTCTTTGTATTGGGCTAATTTGAATTTTAATTGGGAAATACGAATTCTTTCTTCTTGAGATAAAATGCGTTTTACTGAAGTTGAATTAGGTATGTTTTCTTTAATGATTTTATTTTCCGTATCTTCCAATATTCGTTTAATCTTCTGCTGAATTTTTTTATTTTTCAAAGAAGGATGAATGCCTTTAAACGCTGCCCAATTCACTATGGATTTTTGCTTTTTTGCTAACTCACCAAGGAGATTTTTATCTATTACTTTAAAGCTAGGACGGTTCAAATTCTGAGCTAATTCTTCTCGATATTCTAAAAGAGAAATGTACTTCATCCATTCATGGGTCGTAAAGTTTTTTCGTTCTTTTTCAGGAATAGCAAAGTAATTATTTTCACCGCTGTAATCTTGGTTCTCCATAAACTCCATTTCTTCGGTAAACCAAGAAAACCTGTTTTTCTCTTGAAGTTCTTTTATGATTACATCATACAATTTAGGTAAATAACAAACGTCTTCAACGGCATATCGTTTTTGGTCTTCTGTCAATGGTCGTTTGAACCAATTACTCTTTTGTTGGCTCTTATTTGGAGCAATCCCTAACTTTTCTTTTAATATGTTTTCCAGAGAAATTGGCGGTAAACCAAGTAAACTTTTAGCAATGGTCAAATCGTGTAAGCCCTTTGGGAAACAACCAAGTGAGTGAAATAAACGTAAATCTTCACTGAATGCAAAACAAACTTTCTTACAGTTTGAGTCTTCGAGTAAAGGAAAAAGTACTGTAACGTCTAAATCTTGGGAAAGAGGGTCAATTAAAAATGCTTCTTTATCATCAAAAATCTGAATTAAACAAAGGTTAAATCCATATTTAAAATGATTTTTGTCAAATTCTAAATCAATGCATATGGCAGGTAGTTTAGTCCACTGGCTTACTAACCGCTTTAAATCTATAGTAGATGTGATATAAGAATATTTAGGTTTACTAGACATCCCGATGCATAATAAAATGTGCCATTTGCCGCAAGGCTTCTTTAGATGAAGTTTCGGCATCAATCATTTCCAAATTATAAATTGCTTCTTGATAAAATTCATTCATCTTATTTTCTGCAAGTTTTCTAACATCTAACTCTTCATATAACGCCATCACTTCTTTAACCTTTAGCGCTTTGTTGTTTTCATTGGTTAAGCTATTAAATTTCTCCAACTGTTGTGTGTTGGCTTTTTCAAAGGCTTTTATCCAAAGAAATGTTTTTTTATTGGCGATGATATCTCCACCGACTTGTTTGCCAAATTTATCTGGATTAGCATAAACATCCAAAATATCATCTTGTAGTTGAAAAGCAATACCGATTTGAACACCAAAATTGTAAATTAACTCTAAATTTTTATTATTTGCTTTTGCTACAACTCCACCCATTTTTAGTGCAGCACCAAGAAGAACAGAAGTTTTTAAGCGAATCATTTCGATGTATTCATCGATAGTTACATCTTCCCTAAACTCAAAATCCATGTCGATTTGTTGACCTTCACAAACTTCTACTGCTGTTTGGGAAAAAGTAGCAATCAAATCAGCGAGTGTTTCAGGTGGATACTTCGCCAGAAGCTTGTAAGCTTCAACGAACATGACGTCTCCTGATAAAATACCAATATTTCCGTTCCATTTATGATGCACTGTAGGTTTTCCTCTGCGAAGAGGGGCTGCATCCATAATGTCATCGTGGATTAGTGTGAAATTGTGAAATAGTTCAACGGCAAGTGCAGCGTCAATAGCCTTATTGAAATCTTCACCAAAAAGTTCACAAGCGAGAAGTGTAAGCGTTGGTCTTGTTCTTTTTCCTCCCAATTCCAAAAAATAACGCAGCGGGTCATAAAGATTTTTTGGTTCTTTGGGAAACACTAACTTTTTTATTTCTGCTTCTAAAATTTCTTGAAAATTGAGTGTCGCTTGCATAGAATTTATTTTACTAGGTTCATTAGATAGGAACCATATCCACTTTTAACAAGTGGTGCTGCGATTTGTTTTAACTGTTCCGCATCAATAAAACCTTTCCGATAAGCCACCTCTTCAATACAACCAATCTTTAGACCTTGGCGCTCCTCAATGACTTGAACAAACTGACCTGCTTGCATTAAAGAAGGAAATGTTCCTGTGTCTAACCAAGCTGTACCTCTGTTTAATACTGCTACTTTTAATTTTTTTCGTTTTAAGTATTCAGCATTCACATCGGTTATTTCGTATTCACCGCGTGCAGACGGCTTTAAGTTTTTTGCAATTTCAATCACATCGTTATCATAGAAATAAAGCCCTGGTACAGCATAATTTGACTTTGGATTTTCAGGTTTTTCTTCAATCGAAAGTGCATTCATTTGCTCATCAAATTCTACTACTCCGTATCGTCTTGGGTCGGAAACATGATATGCATATACTACTCCTCCATCTGGATTATTATTTTCTTGCAATAAATCATCCATTCCAACACCATAGAAAATATTATCTCCTAAGATTAGAGCAACTTTTTCTTTACCAATAAATTTCTCGCCAATTACAAATGCCTGAGCTAGACCGTTTGGTTCTTCTTGAATAGCGTATTCAAACGTACAACCAAGTTGCGAGCCATCTCCTAAAAGCTTTTTAAAATTTGGCATGTCATGTGGCGTGGAGATAATTAAAATTTCTCGAATTCCAGCACTCATTAAAATGGAAAGCGGATAATAAATCATAGGCTTATCGTAAACAGGCATTAACTGCTTACTCACCGCTAAAGTTAATGGATGCAAACGCGTTCCTGAACCTCCTGCTAAAATTATTCCTTTCATGTTGGTTGGTTTTTATTGTTAGTTATGATTTTCGTTTTGGGGTCAACTTCTAATTCTTTTAATTCAATATCAATCTCTTCGTCGTAAATATTGATATAAGGTTCTTTAAATGCTTTTGTTGCAATTCTGTTCTCTAAGGACAATAACAAGGATGGAAGTACAGCTAAGTTGGTTAACATGGCAACCAATAGCGTTAAAGACACCAGTAATCCTAGCGCTTGAGTACCTCCAAATTGCGATAAAGAGAACATGGAAAAACCAAAAAACAAAACAATAGAAGTGTAGAACATACTTAAACCTGTTTCCCTAAGCGCATTTAAAACACATGATTTTATGTCATATTCTCTAATTTTCAGTTCTTGTCTGTATTTCGCTAAGAAGTGAATCGTATCATCTACTGAAATACCAAATGCTATGCTAAATACTAAGATTGTTGACGGTTTGATAGGAATAGAAAAGAAGCCCATAATTCCCGCTGTAACGATAAGTGGAATAAAGTTAGGTATCAAAGAAATCAATACCATTCTCCAGGATTGAAACAACAGCGCCATTAAAAGAGCTATGATAAATATTGCTATAATCAAACTTGTCAATAAATTCTTTACTAAATATTGCGTTCCTTCAGCTGCAACAACTGAAGTTCCTGTGAATAAAAAGTCTAAGTAATCTTTTTCAACAGCTTTAGTTAACCATTCTTTGAAGTTTTCGTCTTCGTAGTAGTTTTGCAATAAAACAGGGTCACTATCAAGTTCAAATTGTTTATCTAAGTCTCCATCTGCGATAATGCTGATTAAATTATTAGTGTAGCTATTTGTAAGCATCAACACTGAATCGATATAATGAAGGTCTCCTTCTTCTACTTTTTCTAAAAACAAAGAAGTTTGTTGTTTTAATGGATTGAGAATAGAATCGACAATTGGTGTAAGTGTTGCTAACTTTTCAGCGACTTCATACGAACCAATATCTTCCATTTGTAATCGTACACGCAAGGTTGTATTTGCTGTATCCACCAATTCTTTCATGGTAAATGCGAGTGAAAGTTTTGGATAATTTTGATTAATTAATTGGTTGGTAATTATGTCCACATTTTTAGCTGCTTTGATTTGAGAAATAACTTCTGGAGACATTGCGAAACCTAAGGAATCTATCGAATCTAATGTTGGTTCATACCATTCAGATGAGAGGTATAAGTCAGGGTAAAATGTAAAAATAGAATCCAAATAATTTGTTTGTCCTTCATTTAGAGAATCTTGAAACCGATGAATTCTAGATAACTTCGATAGGTCATCTTCGAATGCGGTGACATAGCTGCCAAGTCTTCTAAAGTCTTTTCTTGAAATAAGCTTATAATAATTTGGATTATTTCCATAATAAGCCATGTTGATTGTTTTCATAAAATCAACTAATGACAATGATTTAGAAAACAGTTTGTCATCGTCCAAAATCTTTTGCACGGATTCAACTTTTGCCAACATTGCATTATTGAACTTTCGACCATCTTCTTTATAATCAATCATTATTTCAAAAGGAATGGCCCCTCCGAAGTTTTCTTGAATGAATTGAATATCTTTTAAAATTGGGTCAGACTCAGGTAAGTCACTAGTAAGATTTCCAGTTGCTTCAATTTTTGTTGTTCCCCAAATGCTTATTGCAATAACCAAAACTGCTACGGCATAAACGTAGGGCCTCTTGAATGTGGAAAGATAAACCAATTTTTCAATAACATTTTTAGTATAAGTCTTTTCTAAATGTTTTAAATGTTTTGGTTTTGGAGGATTAGCCAAAGAGAAAACAATTGGAATAATGGTTATAGACAATACGAAAACCATCAAGATATTTAATGACGCAATAATTCCAAATTCAATAAGTTTTTCGGAATTGGTAAATACAAAAGTTGAAAAACCTAGGGCCGTAGTTAAATTAGTAAGAAATGTTGCATTACCAACTTTCTGAATAACGCGCGATAAAGCTTTGGTTTTGTTTCCGTGGCTTTTTACTTCCCGGTGAAATTTGGTTAAAAGAAAAATACAATTGGGAATACCGATGACAATCATTAACGGCGGAATGAGAGCCATTAAAATGGAAAGATTAAATCCAAAAAGTCCAATACTACCAAGTGACCAAATTACAGCCACAAAAACTACAACGTTGCAAAAAATCACCACTCTAAACGAACGGAAAAAGACAAACAACAAAATGGAAGTAACCAAAATAGCTAGTCCAATGAAGATGTACATTTCATTGACAACTCGTTTTCCTATTACCACTCGAATATGTGGTAATCCAGCAAAGTGCATTTTGCCAAAATACGTTTCATAAGTCAAAGCCAAATCTTCGATGTCAATGACAACAGTTGACTTTTTTTGGTCGCTCAAAAATGATTCATCGATACTTATCATCATCAATGAAACATTGGTGCTGTCGTTAAACAATACACCGTCGTATAAAGGCGTTGACCTTACGTCATTTTTAATTTCCTTTATCGTTGCAGCAATAAAAGTAGTGTCTTCAAAAATGGGATGAGCTTCAAACTTCCCTTTGCTTGTGTTATTTTGAATTTTGTATAAATCGGCTTCTGAAATCACAGATTCAACGCCGTCTATCGAACGGATTTCACTTGCTAACTCTCTCCATTTGAGAAAGTTGTTTTCTGTGTATAAGGAGTCTGATTGGATGGCAATAACAAGCGTTCCGCCGTCTTCCCCAAACATTTCTTTGAATTTTAAGTAAACGGATTGCGCTGGTGATTTTCGGGGTAGCATGTTCCCGTACTTATTGTCAAGCTTTAATGAGGTAACAGCAAAATACCCAAAAAAAACAGTGAGCAGAGAAACAATAACAAGAATAATTATCCTGTTCCTCAGTATTATTTGAGAAAGCTTAAACCACATTTAAATCAACAATTTTTTGGCAAAGATAGCTTTTTTATACAACTTCTCACTGCTGCTTTTTTCGGAAGGCTTTAACAATAAAAGAGTGCGACGGTTTTTCGAAAAAACGATACATTAATGCACTAAAAAGAATTAGTGAAATGAGGTAAATAAAGAATTCCGATAGACTGAACAAAGTAGTACCAAAAAGGAGTGTGAAAACGAGATAAATCGCAAACTGCCAAATATAAATCCCATAGCTCAGCTCTCCCAAATAAATCATTGGCTTAGTACCAATAAGTTTTGGATATATTTTAGTGTCTAAAGATAGTCCATAAGTTATCAGTAAAAATATTGGCACTAAAGCTCCATTATGCCCGTAAAAACGAGCGGGGTTTTCAAAAGAGAGGAGGTATATAAAACTAAAAATCCCTATTGTAGCAATCAAAAATGGCATCCACGAAATTGAGGCTTTATTGTTTTTTGCATTTAACTTTCTATGAATTCCTTTTCCGGCAGCAAAACCGGCAATGAAAGTACTAAGGTGAAAAAGTGGGAAATATAAAATAAACTGCTCTACAAAAAAACGATCTGGATCGTAAAGGTTATCCATGAAGTAAATATGTTGCAATAAGCCAAGTATCCAAATAATTAGTGCTGCTAAGGAGGCTTTTTTCCAGCTCATTTTATAAAAGAAAAAGGTCAAAACGGGAAAAATTAAATAAAAGAAGAACTCAACGGAGAGCGACCATGAAGGGAAATTTAATTCTAGTGCATATCCAGCATTCCATGATTGCAAACCTAAGGCATTTAAGATGCTATTAGACAACGTTGGAATTGGTCTATCGGTAATTAATAGCAAGATAAAAACACTAACAAAACTCAAAATGTAAGATGGATAAATCCGCGCAAATCGTTTTACCCAAAAAAGTTTAACGTTAGTTTTATTATCATAATTATAAGCCAAAACAAAGCCAGAAAGGAAAAAGAAAAAACTTATTGCAACTCCCATAAATTGGAGGATATTACTGACTCTTTCCCCCTGAAAAATGGCTAAATGTAATCCGAAATGCACAATCACCACAAGAATCGACAACACAAACCTTGGAAAGGTCAAGGACGAGAGGTATGTGGGATTGTTTTTCAAATTACATTCTACGCAAAAATCAATAAATAATTATTCTTTTTTCCTTTCCCTATGAGCACAAACTTGTCTTGAATTAGATGTTCCTTTGTAATGACAAAACTGTCATTGACTTTCGTTTTATTGATGCTGATTGCATTTCCTTTAAGTTCTCTTCTTGCTTCTCCATTAGACGATAGAAATTTTGTTTTCGCTGAAAGGGCATCAACAATTTTTACACCTTCATTTATTTCATTTTTCGGTAAAATCGCCTGAGGAATACCTTCAAAAATTTCTAAAAACTGCTTTTCCGATAACTTTGCTAGTTCTTCTGACGTAGCTTTTCCGAATAAAATTTGAGAAGCTACTTTTGCATTGTCCAATTCTTCCTTTGAATGAACTAAAACAGTCATTTCTTCTGCCAACTTAGTTTGAAGTAATCGCAAATGCGGCGCTTGCTTATGTTCGTTTACCAATGTTTCAATTTCTTCTTTAGACAAAAACGTAAAAATTTTGATAAATTTCTCAGCGTCTTTATCTGAAGTATTTAGCCAATATTGGTAAAATTTATACGGAGATGTTTTTTCAGGGTCAAGCCAAACATTTCCTTCAGCGGTTTTACCCATTTTAGAGCCGTCCGCCTTTGTAATCAGCGGGCAAGTTAGCGCAAATGCCTTTCCAGCTTCTAACCTTCTAATTAATTCTGTTCCTGTAGTAATGTTTCCCCATTGGTCGGAGCCTCCCATTTGAATAGTGCAGTTGTCATTTCGGTACAAATGCAAAAAGTCATATCCTTGAACAAGTTGGTACGTAAATTCTGTAAAAGACATCCCTTCTGAATCTTCTCCAGAAATTCTCTTTTTTACAGAGTCTTTTGCCATCATGTAATTCACGGTGATATGCTTTCCAACCACACGGATGAATTCTAGAAAAGAAAATTCTTTCATCCAATCGTAGTTGTTGACCAACTTTGCTTTTGACGCCTTAGAAGTGTCGAAATCTAGAAACTTACTTAATTGTTTTTGAATGCAATCTTGATTGTGTCTCAGTGTTTTTTCATCTAATAAATTACGTTCTTGAGACTTTCCAGATGGATCTCCAATCATACCTGTAGCACCGCCAATTAGCGCAACTGGTTGATGACCTGCTTTTTGAAAATGTCGTAACATCATAACCCCAACAAGGTGACCTATGTGTAATGAATCGGCCGTTGGGTCAATGCCAACATAAGCAGAACGAGTACCTTCTTTTAGATGTTCTTCCAGCCCGGGCATTACATCGTGAATCATGCCTCTCCATTCCAATTCTTCCAAAAAGTTCATTTCTATTTATTTAATGAATTTGCAAAAATAACAGGGTTTATGCTATTTGAAAATAAAATAATGAAAAGTTGAGTTGTGTTTAACGAAAGAGAGCAGGCCTAAAGTTCTCTGTTCAATAAATCAAGTTCGTTTAATTTATGAAAATAAGGTAAGTGTAGATTTTGTTCTAGGGTTTCTAAATGTTCCATTCGATGACAGTCAGTACCAACAAAATCAACTAACTTATTGTCGATTAGAATTTCTGCTTGTTCTTGAATTTTCTTTCCGTAATGACCTGTCAAAGACAAAAGGTTAACTTGGATTTTCACTCCTCTTTGCTTTAAATCTTGAGCCTTTTCGATTGGTTTGGAAAAGAAAAACATATAACGTTCAAAATGAGCTAGTACAGGAGTGTATCCAGACTGCAAAAACTGAAAAATAACATTGTTTTTTTCAAGTGGTTCAGAAGTAAACGAAAATTCGAAAAGAACATACTTTTTCGTATTACCAAAAGATAGGATATTATTAGATTTTATTTTGTCAAGTAAAAACTCATCCACGTAATATTCAGCTGCGGCATTTATTTCAACTGGGATTTTTAACGATTCTAATTCTTTTTTTACTTTTTCAATTCCGCCTAAAATAATTTCAGGCGTGTTTTTGTAGTAATCAGACATAACATGAGGAGTGGTGATGATTTTTTTAAATCCTAATTCTTTGAATTTATTAATCATACCGATGCTTTCATCCATAGATTGCGCACCATCGTCAATGCTTGGGATAAGATGAGAATGCATATCCGCACCAATAGATGCTAAATCAAATGGTGGGAGTTTTTTGTTTTTTTTGAAAATCCCTGAAATCCAAGTCATATTATTTATCCTCTCTCTTCGTATTGTTGTTGGTAATAATTTCTATATTCTCCTGATGTTACATTTTCAATCCATGCTGAATTTGCCAAATACCAATCGATCGTTTTACTTAAACCTTCTTCAAAGGTAATAGACGGTTTCCATCCGAGGTCATTTTCTATTTTGCTAGCATCAATTGCATATCTTCTATCGTGACCAGCTCTGTCTTTGACATAGGTTATTAATTTTTCCGATGAATCTGCGGGTCTATCCAGCTTCTTGTCCAACAACGAACAAATGGTTTTTACCAATTCAATATTTGTCCATTCATTAAGCCCTCCAATGTTGTAGGTCTCACCATTTTTACCATTATGAAAAATTTCATCGATAGCAATAGCGTGATCAACAACCCATAACCAATCGCGAATATTTTTACCATCCCCATAAACTGGAAGTTCCTTATTGTTTAAAACATTGTGAATCATCAGCGGAATCAATTTTTCAGGAAATTGGTGACTACCATAATTATTTGAACAGTTAGATAGCTTTACTTGAAGACCATAAGTGTGATGATAAGCTCTAACGAAATGGTCTGAGCTGGCTTTTGATGCGGAGTATGGACTTCGTGGGTCGTAAGGAGTAGTTTCTTCAAACAATCCTTCTTCTCCTAAGCTACCATACACTTCGTCAGTAGAGATATGATAAAATATATGATTGCTGTAAACTTTCCATGATGATTTGGCAACGTTCAATAAATTTACAGTGCCAACAACGTTAGTAATAACAAATTCCATTGGACCAGAAATGGAACGGTCAACATGAGATTCAGCGGCAAGGTGAATTACATCTGTAATTTCATACTTATTGAAAGCATCTTGGATAGATGTAGGGTCACAGATGTCCCCTTTGCAGAAAACATAGTTGTCCATGTGATCGATATCCTTTAAGTTTTCTAAATTCCCTGCATACGTTAACTTGTCGAAATTAACAATGCGATAATTTGGGTATTTAGAAATCAAACGTCTAATCACATGTGATCCAATAAATCCAGCTCCGCCTGTTACCAAAATGCTTTTTGTCCAACTCATAGCTTTACAAACTCCAATAATTTAATTCCTTGATTTTTCCTTTGTAAGTACCTTTTACATCAATGAAAACACCGTTTCCATCTTTCAATAATGATTTAAAGAAATTTTCATCTAAATCTTTATATTCAGCATGATTTACAGCTACAATTACAGCATCGTAATTATCACCTGCTTTATCTGCTAAAGAAACACCATATTCGTGTTCCATTTCTTTAGAAGATGCATGAGGATCTATCAAGTCAATTTTAACAGCAAATGATTCAAGTTCTTTATATACATCCACTACCTTTGAGTTACGAATATCACTAACATCTTCTTTAAAAGTAGCTCCCATGATTAGCACTTTTGCTTCATTCATGTTTTTACCTTCTGCAATCATTTTTTTGACGCATTTTTTTGCAATATATCCACCCATAGAGTCATTCACAAAACGACCACTATTGATGATTTGTGCATGATATCCTAGTTGTTTTGCTTTGTGTGTTAAATAGTAAGGATCCACACCGATACAGTGACCGCCAACAAGACCTGGGGAAAATTTCAAGAAATTCCACTTTGTTCCAGCTGCTTCAAGTACATCATACGTGTTTATTCCAAGTTTATCAAAAATGATTGATAGCTCATTAATTAGTGCAATATTAACATCGCGCTGAGTGTTTTCAATAATTTTGGCAGCTTCTGCTACTTTTATTGTTGCAGCTCTATGAACACCAGCTTCTACCACTAGTTCATAGGTCTTTGCTATTTGATCAAGAGAAGTTGGGCAACAACCAGACACTACTTTTACCACGTTTTGCAACGTATGAACCTTGTCTCCTGGATTGATTCTTTCTGGCGAATATCCTACCATGAAGTCTTCTTTCCATTTTAATCCAGATTCTTCTTCCAAAACAGGAATACAATCCTCTTCTGTACAACCTGGGTAAACTGTAGATTCAAAAACAACATAATCGCCCTTTTTCAAAACTTTTCCAACAGACTTACTCGCTGAGATAAGCGGCTTTAAATTTGGAAGGTTTGAGTCGTCGATTGGCGTTGGAACAGCAACAACGAAAAAAGTTGCTTCTTTCAACTCTTCATAATCTGCTGTAAAATGAATATCACATCCTTCGAAATCAGAAGCTTCCAGTTCTTTACTAGGGTCAATATGATTACGCATCATATCAACACGTTCTTGATTGATATCAAAACCGATTACTGAAATCTTTCTTGCAAATTCTAGAGCAATAGGAAGGCCTACGTACCCTAATCCTACAACAGCAAGCTTTTCTTGCTTTGCTAGTAGTTTATCGTAAATTAACTTGTTCATCTCTTACTTTATATATTCGTTCTATAATTTCTACAACTTTTAACCCTTCCAAAGCGTTGGTTGTGGCGGTAGTTCTACCTTTTAAAGTATCAACAACATTTTCGATTATGTAATGGTGGTTCGCAGCAGAACCTTTGTACGCACCATAATCATTTCCAGGGTTAGTTGGAGCTAATTTTGGCATTTCATAACCAGCAATGTTACAAACTTCTACTTCATTCATATATTGTCCGCCTATCTTAATACTACCATTTTTTCCGATAATTGTGATTGAACTTTCAAGATTTTGATTAGCAACAGAAGTGGAATAGTTAATACTTCCCATTCCTCCGTTAACGAAGTCAAAACTTACAAAACCTGAATCTTCGAAGTCTGTATTATCTTGATGTGTAAAATCGGCAAAGCGTCCTTTTATATTGTCTATGTCACCAAAGAGCCAATACATGATGTCTATAAAATGAGAAAACTGTGTAAACAATGTACCTCCATCTAAATCTTTGGTTCCTTTCCAACTGCCTTTTTTGTAATAACGTTCATCTCTATTCCAATAGCAATTGAGTTGAACCATAAAAATATCTCCTAATAAACCATCGTCTATTACAGACTTTATCCATTCAGAAGGAGGTGAATATCTGTTTTGCATTACACAAAACACATGTTTAGACATTTGTAAAGACTTAAAAATGACTTTTTCGCAGTTGTCTTTGGTTAGTCCCATTGGTTTTTCACAAACTACGTGTTTTTTTGCGTCTAATAATTGTACACTTTGAGCTGCATGAAGTCCATTTGGTGTGCAAACACAAGCAACATCAAAAGGAATTTCAGCAGCAAGTAAATCGTCGATACTTGTAAAAAACGGAACGTCAAAATCTTCGGCGTTTAGCTTTTCTTTGGGAAAAACATCTACCATTGCCATTAATTCCGACTCTTCATTTCGTTGAATCATAACACCATGGCGTTTGCCTATATGTCCAGCACCAACAACTACAAATTTTATTTTTTTATTTTTTACATTCATTTTTTAAACCTTTGAGACTTTGTTATCCAACAATTGGTATGTTTCTCCACTTTCTTCACATTTTGCTAATCCTGAATTATCAAATTCTAGGCGGTGACCATATTCACTCATCCACCCAATTTGTTTTGCAGGATTTCCAACTACCAAGGCATAGTCAGGAACATGTTTTGTTACAACAGCCCCTGCGCCAATGAAAGCAAATTGACCAATATCATGACCGCAAACAATCGTAGCATTTGCACCAATTGATGCGCCTTTTTTTACTACTGTTTTACTGTACTGTCCTCTTCTATTTACAGCACTTCTTGGATTGATGACATTTGTAAAAACCATAGAAGGACCTAAAAAAACATCATCCTCACATTCCACGCCAGTGTATATGGAGACATTGTTTTGCACTTTAACATTGTTTCCAAGAATCACATCTGGGGAAACCACCACATTTTGCCCAATATTACATTTTTCGCCTATTTTACAATTAGACATAATATGAGAAAAGTGCCATATTTTAGTTCCTTCACCAATGTCGCAACCTTCGTCGATTATAGCAGTTTCGTGTGCAAAATACTTCATGAACTTATTTAAAAATATTTTCTCTTAGAAAATGGTGGTTTAAAACAGGCTACAAAGAAAATCATTTATGTCGAATAAATAAAAAATCAGCCAAATATCTTTTTAAACAACCGATTAAATTTAATTTTTTTCAATAAAATTTAAAACTTCAGAAGAAATATAAGACAACTGTTGTTCACTTAACTCCGTATGCATTGGGAGCGAAATAACCCTTGATGTAAGCCAGTCAGTTGTTTCTAATGAACCACATCTAGTTTCTAGCTGTTGAAACATTTTTTGTTTGTGAGCAGGAACAGGATAGTAAATCATAGAAGGAATTTCCTTAGAGGCTAAGTACTCTACAAGTGCATCTCGGTCAATAGACTCATCTAATTGCAACGTATATTGATGAAAAACATGTTTGGTCTTAGAGCATCTATAAGGAACGGTAATCTTATCATTGTTAGCAAATGCTTGATCATAAAATGCAGCCGCTTTTCTTCTAGAATCTATGTATTCATCTAATTTTCTTAGTTTAATTCGTAAAATTGCTGCTTGAATTGTATCAAGACGTGAATTACAACCTACAACATCGTGATAATATCGTTTGCTTTGGCCATGACTTGCAATCATTTTTAATTTTACAGCAAGATTGTCGTCATTAGTGCATATTGCTCCACCATCACCATAGCCTCCTAAGTTTTTTGAAGGAAAGAAACTTGTACACCCAATGTGACCAATAGTCCCTGTTTTTTTTATTGAACCGTCGATAAATGTATAGTTTGAACCAATTGCTTGAGCATTATCCTCTATCACATATAAATTATGTTCTTTTGCGATTTCCATAATCTCCTCCATGTCGCAGGACTGCCCATACAAATGAACAGGTACAATAGCTTTAGTTTTTGGAGTAATCGCTTTTCTAATTTCTTCCGGTGAAATATTAAAAGTTTTAGGGTCGCAATCAACAAAAACTGGTTTTAAACGAAGTAATCCTACCACTTCGGTTGTTGCAATATATGTGTAAGATGGCGTGATTACCTCATCTCCGGGTTTTAGGTCTAATGCCATCATAGCAATTTGTAAAGCATCAGTTCCGTTAGCACATGGAATTACATGTTTTGCGCCAAGGTATGATTCTAACTCTTCTTTGAATGCATGAACATCTGGGCCATTAATAAATTGTGCATTGTCAAGTATATTGTCGATAGAAAGTTTAACCTCATCTTTTATTGCCTCGTATTGGGTTATGAGGTCAACCATTTGAATTTTTTTCATTCTTTTTTTGTATTAAAAACGATAAATAGCATTACCACAAGCAAATTTAAGAAAATAACCAAATAAAAAAGGCTTATAACAAGATTTAGAAAGTATTTAAAACTCCTAAATTTTATTCTTCAAAATAGAACTTTGTCAAAATAAAATTATGAATAAGAAATTGTTTTAACTACCTAATCAAAGACACATGTCCTAGGTGCTGTTCAAAAATTTGTTGGTCATTTCGAAATCTGACCAGCCAAACGTAAACACCAACAGGACTTTCTTTTCCATTGTGAGTACCATCCCATCCTTCTGATGTTTTGCCCGTTCTATAGACTTCTTTACCCCAACGATTGTAAACAATGAATTCATAATCATCCACATCGTAAACCACAGGCTTAAAGACGGGGTTGATGTCATCTCCGTCTGGTGTGAATGCATTTGGAATGTAAAGCGTTGTTTGTGGTGCAACGAAAACTGTTCTAAAAGCGGTGTCCCTGCACCCGTATTCATTTATTACTACTTGAAAAGGTCGGTGCGAACCTCCTTCATGGTAATTCCAAGTGGCAGTTCTTTCTTCCGTTGAGTCTGTCTCCGTAAAAAAATAGAAATGTTGTTCGCTGTCTATACTTTCATCTTCAAAAGTAATCTCTGTTTGAAAAGCTGTTGTTTCCTCTGGGTCAACTGTAAATGCGGCAGTTGGAGAAGGAAACACCTCAATTAGTCCAGGTTTCTCAAGAAATAATTCAGCTGTACATCCTTGAGTAGAAGTTACAGCCAACGAAACGTTATATATTCCTGGCTCTTCGTAAACATGAACTGGATTTTGTTGCGAAGATGTAGTACCATCACCAAAATCCCATAAATAATTTAACGGAGTATCTGCTGCACTAAGATTTTCAAAAAGAGCAATGAATGGAGCACAATACAGCCCTTCCTCTATGTCAAAGGCGATTGTTGGTTCTTGATAAACAAGAAGTGAGTCTGTAAAACTACCAATGCAATCCCCTTCTTCTACCGTTAATGTAATAGGGAAAAGTCCAGCGCTATTGTAAACAATATTTGTTGGATTAGATATTTCCGAAGAATTGGGTGAAGCATTTTGTCCAAAGTCCCAGAAAAAACTGGGATTGTCTTCATAGTTTCCTTGTGCTTCAAAGTCAAATGAGTTACCTGTCACACATTGCGATGGCGGAACATCAAACCAAACATCTAATGATTCATTAACGATAAAAGTTTTTGTAAGCGTATCACTGCATGGCCAATTTGGATTTACTATCAGCGTTACATCATAGGAACCTGGCTCGGGAAAAGTAAATGATGGTTGAAAAGAAGTGCTAGTTGCGTTTGGGTCATCATCAACTCCAAAATCCCAAAAGTAGTTTGAACCACCAAAACTGGAATTTTCAAAATTTATGGTTAAACCTTGACAAAAAGAAACAAACGTGCTGAGTTCTTCTTGAGCTACAATTCCAGCTTGCAAGGTAATGTTGCAATTAAAAACAGTAAATACAAAATCTCGTCTTGTCTCACTCAACAAAACACCATTTCTGAACTCTCTTGCCATAATACCTACTACATATTGCCCCAACATTAAAGGTGAAGCATTTAACATTCCCGAAGTTGGATTTAGGTTGATTGGACCATTAGCTCCAAACGGTTCTGTTTCTGAAAACCCATTCTCCCAAACGATTTCTTGATAGCTCGGCGCTGTTGGAGGATTTGGGAGAGGGTTGGTAAATGAACCGCCATGATATGGTGTACATAGCTCATAAACTATCTCATCTCCATCTGGGTCTTCTCCGCTGTGGTCAAATACTAACTCTTGATTATTACATAAAACTAAGGGTGGAAAGTTTGTAAATCGAGGAGAACTATTACAAGTCACACCAGAATTAGTGCCCGGGACTGTCGTTGTGAGGGTTAAACCTTCTTCTTCTGCGTTTGCTAAATTGACAATGTTTGGAGCTCTACAGCAACGCTGGTAAGATAAAGTGTATCCGTCAGGAGTAGGAGGTAGGTTTATTATTCTTCGATAAATAGCTTCTTCAATGCAAATATTTCCCGGCGGCTGAACACAGGGGTTATTAAATTCAACAGGTAAAACTTCGCTTCCAGGAAAAGATACATTTTCTGTTCTTACTAAAGAATTATTTGTGTTATTAAAAATTCCTAATATGAGAGGTGAGTCATAAGGTGCTTGCGCCCCGCATTCGCGATAAACTTTAATTGTAACACCGTAATTATCATCACCGAGGCAATCGTAATAAATTTCTCCTCCCACTATGTGGCCAGCATAAATTGGTATTGCTGTAAATGCAACAAAAATCACAATTATAATACGGTTAAAAAATAAAGTTAAAAACCTCATAGTACTTTTTAAACGAGCGCCAGTTTGTATGCGTTGGTTATTTACAATACAATATTTTATATTACCTCAAATGTACATAAATGAAGTGTAGAAAAAAAACATAGTTTTATTAAAACTGTGTTATTATCTTAATTTTCGTTAATTGGATATTCATAAGGGTCATCAAACTTATATTGATAGAATGAGTTTGTGTTTCTCCATTTTGATTGAACCGTTTTAAATTCAGCTCCACCACTTTGAAAAACGGGTCTTTTTAATTCTAATTTATCAGTAGCCCAGGTGTAGAATTCAGATTTCTTTGGATGTTCAGCTGAAACACCATTTATTATTTCTCCAAAAAAATCATTTTGTAGTACCCATTCTATTAACCCAATACAATCGTCCAAGTGAATAACGTTGATTGGCGAATCTCCATTTTGAATTTCTCTACCTTGCATAAACTTAGCAGGATGTCGATTACCACCAATTAATCCTCCCATACGGATAATAGTTAATCGTTTACCAAGAAGTGTTTTTAATTGCATTTCTGCATTGATGATAAAAGGCGCGCTTCTCTCTTCTCCATTAGCGATTGTTTCTTCATTACAAAAAGTTAACTGATTGGAGTAAACACTTGTAGAGCTAATAAATACCACTTTAGCTTTTCCATCAATTTGCTTAGCACAGTTTATCATTGCGCTCGGGTAATCTTCTTTGAAGGTAGATGGTGGAACAGCCAAAATCAAATAATCTAATTCTGAAATCCAATCAATCTGTCTGAAAAAGTCGTTTTGTTCGAAATGTTGAACTTGGATGCCAAGTTCCCTAAAACGCTTTGCATTCTCTTGATTCCTTGTTGTTCCTACAATAGCAAAACCTTTGGAATTTAATATTTCACCAAGAGGCGCACCTAACCAACCTAAACCGATAATTCCTATTCTCATTTGATTTTTTATAATTCTTGACTCGTCGTTTTCTTTTGCAGTGGATAAAAAAACAAATTTAATAACACTTTGTTGTAAACGAATGTAATTTGGGTCAAGGAGATTAGCTTTTGAAAAAGCCTAAGGATTTAGAAATATATGTACTTTTGTACCCTTAAAAATAAGAACAGATGATTAAAACAGATATCATAATTATTGGAGCTGGTCCAGTTGGTTTATTTGCAATATTTGAAGCAGGATTATTAAAATTAAAATGTCATTTAATTGATTCCCTTCCTCAGCCTGGAGGGCAATGTTCTGAAATTTATCCAAAAAAACCAATTTATGATATTCCAGGTTTTCCGTCTATTTTAGCAGGTGAACTTGTTGATAATTTGATGGAGCAGGCAGCACCATTTAAACCAGGTTTTACGCTCGGTGAAGCAGCAGTATCCATTGATAAAAATGAAGAAGGTGATTTTATTGTTACAACGAATAAAGGAACGCAACACGAGGCACCTGTTATTTTGATTGCTGGTGGTCTAGGAGTATTTGAACCGCGAAAGCCTCCTATAGCTAACATCGAAGATTTTGAAGATAAAGGAGTTGAGTACATCATTAAAGATCCAGAGTTTTACAGAGGAAAGAGTTGTGTTATCGCAGGTGGTGGTGATTCGGCACTTGATTGGGCTATTTACCTAACAGAAAAAAAGATTGCTAAAGAGGTGGCTTTAGTTCACAGAAGAAGCTCTTTTAGAGGTCACTTGGATTCTGTTCAGAAAGTTATGGATTTAGCTGAAGCGGGAAAGATAAAACTTATTACGGAGGCAGAGGTTGTTGGTATTGAAGGACAAAACCATGTTGAAGGTGTTGTAATAGAACATCAAACTGAAGGTAAATATAGTCTCCCGACAGACCACTTCATTCCACTATTTGGTTTAAAACCGTCATTAGGCCCAATTGCAGATTGGGGATTGGAAATTGAGAAAAATGCAATTAAGGTTGATACAACTGATTATTCGACCAACATCCCCGGGATTTATGCTATAGGAGATGTGAATACATATGATGGAAAACTAAAGCTTATTTTGTGCGGTTTTCACGAAGGAACAATAGCGCTTCAATCTGCTTTTGCTAGAATTCATCCAGATAAAAAGAACGTATTAAAATATACAACAGTAAACGGAGTACAGGGGTTTTAGTATAGAATACTTTGTGATTGCGTTAT
>SKGS01000119.1 GCA_007117355.1 Lishizhenia sp. | reverse complement strand
TTTTCCTTCTAATAAAGCACCGTAAATTGGTAAATCGCAGTTTTTTAGTTCATCAAGTAAATCCAAATACTTTACCGAAACGTTGAATATGGCTCCCATAGATGCCTGAACAACTTTCGGGTTAAACAACTCTACACAATCGTGAGAGGCTAATACTTTTTTCACGCCAAACCATGCTGCAAGTCTTAAGATAGTTCCAAAATTACCAGGGTCTTGTATATTATCCAATGCCAATATTAGTTCTGAGTTTGTATTTTCTTCTAACTCAAAATTTTGACAAATCGCCAAGCTTCCTTGTGGTTGCTTTAATGTGGAAATTTGTTTTAATTGCTTTTCGGGTATAGATAATATTGGTAAGGAGGTTTTTATGTTAAGCTCTGAATTTTCAGATTTATAAATTTTTGAAATGCAATTACTATTAGAATCAATTGCTTCTTCTATCATTTTATGACCTTCAATAATAAAAGCATTGTTTATCTTTCTGAATTTCTTCAAATGAAGCGAACGAATGAACTTTACTTCTTCCTTAGTAAGCATATAAAACAATATTTTAGCAAAGCTACATATTTTTTATGGCAAAACATCTCTATAATCTCTCAGGTTGATTTGGGAGAAAGAAAGTAACTATGGAATCAATTTTACCCTTCTTTAATTATTTTCTCTAGGGTACTCGGGTCAACAGGTTTACGAAGATAGTTTTTAACCAACTCGTATTTCTCTTTAATGGATTCGTCGTAAGGGTCAATTGATGAGCTCACTATGTGAATACGAGTACTAGAGGAAAGACTTCTTTTTGTCACTTCTTCCATGAATTCCCAGCCATCTATCACTGGCATTCTCAAATCCAAGAAAATGTGTTTCGGGGCTAAGTGTAACAAATTAAGTGCATCTTGACCATTTTTAAATTCATAGATATCATCTTTAGATACGTATCTGCCTAAGATATTCGTAAACATAAATCTAAAAATAGAATCATCATCAATGATAAAGATCTTAGAATTTTCCATAAGGATGGTCTGACAATAAGTTATTTAGGCTACGAAAGTAATAACAAATTTGTTAATATCTGTTATTAGATATGAAAAATCACTTTTTACGAAAACTAAGATTAACGCAAGTCCCTTTGCCTACTTCGCTTTCAACCGAAATAGAACCCTTTAAAAATTCGACGTGTTCTTTAATAATATACATGCCTAATCCTGATCCACTGATACTGTGAAAAGTTTTTCCTGGTTTAAAAAGTTTGTCTCTATACTTCTTTAAGTCTATTCCAATTCCATTATCGCATACTTGTATTAAAATTTTGTCTTTGACAACTTGACAATTAATAGCTATTTTAGGGTTTGGTTTTTTAGTTGAGTATTTTATTGAGTTCGAGATTAAATTGAGTAAAATACTTTCAAATAAAGCTGAATTTCCTTTCAAAATAATTGGTTCGTCTTTGGTAAGGGTTAATGTAATCTTCGATTGTTGTATTTGAGCATGAAGTATTCGTTCAATGTTCTTCAATAAATCAGAAATTTCTACTTCCTCTTCTGAAACTTGTTCTTTTTGTGACTCCAATATCAAAAAGTCATTTAAATTCCGAACTGTTTCATCCATTTTGTTTGAAACGGTTTCTATTAGTTTAATGTATTCTAACTTTTCTTGTTCGTCGTTCGATTGTTGTAGTAATTGAGTCAATCCCAGAAAATTACTTGAGTAAGAACGAATATTATGCGATAGAATTTGCGAAAAACTGACCAGTTTTTCATTTTGTTTTTTAATGTTTTTATTGGCTGCAATTAAATCAAGTTCTTTTTCTTTTAGTTCTGTAATGTCAGAGAAAGCGCCGTCTAATCGAATTGGTTTTTCGTTTTCACTATCAAAAATTATCTTGCCAGAATTTTGTAACCACTTAATTTTATTGTCTTTCGTGATAATACGATAAACTACTTGATAGTGTCCTTTTTTTTCTAATAGTTTAGGAATAGAATGTACAATCTTTAAATCGTCAGGGTGCACTGAATATTCCCAATCTAGCTTTTCATTGAGCCATTCTTCTTTTGGGAAACCAAAAATTCGTTCTACTGACGATGAAATAAATTGAATCTTTAATTCGGGATAGGAGGCAGACCAAACAGCGTCTTGGATTTCAGTTAATATACTCTCTAATTTACTTTTAGTATCTTTTAATTCTCTTTGTGTTTCAATTTTTTCATAAATATTAACGAGTATTTGACTAAATAATTTTAGAATTTCTACTTCATCTTTTTGTGCGACGTGATTATTTTTTACATAATCAAACCCTACAAAACCAATATATTCTTTGTCTCGATTAATTAGCGGTATTGAAATCACACTTTTGATTTCTTGAACTTTTAAAAGATTTCGAATATTTTCATCTTCGATTTCATCAACATCTGAAATATGAAACGTTTCACCTTTAACATGCTTATTGAACCACTCAGTAGAAATGTCAATAGGGAAGAATTGTAGGTTATGGATTTGTGGACTAATACCTTTTCTGCACCACTCGAATGTGTTTTTGCTTATTCCTAGTTCTTTCGTGTTTTCAAAAACATAAACGCGATCTGCATTGGATGTGTTTCCTAAAATGGCTAATGCATTATTTAATTCATCGGAAATGTTATCAATATCGGCATTAATAAAACGGGTACTTATATCAATGACAACATTTTTCATTTTATTTATTCCCTTGGCATATTCCTCTAATTCTAATTCTCTTGTTATATCGCGATGAGAACCAGTAATTCGAACAATTTCACCAGATTCATTTTTTAAAGATTGAGCCTTAGAAAGTATCCAACGATATGAACCATCGGCGTGTTTTAATCGAATTTTTAACTCGTATTCTTTTTCAATTCCTTTTAAATAATTAACAATAAATGTTTTTGCTTTGCTAACGTCGTCAGGGTGTAATAAATTCCAAAAATTTAAATGCTGTTTTTCAAAATATTCTTCATCATACCCGAGGACCTCTTTCCATCGGTTGGAATAGAATACTTTATTATTTTCAACATTCCAATCCCAAATTCCATCATTGGCTCCTCTAGTAGCTAGTTCAAATTGTTCTTTCGTTTCTTTATAATATGCTTCTTTCTGTTTGATTTTTGAAATTTCGACTGCTGTACCAATAATTGAAACTGTTTTACCTTTCCTTATTATCGGTGTTAAACTAGTCAACCAGTATGTCTCTCCAACTGGTAACATTATTTTCTCTTCGTAGTTTAACACTCTTTTGGAAGAGGCACAATTTCTATAATTTTCAATTAAGGCAATACTTGCTTCTTCCCCGACAAGTTCTTGAGGTGTTTTACCTTCAATATCTTCTAGCTTTATTCCAGTTTGCTTCTGATGTTTTTCATTAGTTGTTACATAACGGAAGGTGCCATCGTTCAAAACATCTATGATAAATACAGAGATTTGGTTATTTTGAAATAAATGCCAGAAGTCTTCTTCTATATTTCTATTTGCTAGATTATTTGGAAGGGGTCTTTTCAATGTTCCTGAAACGAGCCTTTCTATTTTTCCGTTGCTAGTGTAAGGAGCGATTTCTAAATACAAAGAGAATTCACCTTCGTAACCTAGTTTGTCGGTGTTAAGCGTTGTTCTAATTTCAATATCCTTTGAAAAACCAAGCTTGAATTGATGCGAAATATCTTCCTTTTTATCCGATGAAAATACAATTGTT
The DNA here is from genome assembly GCA_007117355.1 of Lishizhenia sp. Lineage (GTDB taxonomy): Bacteria > Bacteroidota > Bacteroidia > Flavobacteriales_D > Crocinitomicaceae > CSBr16-161. The sequence continues at coordinate 18,878 of SKGS01000119.1, read as the reverse complement.
ATGAACTGATCTAAACTAGCTATTTCAGAGAAATATTCTTGAAATTTTTTATCCTTGAAAACTATTTGATTATCGCTATTTAGAATAAAAATGACTTGATCTAAAATACTTCTTCCGTAATTGCTGGAATTGGTTTTTTCAAAAGTCGTATAATCATTCATATTTAGTTGAATTTAGTTCATTTCAATGAGTCTAAATCATTTTTATAGATATATTTCTGTTTCATGATAAGTATTTCTTATAGATTCAATGATTAACAAATATAACCGAAAAAATTAGAAATTAGTCACAAATGCCTAGAAAAAACAATATAAATACTGTGAAATTACATATAACCTTTTTGTTTTTTAAGAAATAATTGTTCTGTTTACTTGCTGAAATATCACTTTGTAAAAACAAATTAATCAACGATTTTTTTTTCATACTACGAAATTAACTTATATTTGTCAAAATGACACTAAGTAAAGTTTTTAAATTAATAAATCGACATAATAAGCTCATCTACAATGAAAACGTTTGCCAGAAGTAAAAATCAATTTAGAGTAATTATAGAGAACATCTCTCCGGTAATTAATAATGGTGAATACGCCATAAAAACTATTTGTTCTCAGCCTGTCAACTTTGAGGCAGACATTTTGTGTGATGGTCACGATGTTTTAAGGGCCGAAATTTGTATTAAAAAGACAGGAGCTAGAAAAGTTAACATTGTTCAGTTAACACACAAAGACAATGACCGATGGCAAGCGGAAACATCATTGAATGAAGAAGGTAATTTTGTTTACTTTATTCGTTCTTGGGTAGATTGGCCTTTAACTTGGTTGAATGGAATTAGGAAAAAAATAGCAGATAATCAATCAGTTACTAGTGAACTATTAGAAGGAGCGACTTATCTTCAAGACAGTTTAAATTTCGCACCAAAAAAGGGACATAAAAGAATTAAAGAATTAATTAACCTTTTTCAAGTCATTGATAATCATAAAGAAGCAATTTCTGTGCTTCGAACTGAAGAATTAGATGTTTTATTCAAGGACTATCCAACCCGTCACCTTGCAACATCTTCTCAAGAATTTCCTTGGAAAATAGAACGAAAGAAAGCGTTGTTTTCTACTTGGTATGAATTTTTCCCAAGATCAAGCTCAACAAAAAAGGAGCATGGGACTTTTAAAGATTGTGAAAAGTTATTACCTCGCGTTGCAGCTATGGGATTTGATACACTTTACTTCCCTCCTGTGCATCCAATTGGTGAGGTAAACCGAAAAGGAAAAAATAATGCAACTAAAGCTGAATCAAATGATGTTGGAAGTCCTTGGGGAATTGGATCAGAAAAAGGTGGACATATTTCTTTGCATCCTGACTTAGGAACAGAAAAAGATTTTCTTTCTCTAATAAACAAGGCTAAAAAGTTGGGAATAGAAATAGCTATGGATTTTGCATTGCAAGCAGCACCTGACCACCCATGGGTTAAAAAACATCCGCAGTGGTTTAAGTGGAGACCTGATGGAACTGTGCAATACGCAGAAAATCCGCCAAAAAAATATCAAGATATTTTACCCATTTATTTTGAAACCGAGGATTGGAAAAATCTTTGGGATGAATTATTAAAAACTGCTCTTTATTGGGTTGAAAGCTTTGGAATAAAGGTGTTTAGAGTGGATAATCCTCATACCAAACCATTTGAGTTTTGGGGCTGGTTAATTCAAAATGTGCAAAAGAAATATCCAGATGTACTGTTTTTGTCAGAAGCATTTACACGTCCAAAAATAATGGAGCAACTTGCTAAACAAGGATTTACTCAGAGTTATACTTACTTTACTTGGCGAAATAACAAACATGAACTAACTACTTATTTAAATGAATTGACTAAAACGAATCTTAAGTATTATTTCCGTCCGAATTTTTGGCCAAATACACCAGATATAAATCCATTTCATTTACAATACGGAAATGAAAGTTTGCATTTACAACGCTATGCATTGGCAGCTACAATGAGTTCAAATATTGGAGTTTACGGCCCAGTTTTTGAACAAATGGTAAATGCTGGTGTAGCTGGTAAAGAGGAATATAAGGATAGTGAAAAATACGAGGTTAGGCATTGGGACTGGCATAAAGAAAATAAAATTACAGAAGTCATTACGCTCATCAACAAAGCCAGAAATACCTCAGAAGCGCTTCAGCAGACTAATAATATTGAATTTTTGGAGATTGATAACGACCAGTTAATAGCTTTCTACAAGTGGAATTTCGATAATACGGATAAAAAATTAATTGTTGTTAGTTTGGATCCTCATTATAGTCAAAAAGGCTGGGTAAAAGTTCCACTTCATAAGTGGGGTATCCATGAAGGGCATCCGATTGTTGTTAACGATATGCTTACAGGAAACAGTTACCACTGGGATAGAGAGTGGAGTTACATAGAACTTCATCCTGTTTTACCTTTCCACATTTTTGATGTTTCGCTATAAAATTCATAATTAACCATGAAATCAACGACTTACTCTCAAAAAAAGAACGAAAGTAGAAACGAGACCGAAGTGTCTTTTAACTTCTCGTGGAAAGAAGCAGCTGATAACACTGATTTTCATGAAAAGTTTACCAAAGATGTTTTCGAACCTTATGTGGTTACTAGACGTTGGTATGGGGGTAAAGTTTCAACCATAAAAAATACAGAGGTTATTGAATGTATTAAATTCAAAAGTGATGAACATCATTATTTGGGTTTTCATATTGAGGTAAATTATGAGGAATCTTTTTTTCAAAACTATTTTATTGTTGTAGGTTTTTTATTAAAAGATGAATTGATTGAGAAAGAGTCAGTAATAAGCGAAGGGGAATTTAGTGAAGGTCAAGGTTTTTTTGTGGACGCATTGTATTTTGAAGATTTCCGAAAGCTCTGGTTTGAACTAGTAGTTGGTACCAGAATGTCAGAAGATAGCAATTTAAAATTTTATTCAGCTCTTGATGTATCAAAAGAAGCATACGAAAGTTCTCGTTTTATTGGTGCTGAACAGAGCAATACAAGCATCATATATAATGATAAGTATGTGATGAAATTTTTCAGAAGATTGTTCATTGGTGTAAATCCAGATTATGAAATAGCCCACTTTTTAACTGAAAAGCAGAAGTTTTCCGGCGTTCCTTCTTTTAAAGGCGGAGTGAATATGCAACATTTTAAGGATGGTATTACGCTTGCTTTAATGCAGCAGTTAATTCCTAATAAAGGTGATGCTTGGGAGTATTTTAATGGACTTATTTTTCAGGCGTATCAAAATTTAGAACGAAAAAAAATTAATATAAGTAAACTGCCTTCTGTGCATTTATTTCAGCATGTCGGAATGCAAAAATTACCGTTGGAGTTCATTGATTTTGTTGGTTTAGAATTTTTCACCAAAGTAAAACAACTCGCTGAAAGAACTGCTGAATTACATATAGCCTTGGGAAGTAATTATGAAGACACTCATTTTACTTCTACTAATTTTAATGGCGATTATGCTGTTTGGCTCAAAAACAGATTGATATACCAAGTCCAAAGCCGTTTGGATGCGGTAGAGAATAATATTGAAAAGTTACAGGGAGAGGCTCACGATTTAGCAGAAGAATTCTTACTCAAAAAGAAAGCAATTCGAAATTTTTTCCTAGACTTTGATTGGACAACCTTAAAAGGAGAACGTATTCGAATTCATGGTGACTACCATTTAGGTCAAGTGCTTGTTACAGATGAAGATTTTGTGATAATCGATTTTGAGGGAGAGCCAGAAAGTACAATTCGAGATAGAAAAATTAAGCAACCTCCATTAAAAGATTTAGCAGGGTTGTTTAGGAGCTATCACTACGCACTATTTGCATCCATATTAAACAACAGAGGTAATTTGTCTTATCAAACAGAACATCTTTTTGAAGCGGGTGAAAAACTTTTTACCTATATCGTTGGGCTAACATTATCGACCTATTTTGAAAAGATTTACCGTTACGGGAAGTTAAACCTAGGTTATTCCAAAGAACAGGAATTTTTACTGAAATATCACATGACAGAAAAAGCGGTTTACGAACTTGGTTACGAATTAAATTCCAGACCAGATTGGGCAATCATTCCGCTTAAAGGAATTTCAAGTATTATGAAACAATTATAATTATGACTAGCGTTATTCCATATAGTTTATTTACCGATTTTGATATTTCACTTTTTCAAAGTGGAAAACATTGTAACCTCTATGAAAAATTTGGTACACATCAAGTGTCGGTGGAAGGTGTTGAAGGTATCTATTTCGCCGTTTGGGCTCCGTCAGCTAGGGAAGTTTATGTGATTGGAGATTTTAATCACTACACAGAATCGCATAAATTAAATGTGCGTTGGGATGGCTCAGGAATATGGGAAGGATTTATACCTGCTATTGAATTAGGTACTAAATATAAGTACAAGATTTACAGTCATCATAATGGGTACGTTTCTGAAAAAGCGGACCCTTATGCAAGGTATTGTGAAAAACCACCTAGAACAGCTTCGGTGCTGTGGTCAGATAATTATGAATGGAAAGACAAATCTTGGTTAAAGAATCGAAATAAACACAATTCCCTTAACGCCCCTTTCTCTGTTTATGAAGTACATCTTGGTTCTTGGAAGCGAAAAGACGAAAATGCTTTTTTAACATATAAAGATTTTGCGCATGATTTAGTGAACTACGTAAAAGAAATGGAGTTTACGCATGTTGAATTTATGCCAATTATGGAATATCCGTACGACCCTTCTTGGGGGTATCAACTTACAGGGTACTTTGCGCCAACAAGTCGCTTCGGAAATCCAGAAGAATTCAAATATTTAGTTGATTGCTTTCATCAAGCAAAAATTGGCGTAATATTGGATTGGGTTCCTTCGCATTTTCCGGAAGATGCTCACGGACTAGGATTTTTTGATGGTTCACATCTTTATGAACATCCAGATAAAAGAAAAGGATATCATCCAGATTGGAAGTCCTTGATTTTTAATTACGAAAGAGCAGAGGTGCAATCGTTTTTATTGAGTAACGCTCATTTTTGGTTAAAAGAATTTCATGTGGACGGTTTGCGTGTTGATGCCGTTGCATCAATGCTTTACCTCGATTACAGCCGTAAAGACGGAGAATGGGAGCCGAATCAGTACGGAGGAAGAGAGTATTTAGCCGTGATAGACTTTCTTAAAGAATTGAACGCATCTATTTATCGTGATTTTCCCGATGTTCAAACCATAGCTGAGGAAAGTACAAGTTTTCCTATGGTAAGTCGTCCTACTTCCATTGGTGGATTAGGTTTTGGTATGAAATGGATGATGGGTTGGATGCACGATACGCTGGAATACTTTAAAAAGACGCCGGTTTATCGTAGCTATCACCATAACGAAATAAGCTTTTCTCTTACGTATGCCTTCACAGAAAATTTTATGTTGCCATTAAGTCATGATGAAGTGGTTTATGGAAAACAAAGTATTCTTGGCAGAATGCCCGGTGATGAATGGCAGAAATTTGCTAACTTAAGATTACTCTATGGATGTATGTTTGGACATCCAGGAGCGAAGTTACTGTTCATGGGAGGAGAATTTGGTCAGGTAGGTGAATGGAATTTTCAATTTTCATTAGACTGGCACTTATTGGAAAAACATGAACATCAAACTACTCAAAGATGGGTAAAAACACTAAATAAATTTTATAAAACAGAAAAAGCCTTACACCAAAAGCAATTCGACGCAAAAGGATTTGAGTGGATTTCTTATGACGATAGTGAAAATTCTGTAATTAGCTTTGTTCGTCGAGGTATTAGAAAAACTGATGACTTATTGTTTGTTTGTAATTTTACGCCTCAGGTTTTAGAGAATTATAGAATAGGAGCTCCTCAAAAAGGAAGTTGGCAAGAAGTGCTTAATAGCGATTCTGTGCTTTTTGGTGGTTCAGGTGTTAATAATTCGGATACGCTAATCACAGAAAAAAATACTTGGCATAATCAAAAACAATCACTTAGTCTTACTATTCCACCACTTGCAGTAATAGTACTTAAAAAATTAACAGATAAGAAATGATAACAAACACTAAACTAGAATATAAAGGGAATTTATTTCCGCAAACAATTATTAACTTTGAAAAACATGTTGACACCTTCACTTTTCAATCTAAAAACAATGTACTACTGCGTGTTACTATCTTACGAGATAGTGTGATACGTTTTCGTTACACCACAGACGGAAGATTTGATAGAGACTTTTCTTATGCACTAGATGATGATTATCCTAAAGGTTACAACGAACTAGATTTTTCTGAAGACCATGACTTTTATGTAATTACAACTGCAAAAGTAAAAGTATATGTTTCCAAGGAAAATATGCGTATTGGCATTTTTGATTTGGAAAACAACCCAATTCTACAGGACGAGCTTGGTTTTCATTGGGAAGAGAACATGGAATATGGAGGTAACATCGTTAAGATGTCCAAATTATCTCCTAAAGGAGAAAATTTTTACGGGTTAGGAGATAAACCTTCTCATTTGAATTTAAAAGGTATGCGTTTTACTAACTGGAATACAGATGAGTATGCCTTTGGAAAAGATAAAGACCCAATCTACAAGACGGTTCCATTTTATATTGGTCTAAATCAAAAAACAGCTTATGGAGTATTTTTCGATAATACATTTAAATCGCATTTTGATTTCGGTCATGAACGCATGGGGATAACCTCTTTTTGGGCAGATGGTGGAGAATTAAACTACTATTTTTTCTACGGACCTTCGTTGAAAGAAGTGGTAAAAAGTTACACCTTATTGACAGGCGTTCCTGAAATGCCGCCTATGTGGGCGCTTGGCTATCATCAGTGTAAGTGGAGTTATTACCCTGAATCAGTGGTTACGAATTTGGCAAAGAAATTTAGAGATTTAAAAATTCCTTGTGACGCCCTCTACTTAGATATTGATTATATGGATGGTTTCCGATGTTTTACTTGGAATCCGGATTATTTTCCAGAGCCAAAGAAAATGGTCGATAACTTAAAGAAAGATGGCTTTAAAACCGTTGTAATAATTGACCCTGGGATTAAAATAGATGAAAATTACTCCGTGTATAAGGAGGCTATGGATAACGAATATTTCTGTAAGAGGTCTGATGGTCCATACATGAAAGGAAAAGTGTGGCCAGGGGAATGTTATTTTCCCGATTTTACTAATCCAGATGTTCGTAAATGGTGGGAAGGTTTATTCAAAGGCTTGATTGAAGAGGTTGGAGTCAAAGGTGTATGGAATGACATGAATGAACCCGCAGTCATGGAAATCCCAGGAAAAACTTTTCCTTTAGATGTGCGACATAACTATGATGGTGAGTATTGTTCGCATAGAAAAGCGCATAACGTTTATGGTATGCAAATGGCACGAGCAACCTATGAAGGGGTTAAAAAATTCGCCTATCCGAAAAGACCATTTATCATTACAAGAGCGGCATACAGTGGAACGCAGCGCTTTACTTCCTCTTGGACAGGTGACAACGTTGCTTCATGGGAGCATTTATGGGTAGGTAATGTTCAAATTCAGCGATTAAACATGAGCGGTATGGGCTTTGCAGGAACAGATATAGGAGGTTTTGCAGAACAACCATCAGCTGAATTATTTACCAGATGGGTTCAGTTAGGCGTTTTTCACCCTTTTTGTAGAACGCATAGCTCTGGACATCACGGTGAACAAGAGCCTTGGTCTTTTGGAAATGATGTTACAGATATCGTTCGGAATTTTATTGAAATTCGTTACACTCTTCTACCATACATTTATACTATGTTTTGGGAATATATCAATTATGGCGTTCCTATGATTAAATCATTGGTTTACTATGATTACGAAGATACACAAACCCATTTTAGAACAGACGAGTTTATTTTTGGAAGAAATATTTTAGTTTGTCCTATACTTGAACCAAATACTAATGGCAGAAGGATGTATATTCCAAGAGGAAAGTGGATAAATTGGTGGACTGGTGAGGTTGTAGAAGGAGGTCAAGAAGTATGGGTAGATGCAACTATAGAAACCATTCCAATTTTTATTAAAACGGGTTCGTGTATTCCTAAGTTTCCAGTTCAACAATATGTTGGGGAGAAGAATATCGATGAATTAACAGTGGATATTTATTTTGAAATGGATTCGCACAAGTCCAAAATTTATAGTGATGCTGGTGATGGATATGATTATAAAAAAGGAAGGTTTTCGCTAAGAACATTACAGCTTATAGGTAAAGAAAAAGGTTTGGTTATCAATCAACATAAGGAGGGTGATTTTGATGCAGAATACAAAGATTTTAGATTAAAAATCCATCATTTGCCATTCGATGTTAAAGACATTTACGTCGATAATGAAAAAGTAGAATTTATTAATGTGAAGAAAGACAATCACTTCGAACTTGCGGTGAACAAGGAGTTTAGTCAGATTCACATCACAGCGAAAGAATAAAAAAGAATGATATCTAAGAGTTGACTTAAAGGTGAAATTTGGCAGGCACCTAGCTGAACTGTCTATCAGCTATTTATATTGCTTCGAAAAATGGTGCTTGTCGAATTTCCTTTAGTCATTTCAATACCCACTATTTAATTTCTCCCATCAATAACGACAAATTAAGCCTAGCATTGATTGTTGCTAATTTGGCTTGTATTAGTCGCTGTTGCGCAGCAACTATTCCAAATTGAATTTCTCTTAGTTCAAATGGAGAAATAGCACCAAGTCTAAACGACTCGGAAGCAATTGCTGCAATTTGTTCCGTCGTTTCGATATTCGCTGTTTCTAATGCTAATTTTTCTTTTGTCCATTTGTATTCTGTAAAAAGTTGTTTAGCTTCTGAACTTACCCAACGTTCTTCTTCTTTTTGTTGTAATTCAGCATTTTCAAGTCGTAAATTGGCATTTTTTAGTTCAGTATATCGGGCTAATCTGTCTATTATATCCCATCTTGCCATTATTCCAAAACTTGGTCCATAAACTCTGTTAGATAATAAGAATCCAACTTCATTCTGTGCCGAATTGAAATGATAATTGGCATAAATTCCTAATTGCGGATAAAAACTTCCTTTTGCTTCTTTTTTCTCTTGTTCAGCAATGGCGATTTGTGATTTAGTTGCTAATAATGAAGTATTCTGTGAACGCAACTTATCTAAAATTTGTTCCCAAGAATAAAAAGGGCTGTCTTTCGGGAGTTCGCCACCTAAATTGATTTCCTCAGTCTCTAAATTAAGGTAAGTTGCCAAAGTAGTTTTGAGTTGTTCCAATTCTTTCAGGTTATCCAAATACAAGGAGCTATCAGCACTAATATCCAATTTGCTTTGTAATAATTCAACTTCACTTGCTGCACCTTTTGATTTTCGTGTAGCAATATAGTTCATGCGTTCTCGAGACAGCTCCATAGCTAGAAGGTAGGTCTCTTCTAATTCTTTTAATGCTAAATAATTATAGAATGTTATGGAGGCTTCAAAGACTTTCATTTCAATTTCAGCTTGAAGTCGAATTTTTGCAGCGTTAGAAAGTTCATTGAGTTTTTTGTCCGTTGCAAACATTCTGAATCCATCAAAAAAAGTCCATTCGAGCATAGCACCTGCATCAAAAGCTCGGTTTTGTGCATTATCGGCCTCGTTGGTTTGTCCACCTAAAAACTCTTGGCGAGCAGAGTTAATCGTTAAATCTTGCCGTGCATCTAAACTAATCCTTGGAAGATAACCCGCATTGCCAATGTTGTTTTCATTTTGCGTTATTTGAACTTCATTTTTTACGAGTTGAATACCAAAGTCGTTTTCCAACATGGCATTTATGAATTGTTCGTAAGAATAGGTTTCTTGTGCACGAATCCACTCCGAATGGAAAGATGCCAAAATAAAAAGTAGAATATATAATTTCAATAGTTGCATCACTTAATCTTTAATTGAGGAAGTATTCGCTCTCGATAAATAAACATAGAGAACAGGAATGATATACAATGTTAAAATCAATGAAAAGGATAGTCCTCCAATTACAGCGACACCCATAGGAATTCGACTTGTTGCTGCATCTCCCAAGGCAAGTGCGATAGGTAAAGCACCAAGAATAGTTGCCAATGATGTCATCAATATCGGTCGAAATCGTTGTGCTGCTGCTTGAATTACTGCCTGTTCTTTTTCGAGTCCAGTTTGTTTTTGTTGATTAGCAAATTCCACAATCAAAATTCCATTTTTAGTTACCAAACCAACCAAAACGATAATCCCAATTTGTGAGAAAATATTTAGCGTATGGTCAAACAGGTATAAACTCAGTAATGCGCCAGCTAATGCTAATGGAACGGTTAACATGATAATCAAGGGGTCGCTGAAACTTTCAAATTGTGCCGATAAAACAAGGTAAACCAATAAAAGTGCGAGCACAAAAGCAAAAACAAGGCTGTTTCCACTTTCTTGAAACTCCTTAGAAACACCAGCCAGTGAAGTGGAGAAATTCTCATTTAACACACGGTCAGCAATTTTATCCATTGCTGCAATGCCATCTCCAACCGTTTTACCAGGAACCGTAGATGCTTGAATTGTTGCAGAAACATAGCGGTTATATCGGAATAATTGCGGTGGACTCGACGCGTCGGTGAGTGTAACCAAATTATCCAATGGTATCAATTGACTTGATGCACTTCTAACATGCACTTGTTTTAAATCATTTGGGTCATCTCGGTAGCTTTTTTTCGCTTGACCAATTACTTCATATTGTTTACCATCTCGCAAAAAATAACCATAACGCTGACCTGAAAAATACAGTTGCATTGTTTGTGCGATATCCATAACAGAAACGCCTAAGTTTCGTGCTTTATTTCTATCAATTTCGACTTGAAGTTCGGGCTTGTTGAATTTCAAATTGACATCTACCACTTGAAAAGTAGGGTCGTTTTGTGCCTCTTGCATAAATGTGGGTAGTATCTCTTCTAGTTGTTCTAAATTTGGAGCTTGAAGCACATATTGCACTGGTAAACCTGAGTTTCTGCCTCCCCCAATTGTTTCCTCTTGTCGCACAAAAACACGCGCAAAATTGTAAGCCCGTAAACGTTGGTTGAGTTCGTCTGCCAATTCCATTTGTGACTTTGTACGTTCATTTTTTGGACGCAAGGTCAAACGAACAAAACCAGAGTTTACAGAAATGGAAGAACCAAACCCTGGGGAAGTAACGGAGAGTAAATGCTCTTTTTCAGTCAAAGTGTCAGTCAATGCAATCAACTCCTGTTGAAAGGCGTCCATTCTTTCAAAAGATGTTCCTTCGGGAGCAGAAGCAATAATTTGAAGACGACTTTTGTCCTCCATTGGCGCTAATTCTGATGGAATAAAACCCCAAATGAAATAAATGAGCCACCCAGTAAAAGCCACAATCACTAATGAAATCCATTTTTTGTTCATGAACTTAGTTAAAGAACGCTCATAACCTGATATGAGCCATTCAAAAAATCGCTCCGTTGAACGATAGAAAGCTGTTTTTTTGTTCTTCTTTTTAAGAATTAATGAACTCATCATCGGAGTAAGAGAAAGAGAAACAAATGAAGATAGAATTACCGCAGCGGAAACTACAACACCAAATTCTCGAAATAACCTACCTGTCAGACCTTCTAAGAAAATGATGGGAAGAAAAACAGCAATTAAGGTTATGGTTGTTGAGATTACTGCAAAAAATATCTCTTTAGAACCTTCAAATGCCGCTTGGCGCGCTTTCATTCCTTTTTCTACTTTAGCATAGATGTTTTCCATGACCACAATAGCATCATCCACTACTAAACCTGTTGCCAAAACAATTCCAAGAAGTGTTAGAATATTGATGGAAAATCCAGCTAAATACATCACAAAAAAACTACCGATTAGTGAAATTGGAATGGCAATAATCGGGATGAGTGTGGTGCGCCAATCTCTTAGAAATAAATAAATGACCAGCACCACTAATAAAAAGGCTATCAAAACAGTTTCTTGTACTTCTTTAATTGACTTTCGAATGTTTATGGTGCTATCCAAGGCCACACCGAGCGAAATATCATCTGGAATTTCCGTTTTTATTTTTTCTACACGATTGTAGATCTCGTCCACAATGTCAATGTAGTTTGCCCCAGGTTGTGGTTGGACAGCTATTCCTATCATTGGTACACCACCATTTCCTCGTAGTAAAGTTCGCTCATTTTGTGGTCGTAATTCGGCGCTTCCAATGTCTTTTAAACGAATATAACCACCATTTCTTTCTGCGATGATGAGGTCGTTAAACTCCTCTTCCGTGGTTAGTCGTCCAAAAGTTCGAATGGTAAGCTCAACTTCATCTCCTTCAATGCGCCCAGAAGGAAGTTCCACGTTTTCTTGTGTGAGTGCTTGTTGCACATCTGTTGGCGTAATTCCTAAACCAGCCATTTTCATTGGCTCCAACATCAACTTCATGGAATACCGCTTCTCTCCCCAAATGTAAATTTTACTTATTCCAGGAATGGTTTGTAAACGCTCTTTAAACACATCGTTTCCAAACTCGGTCAATTCTAATAAACTTTTAGTTTCAGACTGAACAGTCAATGAGAAAATCGTTTCCGCATCTGCATCCGATTTTGCCACAATAGGCGGGTCTGCATCTGGAGGTAAATTCCGAACAGCTCCCGCAACTTTATCCCTGATGTCATTGGCCGCATCGTCTAAGTCCATCGCTAAATCAAACTCTATTGTAACCGTGCTTCGACCATCGCTACTAATGGAATTTATGGTTCTAATTCCTTGGACTTCACTGATTGCCTCTTCTAATCGCTCGGTAATTTGCGATTCAATAATGTCAGCATTTGCCCCAGGATAATTAGTCGTTACGGTAATTATCGGAGGATCCACAGAAGGAAATTCTCGAACACCTAAATAATAGAAACCTATTCCTCCAAAAATCACAATGACCATGGATAATACAGTTGCTAATACAGGTCGTCGAATACTCGTTGATGCTAAACTCATGGCTTATTTTTTTACCTTAACAGACATTCCTTTTCTCATACCTAATAAGCCAGATGTGATAATGGTATCACCTGCTTGAACCCCTTCCAAGATTTCTATTTTATTAGCCGTTCGTTGTCCTATTTCTACTAATGTTGGATTAGCTTGTCTATTTTCAATTTTCCAAATTTGCTGCCCATTTAATACAGGAACCAATGCTGAAGTTGGAATCATAATTCCATCCGGGTTATTCCCTAAATTGATAGTAACTTGCACAAAACTACCCGGGAATAATGCCCCATTTCCTGAACAAACTCCTCGGATATTTAACATTCTACTTTCTGCATCAATAATTGGGTCGATAGCATAAACTTCTCCTGTAAGTGTATCTGAATTACCAGCAATTTTGATGGTGAATTGTTGTCCAACCTTCACTTTTCCAGCAAACTTTTGAGGAATAGAAAAGTCTATTTTTAATCGGTCAATTTGGGCAAGTGAGGAAATCTTTGTTGCTGTTGTAACATAAGCTCCTTCACTAATAGAACGCATTCCTAATTTACCTGAAAATGGCGCTCGAATTAGTGTTTTGTCAATGCGAGTATCTATTAATTTTAATTGAGCTTCGAGCGAATTAGTTCTAGCAGAGGCTAGTTCCCATTGCTCAAAAGTACCCGCTTTACTCTCATACAATTGCTTTTTTCGCTCTTCATCTTTTTGAGCAAATTCCAAATCCACTTTTATTTGTTGTTTTTCAGCTAATAATAAGTCTGAGTCTATTGCTACCAAAACAGTTCCTTTACTTACTAGAATTCCTTCTTCAAAATTGATTTTTCTCAGAATTCCATTTACTTCACTGTAGATATCAATATGCTCAAATGGTCGAACAGTTCCCGGACTGGAAACAAGCTGAGGAAGCACTTCCGATTGAGCAACATGGAAATCGACTTTAACCTGCGGAGCTTGTCCCTTTTCCAGTTTTTCTCTTCCCTCTGTTTCCTCAGTGCATCCAGAAAAAAGAAATAATAGTGCAACTAAGCACACGTTGGTAATCCAATTCATTTTACTTGTTGTTTGTTAATCTATCGTAATACAGCGAAATATTTTGACCTGGTTCTTTTTCCAATGCTGACATTAATTGGTGAAGTTGTTGTGCGATAACAGGATTGTCTGAAATAACATTAAACAAGGTGTCAACTTCTTTAAATGCTTTTTCAATATCGTTTAAATACCCTTTTCCTTTTTCGCTAATAAAGAGTAATTGACATCTTTTATCATCATTGCTTGTATTTTTGTAAATCATGTTTTCTTTTTCTAAATAATCCACCATTCGAAACACGGAAACCTTATCGGAATCCATCAAGGCAACCAGTTCGTTCTGTGAAATTTCTCCAGATTTTTGACCAATAATGAGCAATGGATAAAAATTTCGTTCAATTGGCACGTGCTGTAATTTTTCCGTCAAAATACTGATGTATCGCTTCGTTAGCTTTCCTAAGATTACTCCAGCTGGGATATACATTTCTTGATTCATTTTCTTTTTTTCTCAAAAAGGTTAACAAAGTTAACTATTAGTTTGTTTTTAGGTTGATGAAAAAATCAATTTTACATGAATTAATTGTTTAAGTGGTTCTATTGATAATTTAGTGGGTATGGTTCAAGTCATAGTCAAAATTTATAAGGTACTTGAATTATCATTGAAACTAAATTCTTTCGTAAGACCGCTTTTGTAGTGCTGTTTTTCTTTAGCAAAATGTCATTTGAACACCCTTACATCCAAAGTTTTATCAGCGTTAGCAGTGACCATCACGGAATTGCGTGCGAAGCAAAAGCATGCAGTGATAAGGTCATCTGCGGTACGAAGTAAACGCCTTTAAAACTTTTGATTCCTAGGAAAAAGCAGTTTTGTTTACTTTTTCTGCTTTGGCAAAAAGTAAAAAGAAAATAACTTCAATTGGTAACGAACAGTTATAATCTTTTAAAAGTGTTTATTAAAATTACACATTAGTACCAAAGTACTGATATTGGATAGGTTGTTTTTTCCATGCAATGCTCAAACTGCGCACCTAAAGTAGGCAAGCTTAATAAGTCCACAAGTTATTGAGATCAAATCTCATTTAAATAATGGTAGAGCCGTTAAAGTTTAGTTTTTCAAAAAAATGTGAGCATAGCATTAACTTTGATTACACCACCTTTTAAAATCTTAACGAAATCGCTTTAATATGTTGAATTTGCAATATTTTATTTCAAGAAATCTTAGTATTTTCGCAATCTAAAATTTTCGAAGTTCAATGGCAAATACAACGTTAAAATCAAAAACCGTTAATAAAATAGATAATCAAATCATCGAACAGGGATTTCGTTTAATGTGCACCGCAAAAACACTTGCTGAAAAGTACGAAGCGCACAAAGAAGTAACAAGTAAATACGTTCACGCAACATCTCGCGGTCACGAGGCTATACAATTAGCAATAGGAATGCAATTGAAACCACAAGACTGGGTCGCTCCTTATTATCGTGATGATAGTATTCTTTTAGGAATTGGAATTACACCTTATGAATTGATGTTGCATATTTTTGCAAAAAAAGATGAGCCATTTTCTGGAGGTCGAACTTACTATTCGCATCCTTCATTAAACAGGGACAACATGCCAAAAATCCCTCATCAATCTTCAGCAACTGGGATGCAAGCTATTCCTACAACTGGTGTAGCAATGGGGATTCAATATAAAGAAAAGCAAAGACTTTCGGAAGACTACAAAGGTGAAAATCCAGTGGTAGTTTGTTCTATTGGTGATGCTGCTTGTACGGAAGGAGAATTTTCTGAAGCGCTTCAAATGGCAGCGTTGAAACAGTTTCCTATTCTTTATTTAGTTCAAGATAACGAATGGGATATTTCTGCAAATGCCGCAGAAACAAGAGCTCAAGATATTTCTTATTATGCCCGAGGCTTTAAAGGTATAGAAGTGGTTACCATTGATGGCTCTGATTTTGAAAAATCCTATTCTACCATAAAAGATGTACTAGAAATAATTCGTAAGGAACGAAGACCGTTTTTGGTTCATGCGAAAGTTCCTCTTTTAGGGCATCATACTTCTGGAGTAAGAAAGGAGTGGTATCGCGATGATTTAGAAGAACACAGCACGAGAGACCCCTATCCGAAATTGAGAAAATTTGCTTTGGATGCTGGAATAAAAGAAGAAAAGTTAGCAAGTATTGAAAACGAGATAAAACAAGAAGTTGATGCTGTTTATGAACAAGCAAAAGCAGCGGATGATCCAACACCAGAATCTGTAACTGATTTTATGTTTGCGCCAACACCTATCACAGAGGAGAAAGGTGTTCGTGAACCAGCAGGTAAAAAGAAAACAGTTATGGTGGATTGCGCACTTTTTGCTGTTAGAGAATTAATGGAAAAACACCCTGAGGCTTTGTTGTATGGTCAAGATGTTGGCGGAAGACTTGGAGGTGTATTTAGAGAAGCAGCAACCTTGGCGCAAAAATTTGGTGATGACCGTGTGTTTAATACACCGATTCAAGAAGCCTATATCATTGGTTCAACAGTTGGAATGTCCGCGGTTGGATTAAAGCCAATGGTAGAGGTGCAATTTGCAGATTATATTTGGCCAGGATTGAACCAGCTTTTTACAGAGTTGAGCAGAAGTTATTATTTATCCAATGGAAAATGGCCGGTTAGTGCCATAATAAGAGTTCCTATTGGCGCTTATGGTTCAGGTGGGCCGTATCATTCTTCAAGTGTTGAATCGGTGGTAACGAATATTAGAGGTATAAAAGTAGTTTATCCATCAACAGGTGCAGATTTAAAAGGACTTATGAAGGCTGCTTTTTACGACCCAAATCCAGTAGTTTTACTTGAACATAAAGGTTTGTATTGGTCAAAAATACCTGGTACAGAAGGAGCTATGTCTGTTGAGCCAGATGAAGATTATGTTGTTCCAATAGGAAAGGGTAGAGTAGTTAAAGAAGCCGATAGTGATGCTGTTGAAGCGCATGAATCTTGTGCAATCATTACTTATGGACGCGGTGTGTATTGGAGTTTAGAAGCAATGAAGTCGTTTGAAGGCAGGATAGAGCTAATTGACTTACGTTCATTAAGTCCAATTGACCATGAGCTAATTTATTCTGTTGCCAAAAAGCACAATAGAGTTTTATTAGTAACTGAAGAGTCTATTGAGTCCACTTTTACGTTAGGTTTAGCTGGAAAGATTCAAAGAGAGTGTTTCAAGTATTTGGATGCTCCTGTAGAAATTGTTGGTTCAGTTGATACGCCTGCAATTCCTTTGAATAGCATACTTGAGGCAACTTTATTGCCAAATGCGGAAAAGGTAAAAGAAGGTCTTGAGCGATTATTAAATTTTTAGCAAAATGAAATTTTACTCTGCTTTAAATGGTATTAGTTAGATGTGTTTTTACAAAACAGTTCTATAGAATTGAAATTTGAATTATTTTCAGCTTATATTTACGTTGAAAAGAGAAATTAAATAGCAAACAATGAAAAATTGGGAATTAGTAAGCTTATCGTTGGTTTTTGGTACATTAGTTTTTTCCTCATGTGCACCTGTGTACACTTGTGCGGATGATAAACCAACGAAGCCTGTTGCCGGAAGTAATCGACTTTTGGCAGTAGTTCAGGAGCGTGATGAACTTTGTGATAATATCAAGTCATACGAAGAAATGAACGAAAACTTGCTAGAAAGAAATACTAATTTAGTTGCTATAAATGATAGTATTTTAGGTTTGAATGCTAAGCTTTTGGAAAATCAGAAAAAATTAAAAGATGAGTATAAAGAGCTTGAAAATAAACATAATCGTTTGCGTAAGGACCATGTAGAATTGCAAGAAAATTATTCGAAGCTTCTATCGGATAACTTCCAGCGAGGACACATGTTTGATGAACGTTTAAAAGAACAAGAACGAAGAATGCAACTTATGGAAGACGAAGCTAATGCCCGCATAAAACTCAAGGAGGGAGAATTAGCAGAACGTCAAAAGCGTATTGAGGAATTAGAACGCATAATCGCTGAACAAGATTCTATTGCTAATCGATTAAACAGAGTTTTACGTGAAGCACTATTAGGGTTTAAGTCTGACGAACTTACTGTTGAAATTAAAAATGGAAAAGTCTATGTTTCAATGTCAGACAAACTGATGTTCCGCTCAGGAAGTGCTAACGTGGAGAAAAAAGGTAAAGAAGCACTAGAAGTACTGGCACAAGTATTAAAGCAAAATGAGGATTTTGAGATTTTAGTGGAAGGACATACCGATAACGTACCAATCAGAACAGCTCAGTTTTCGGATAATTGGGATCTTAGTGTGGCGAGAGCTACTTCGTTGGTTAGAATTTTAACTAATGATTATGGATTAGACCCTAAAAGATTAACAGCATCTGGAAAAGGAGAGTTTATGCCAAGAGCGAGTAATGAGTCGGCTGAAGGACGCGCACAAAATCGAAGAACAGAAATCATTTTGTCGCCCAAGTTGGATGAACTGATGGATATGTTGCAGGAGTAAGTATCGCATCTTGATTTTGGTTGTGTTTTATTGTTAATTAAGCAAATATAACAGTAGAACCATAATTATCATTTAAAATCAAAATTGAGTATTAACAAGTAGTTCATATCATTCTTTCAATCATTTTTAATACGTTGATTATCAATTGTACAAAAAGATGTTCTTATAATAAAAGAGGGAATCAATTTGATTCCCTCCACCATGAACTAACTTTAAACAAAATATATATTTAGGCTTCCAGCTTTGTTAAATTATTCTTTAATAATACGTTTTGTAATATTTTGATTGTTAGTTGTATTTCTTATTATCAGTATGTATGTCCCTTTAGCTATTTGTCCTACGCTGATAACATTGTTCGAGTTATTGCTTAAATTACCATCGGCAACGATTCTTCCGTCAATAGATCGAATTACAAACTCATCGT
>SKGS01000066.1 GCA_007117355.1 Lishizhenia sp. | reverse complement strand
TGCTTTTGATAATGCATGTTCTCTGTTAAGCGACTTTAGTCGTTGAGGGGACAATCCTGAAATAATCCTTTTGTGTAGTTTCTTTTCCGTAAAAAATTCCTCCAAATCTGGAAAGTGATGTAAAATTGTCCTTGCGTGCACTGGTCCAATTCCATCAATTTGGGTTAATGCAATTTGATAATGTAGATTGTGTTTTTTCATTTTAATACTCCTCTGAATTTCAGAGATATTTAGGTTTTACAATAAGTTGTCGAACAATTATTTTAAACAAAAAATGTTCGTTGTTAATGTTTTTTCATTTATATTAGACCCATCTAATATAATAAATTAGTTTGAATCAGTGGTATAAATTCAATATTTTTTATCGCATTTTTTGATTCTTTAAATAATACTACGCTATAAAAACTATGAAAACATTTTATTTTATTCTGCTTGTAAGTTTTTCTTTTTATTCTTTTGGTCAAACAATAAAAGGGACAGTAAAGGATGAGCTAGGTGAAACATTAATTGGAGTACTGGTAAGTTCAACTGACGGGCAAAAAACACGAACAGACTTAAACGGAGAATTTACGATGAACGTAAAAAAACTTCCCATTGATTTAACGTTTTCGATTTTTGATTATCATGAAAAGACTGTTACCGTTCAATCTTCAGAGAGCGAAAATTTAACTGTTACTCTTTTTTCAATTTCTCAGGCGATGGAAGGGGTTGTTGTTTCAGCATCAAGAAGAAATCAAAGAATAGAAACTGTTCCTGTTTCTTTAGAAATAATAAAACCTGAGTTAATTGAGAATAAAGCCTTGACGAATGTAGAGGAGGCGGTGAATCAAGCACCAGGTGCTTATGCTATGGATGGACAAATTAGCATTCGTGGTGGAAGCGGGTTTTCTTACGGTGCAGGAAGTCGTGTTATGGTTGTTTGGAATGATGTCCCACTGTTAGCTGGTGACGCCGGCGATGCAAAATGGCAATCTATTCCTATCGAAAACATTTCTCAAATTGAAGTGCTGAAAGGAGCATCATCCGTGCTATATGGTAGTGGTGCGCTAAATGGAATTGTTTCACTTAGAGATAAAGAACCGACTAAAAAACCAGAAACAACAATTAGCTATCAAACTGGAATTTTTGACAATCCAAGAAGAGAAAGTTTGCGTTGGAGCGATGGTCCATTGCTCAGTAACCAATTTAATGCGTACCATGGAAGAATGTTGAATAATTTTGGTTTTACCGTGTCAGCATATGGCTTTTTAACTGACGGTTACAGAGCGGGGGAACGACAAATACGTGGACGATTGAACGGAGGTTTTTTTATTCGACCTGAAAACTATCAAAGAATTAAAGCTGGCTTGAACTATTCGGTAAACTTAGAAGAAAGAGGGCTCTTCATAGTTTGGGAAAGTGATAGTTTAGGATATTTCCCTCAAGGTGGAGTTGAAGATCCACTTAGTGATTCATCTTCTTTAACACTAAATCAAGGAACACGAATTATTGTGGATCCTTATATAAAATGGTTTGATAATTTTGGTAATAGACACTATGTTCAATCGCGTTGGTACTATACTGATAACAAAACTGCCACTGGAAACCAAAGCGCGGAAGCTTCTGTTTATTTCGTTGATTATAAACTTGAACGAAAATTCGATAACAAACTGACCATCACATCAGGCGTAACTAGCGCTAGTAATGTCATAGATTCTGATTTATATGGAGCACACAGTTCCAATAATTTTTCAGCTTACACCCAACTAGAAAAAAACTTTGGTAAGCTTAATCTTACTGGCGGAGTTCGAGGTGAATACTTTCAACAAAACGATCTTGATCCCGACTCATATACTTATTGGAGAGGAGATTCAGCTAACTTTGGTATGCCGATTCGACCAATCTTTAGACTAGGCTCACATTATGAGTTAAAAGAATATACACATTTAAGAGCTTCTGTAGGTCAAGCGTTCAGATATCCATCTGTTGCGGAACGTTTTGCTTCAACTTCTGTAGGTGCATTAAACATTTTTCCAAACCCTGACTTACGTCCAGAAAGTGGATGGTCTGCAGAAGTTGGTATAAAACAAGGCGTGAAGATTAAAAATTGGAAAGGCTATTTCGACGCATCTGCATTTATCAATGAATACGATAATATGATGGAGTTTACTTTTGGATTTTATTATCCAGGAGAAGGGTTTCCTCCAGCAAGTGAAATACAGCAATGGTTTGGATTTAGGGCTGAAAATGCAGAAGCAGCTAGAATTACTGGCTTAGACTTTTCTTTAACGGGAATGGGTAACATTGGTCCTTTTGAAATTATTACTATAATGGGATATACTTACATGAATCCAATTAGTCTAAATGAAAACCCTGAATATCGTTATGGAGACCCAAATTTTGGTGGTGGTTTTTCTGACACTTCTACTAATATGTTAAAATACCGATTCAACCACCTAGCAAAAGGCGATATTCAAGTAAATTATAAAAAGTTTACATTTGGTTTTTCTTCTCGCTATAACAGCTTTATGCGTAACATCGATGCAACTTTTGAGAGCGGAATCACATTGTTTCCTGGAAGTCCTTTAGAGCAAACAACAGAAATTCTTCCTGGGTTAAAGGAATACAGACAAAGAAACAATAACGGCGATGTGGTTTTTGATGCTCGCGTTGGCTATAAAATTAATGACAAGATTTTAACGCATTTTGTAGTCAACAACTTATTTAACCGTGAATACATGACAAGACCTGGAGATATTCAAGCTCCAAGACAGTTTTTGGTTCGGGTACAAATGAAGTTGTGATTTTGATTAGAAAGAAATACTTTCTAGATAGGCTATGTTAATTATTGAAAAGATTTCTCTAGTATCAATCGAAGAAATAATTTAGAAAGATTAAATAAGAATGGGGTTCTCTTTTTTACAACTCCCCCATCAAGATGAGTGTTTCTTTTGATGCGGCTTGTTCAGCTTGTTTTTTTGATTCACCAGCACCTTTTCCATATACTTGGTTGTTTAAAATCACTTCGGTTTCGTACTTCCAGGTTCCATTTTTAATTTCTTCAGTTACTAGCTTAAACTCAACGCTCAACCTGTTTTTTTGAGCCCAAATGAATAGCTTACTTTTGAAATCAATTTCGTTTTCTAATAAACTATTTAAATCAAGGTGAAAACGAAAGACATAGCGTTGAATAGCTTTTTTAGCACTTTCGAACCCCCCATCTAGATAAATTGCACCAATTAATGCTTCAAAAGCATTGCCTTCAAGAGTGGCTACTTTTATAGATCTTCCTCTTTGATAATTGATGTTTTTTCTAATCATCATAGCCTGGCCAATTTCACCTAGTGATTTTCGACTTACTATCTTGGACTTTAATTTGGTTAGACGCCCCTCGTTTTCCTCAGGGAATTTATTGAAGAGGTATTCGGCAACCACAGCATCTAAAATGGTATCTCCTAAAAATTCGAGCCTTTCGTTAGACTCTAATATATCACTTGTATTAGAGATTGATTTGTGGGTTAGTGCTTGTTTAAAAAACTGCAAGTTATTTGGACGATACCCAAATTCTTTAATCAAAAACCGAATAAGCCTTAATTCAGATTTTGTTTTCCTCTCTCTCGAAAATTTAAGCCATTTAAACAACGCTTTACTTACTTAAATTTCTTAAAAATTGCAGATGTGTTATGTCCGCCAAATCCAAAAGTATTGGATAATGCAACATTCACTGTTCTTTCTTGAGCTTGGTTAAATGTAAAATTTAGTTTGCTGTCTATTTCTGGATCATCAGTGAAATGATTTATCGTTGGGGGAACGATGTTATTTTTAACAGCCATAATACAGGCAATAGCTTCTATAGCTCCTGCCGCTCCTAATAAGTGACCAGTCATTGACTTGGTAGAGCTGATATTTAAATTGTAAGCATGGTCGCCAAACACTTGTTGAATTGCTTTCACTTCAGCAACATCACCTAGTGGTGTGGATGTACCATGAACATTAACGTAGTCAACATCTTCTGGATTCAACTCTGCGTCTTCGATTGCTGCTTTCATAACGTTGCGCGCACCTATACCTTCAGGGTGAGGTGCTGTCATGTGATAAGCATCTCCAGACATTCCACCACCAACAACTTCAGCATAAATTGTAGCACCACGTTTTTGAGCGTGTTCTAATTCTTCAAGAATCAAAGCTCCAGCACCTTCACCAAGCACAAAGCCATCTCTGTCCTTATCAAAAGGTCTTGAGGCTGTTTCTGGTGAATCATTTCGCATGGATAGCGCTCTTAAAGCATTGAAGCCGCCAACTCCCATTTCTGTAACAGCAGCTTCAGAACCTCCTGAAACGATTGCATCAGCTTTTCCTAAACGAATTAGGTTAAAAGCGTCAATAATAGCATTGGTAGAAGATGCACAAGCTGAAACGGTTACATAATTAGGCCCTCTTAATCCATATTTGATAGAAATATGACCAGCGGCGATATCCGCAATCATTTTAGGAATAAAAAAAGGATTGAATTTAGGAACTCTATTGTTAGAAATGAAGTTTTCACACTCATCTTGAAAAGTGCGCAAACCACCGATTCCTGATCCCCAAATAACACCTATTCTATCAACATTTGGGTTGCTTTCCATCAGACCAGAAGAAGCCATAGCCTCCTCTACGGAGACCATGGCATATTGTGAAAACTGATCTAATTTCCTAGCTTCTTTTCGGTCAATAAATTGATGAACATCAAAGTTCTTAACTTCACAAGCAAATTGTGTTCTAAACTGAGCTGGGTCAAACTGTTGAATAGGTGCTGCACCACTTTTTCCTGCTATTAGTCCTGACCAATATTCATTAAGGCTATTCCCAATCGGTGTTAATGCTCCTAAACCTGTTACAACAACTCTCTTTAATTCCATTCAGTTTAAATTAACAACAGCTTATAAATTTTCAAATCTTATTTTGCGTTTTCTTCGATGTATGCTACAGCTTGACCAACTGTTTGAATGTTTTCTGCTTGATCATCAGGAATTGCAATATTAAATTCTTTTTCAAATTCCATAATCAACTCAACTGTATCTAGAGAATCAGCTCCTAGATCATTCGTGAAAGACGCTTCTGTTGTAACTTCAGCTTCTTCTACACCCAACTTATCAATGATAATTGATACAACTCTTGACTTAATATCAGACATTTTTACTCTTTTTAAAGGGTTAATTCAGCTTGCAAAGAAATAATTTATGATTCACAAAACAAAATTTCTACCAAAAATAATGAAAAAATTAACTCAAAAAACAAGCTACAATACTGAATTACTGTAAAATACAATATTTCCATGTTTTGTATTTATATAAAATCACCATGTTTTATAACTAATTCTTTACCAAAAGAATGATAAGTAATGAATATATTGCTCTAATTTTGCATCACGTTAATAGTGCTCTCTCTTTGAGAAATGGATTGACGAAAATTTGTACAGAATTTGTATCACGCGATGAAGAAACTAGCGGTATTTGCATCAGGAACAGGAACGAATGTTTACAATCTTTTAAAACACTTCGAATTGAGTAGCAATTGTAAAATTGTTCTTGTATTAACGAACAATCCAAATTCTGGAGCATTAAAACATGCAGAAAGCTTTAAGGTATCGCACGTTACTTTGCCTAATAATTCAATTGAAAATCATGACGAACTTATTAAAGTATTAAAGGAGTTTGAAATTGATGGTATTGTTTTGGCTGGCTTTCTTCGAAAAATCCCCAATGAAATTGTAGCACTGTACGAAGACTTAATTGTGAATATCCATCCTTCTTTATTACCAAAATACGGTGGAAAAGGAATGTTCGGCATCAATGTACATAATGCGGTTTTTTCTTATAAGGAGAAAGAAACAGGAATAACTATCCACAAGGTTAATGAGGTTTATGATGAAGGAGGTATTATTGCTCAATTTTTTACTTCTATCGAGGACTGTAAAACAGCAAATCAAATTCAAAAGAAAGTTCAACAATTAGAAAAAACATATTTCCCCATAGTTGTTGAAAAATACTTTTCAAATAAAGGAAATTAATATGGAAGGAAAGGTATTTCTTTCTCTTTAAAAAAATTAAAAATGACACTATTTATTCACTTGTTCGACTTAAATGAAATTTTTAAAGCTACGATGGTATTATTCGCTGTTATTGATATTATTGGTTCAATACCAATTATTATTAAAGTAAAAGAAAAATCAGGCGACATTCATCCGTTGCGCATTTCAATCGTTTCTCTTTTGATAATGATAGCCTTTTTAATTGGAGGTCAACAAATATTAGGTTTATTTGGTGTAAACATAGAATCATTTGCTGTGGCAGGTTCACTCATCTTATTTGCAATGGCTTTTGAAATGATTTTAGGTATAGAATTATTTAAAGAAGAGGAAACAGAAAACACAGGTAAAACGGCGAGTATCGTTCCTTTAGCCTTCCCGATAATTGCAGGCGCAGGCTCCATGACGTCCCTTATTTCCTTGCGAGCTGTTTATGAAATGCCAAATATTATTGTTGCGGTTGTAATAAATCTGGTTTTGGTTTACATTGTTTTAAAATTAACAAAACGCATTGAAAGACTTCTTGGTCCGGGAGGAATAGCAATTGTCAAAAAAGTTTTTGGAATCATATTATTAGCTATTGCGATAAAGCTGTTTGCAAATAATGTTACGCACATTTTATAAAGCAGAATTTGGTGTACTATTTGATTATCAAGCCAACAAATACTCTTTTTTATCCAGAGCAAACGCATTTACTTTTGTTTTATTAACAATGATTCATAAAAAGCCTTCTTTTTAGTTTTGTTAAATTAGGATTAGATATGCTTTTTTACTTTTCTTATTGCCAAAAATCCTTCGGCTATGCTCAGGACAGGCTTCAACAAAAAAGTCTAGCGCTGTATATTTTTTATTGATTCCATTCCTGAAATTCGATAATGTCGGTGATTTCCTCCGGCAAGCT
>SKGS01000006.1 GCA_007117355.1 Lishizhenia sp. | reverse complement strand
TCTGTAAAGGATACCCCTCGCAAAGAAGCATTGGTTTGAGTGTTTTGTTTTATCCAACTTTCACCTCCATTGGGCGTGAATAAAACCATTCCATTATCACCTACAACAAATCCGATATTTGCGTTGATAAAAACATGGTCTGATATTCCATGAGTGATATAGTTTCCTGATGAATTTAGTGGTTCAATCCATTGAGAAAATAATGAACTTGTTGGTAAACTAAACGCAAGTAGCACTAATAATTTATTGAGATATTTCATGGTGTTTTTGTTTGTTAGTGGATATTCTTTTTTAAATAATTTTATACAGAATTGTTTAAGGTTATTATTAATCTTAAGCTTTATGTCTAAAATTCACCTCAAATTTAGTCCATCTACTTATACAAAGAATTGCATATGTAAGACAAGCGGAAAAGGTTGTGTAATCGTTCAATTTAGCTGTATTAACGTTAAAATGTAATACGAAATTAGAGGTTATTACCTTTGATGAATTATTTTATTTTAATAGTTTTATCGAATGATAACTGGATAAATGAAAAATATGGAAATTAATCAATAGCAACTTAATAATTTTTATAATATTCTGATAAACGTTTTTTTGTGAATTATATTTTTCTGACTTAAACAAACAGTTATCACAATTAACGCTGGAAATAAGTATATAATTTAGACCAACTATGACTCCGCTAGAACTAAAAGGATAACAATGAATGAAGTGGACATGGCGTTTTGAGCTAATAACAATAATTTATGAACAAGAATATTTCAATAGATTCGGTACTTGATAAAGATTTAGTACAAAAACTGGAAAGTCTAGAACCTAAAAGGGTGAAAGTGAATTTGATTATGAAATGGATTGGGAGAATATCCTTGTCTTTGTTTATTATTTCATTATTCATTTACTTTAAAGACGGTGGAACTGATTTATTTCAAATACTTCTTATTGGATGTGTAGTTGTTGGGGTAGGTGGAGCTGTTATTTATAATTTATATACAGCCAAACACCTCCCATATATTGATAAGTATAAAGAATATGTTGTGCCAAAAATTATTTCTCTCATTGCTGATGATTTGAGTTATAGGCCAATGCAGCATATTAATGAAAGTCGAGTGGCTTCTTCAAGAATAATTGCTGGGAATTCAAATTTTAAGGTTAATG
The DNA here is from genome assembly GCA_007117355.1 of Lishizhenia sp. Taxonomy (GTDB): domain Bacteria; phylum Bacteroidota; class Bacteroidia; order Flavobacteriales_D; family Crocinitomicaceae; genus CSBr16-161. Next base: position 5,798 of record SKGS01000006.1, on the reverse strand, counting down.
GTAGTGATTTAATTAACGGAAACTATCATGGTATCCCTATAATGTTGAGTTATTTAAGAGCTCGTTCAACAGGCGAAGAGTCTTCGACATTATTTGATGGTATATTTTTAGTTGCCGATTTTAAAAAAGATTTCAAAGGGTCGGTTATTCTTTTGCCAAATATTACGAGGAAGAACAAACCTGGTTTCTTGTCCCGAATGATGAGTAAAGGGAGAAGTGAGTCATACATTCAATTAGAAGATACTGAATTTGCGAAAGAATATATTTGTTATGCCTCAGATGATATATTGGCAAGATATATTCTGAGTTTTTCATTCAAAGATAAATTGTTAGAATACCGAAAACGTTATCCGCATTTCTTTGTGATTTTTTCTTTTATTGATGGTGTTATGCATTTGGTAGTCGATAATAAACGCAACCCTTTTACGCCTTCTTTACAAAAACCCCTTACGGATAAGAATCAGATGAAAAGCTTATTTGATGAATTAATGATGGTTTTTGAAGTGGTGGAAGTATTGGAATTAAACGAAAAGATTTGGTCAAAAGAGTGATGTCTATAAAAGAAAACGTATTAAACTGAATGTGGAATACGGATAAAATATTAAGATGTGAGCAGCTTTATCCGTTTGGATGTTAGGATTTTTTTATCACTTCTTTTCCGACTTATTCATGTATAACATGTATAAAACGGGAAAAGATTTAGCTAGACTTTATCGCTTAACATTCTCTTAACATTAAAACAATTACTTAATAGAAGCGTAAGATTCAATTGATGTTTAAGGAAAATGTGCCTGTTAATTTTACAAAAAAAATTGAAAGCGCATGAAAGAGAATGTTTCGAAAATCCTTTTGGTGGATGATGAACCAGATATCTTATCCTTTTTAAAATACAATTTAGAAAAAGCTAACTTTAAAGTGTTTGAAGCAAATAATGGTGTTGAAGGTATTGAAGTAGCTAAAAAAGAACGTCCCGACCTTATTCTGTTAGATGTGATGATGCCTAAAATGGACGGAATGGAGGTTTGTTCTATAATCCGTGAGGAGATTAAAGATTACACTCCAATTATAGCTTTTTTGACATCTCGAGCAGAAGATTATTCTCAAATTGCCGGATTTGAAGCAGGGGCAGATGATTATATAACCAAGCCAATACGTCCAAGATTATTGGTGAGTAGAGTAGAGGCACTGCTACGAAGGAGATATATTTTAGATAGTAAAAACCCTGGCAGTCCAAAAGATGTCTTTCTTGATAGGGATAGATTCCTTTTGATGTTTAAAGGAAATGAAATTCAATTACCAAAAAAAGAATTTGAACTTTTAGAATTGCTGTTAACCAAGCCGGGGAAAGTTTTTACAAGAGACGAAATCCTCTCAGTAGTTTGGGGAAACGAAACTATTGTTGGGGAAAGAACAATTGATGTTCATGTAAGAAAATTACGAGAAAAGATAGGAGATGATTATATTCGTACCATAAAAGGTGTTGGATATACGTATAACGAATAGTGAAAAATTATCATCCTAAAAATATTATTCTCATTGGAGCTGCGATTACTTTCGTATTAAGCTTTCTATCTACATCAATTGTTTACATTTTTTCGGACGATTTTTCTTTCTCCTCAGTTTTACTAAGTTCTGCAATCATATCTGTTGGCGCTTATCTCATTTTTATAATTCTGATTCAGCGATTTATTGATGATAAACTTAAGCTTTTATATCGTGTAATCGGAAAGGGAAAGAAATCCCCAAATGAAAGTTTAGTTCCTGACACCAAAAACAACTTAAAAGAAGCAGAAAAAGAAACGGAAAAATGGGTGAATGAAAGACAAAATGAGATAGCTCGATTGAAAGAACAAGAAGCTTTTAGGCGAGAATTCTTAGGCAATTTAGCACACGAATTAAAAACACCGGTTTTTAGCATCCAAGGATATATTTTAACACTCCTTGAAGGAGGTCTTGAAGATGAATCTGTAAATAGAAAGTTTTTAGAAAGAGCATCAAAAGCAACAGATAGAATTACTTCTATTTTAAATGACTTGGATGAAATTACTAAAATGGAAGTGAATAGATTCGAGTTACATATTACCACTTTTGATATTGTAGAACTCGCTCAGGAAGTTATGGATTCATTTGATTTACCAGCTTCGGAAAAAGGAGTGGTTCTAAAATTCAACAAAAAATACGAGTCGATTTTTGTGAATGGTGACAGACCAAGAATTTCTCAGGTTTTTACGAATTTAATTGCCAACTCCATACATTATGGAAAAGAAAATGGCACCACAACTATTCGCTTTTACCCCATGGACGACGTAATTATGACGGAAGTGTCAGATAATGGTTCGGGTATTGAAGAAAAAGATATCCCAAGACTATTTGAAAGATTTTATCGTGTAGAACAAAGTAGAAATAGAAATGAAGGCGGCTCTGGCCTTGGATTAGCGATTGTTAAACACATAATAGAAACGCTGCACAAACAGACTATTGCAGTAAGAAGTACACCGCAAGTCGGAAGTACTTTTGCATTTACACTTGCAAAAGCTAAGAAGTAAAACTGTCAAAATGACATCGTGAGGCAAACCTGACTGACAATATTTCTTGTTCGTGTGAAAATTTTATGCATGGTTCATTTTTTGAAATCAATTTTTTAAGTTTTAAAATTATAGAAAAATGGATATTAACAAGTGGACAACCAAGACGCAGGAGGCAATGCAGCAGGGGCAGCAGTTGGCACTTCAAAATGGTAATCAAGCCATAGAAACGGGACATCTTCTCCGAGGAATGATTTCAGTTGATGACAATGTTTTATCATATTTATTCAAGCAAATTGATAGTGATTTAAATCTTTTTACAAGAACACTTGACAGTATAGTATCTTCTTACCCTAAAGTGCAAGGAGGTCAACCTTATCTGTCAAATTCACTTCAACGAGTGCTAACTTATGCTATGAATGAAATGAAACAATTCAAGGATGAGTTTTTGAGCATTGAAATATTACTTTATTCTTTACTTGATGGTAACGACCAAATAGCAAAGCTATTAAAGGACAACAACTTTAATAAAACCAACCTTAAAAAAGCAATTATGGAATTGAGAAATGGTGAATCTGTAAATTCACAGAGTAAAGATGCAACATACAAGTCTTTAGAAAAATTTGCAAAAAACCTGAATGAATTAGCGCAATCTGGGAAACTTGATCCGGTTATCGGTCGAGATGAAGAAATTCGTCGAGTACTTCAAATTTTAACAAGAAGGACAAAAAATAATCCAATTTTAATTGGTGAACCTGGCGTTGGTAAAACAGCAATTGCAGAAGGTATCGCACACAGGATTGTTGCAGGAGATGTTCCTGAAAATTTGAAATCCAAAATTGTTTTTGCATTAGATTTGGGTGCGCTTGTGGCTGGCGCAAAGTATAAAGGAGAATTTGAAGAACGTCTAAAGTCTGTTGTGAATGAAGTAATTAAGTCAGATGGTGAAATTATTCTATTCATTGATGAAATCCACACGTTAGTTGGCGCTGGAGGCGGGGGTGAAGGAGCAATGGATGCAGCTAATATATTAAAACCTGCTCTGGCGAGAGGAGAACTTCGTGCCGTAGGAGCTACAACATTAGACGAATATCAAAAGTATTTTGAAAAAGATAAGGCACTGGTAAGACGTTTTCAAACCGTGTTAATTGACGAGCCAAGTACCGAAGATGCTGTCTCCATTTTGCGTGGAATTAAAGAAAAATATGAAAACCACCATAAGGTTTTAATTAAGGATGAAGCAATTATTTCAGCTGTTGAACTATCACAGCGCTATATTACTGACAGGCACCTCCCTGATAAAGCAATCGATTTAATTGATGAGGCTGCGTCTAAACTTAGAATGGAAATCAATTCAAAACCCGAAGAATTAGATGAAATTGAGCGTCGCATTATGCAAATAGAAATTGAGCGTGAAGCCATTAAACGCGAAGGCGATGATGTCAAACTCGCTACACTCGGATCCGAACTTGCCAATTTGCAAGAGCAAAGGGATGAGTTTTTAGCAAAATGGAAAGCCGAAAAAGACTTAATTGATGTTGTGCAGAATTCGAAAGAAAAAATGGAACAACTTAAATTAGAGGCGGAACAAGCAGAAAGAGCAGGTGATTACGGAAAAGTCGCAGAAATCCGTTATGGAAGAATGCAAGAGCTAAAACAACAGGTAGAAAACGGTAAAAAAGAACTGGCCGAAATGCAAGCAGCCAATAAAATGATTAAAGAAGAGGTGGATGCTGAAGAGGTGGCTGATGTAGTAGCAAAGTGGACAGGTATCCCGGTTTCGAAAATGCTTGAAAGTGAGCGCACTAAATTACTCCGACTAGAAGATGAATTGAGGAAAAGGGTAGTAGGTCAAGAAGAAGCAATTGAAGCGGTTGCAGATGCAATTAGACGAAATAGAGCAGGACTTCAAAATCCTAATAGACCAATTGGTTCGTTTTTATTCATGGGAACAACCGGTGTTGGTAAAACTGAATTGGCGAAAACACTAGCAGAGTATTTGTTTAATGATGACAACGCAATGACAAGGATTGATATGAGTGAATATCAAGAGAAGCATAGTGTTAGTAGATTAGTTGGAGCACCTCCGGGTTATGTAGGTTATAATGAAGGTGGTCAACTTACAGAGGCAGTAAGAAGAAAACCATATTCCATTGTGCTTTTGGATGAAATAGAAAAAGCTCATCCAGATGTGTTTAATATTTTACTTCAAGTGTTGGATGATGGCAGGTTAACAGATAACAAAGGTCGAGTAGTGAACTTTAAAAACACCTTGGTTATTATGACCTCCAATATTGGGTCGCATATCATACAAGAAAATTTTGACAATATTCTTCCAGACCAAGTAGATGAGGTAAAAGAAAAAACCAAATTTCTGTTAGTTGAACACCTGAAGCAAACTGTTCGACCTGAATTTATTAATAGAATAGATGAGACTATTCTATTTACACCACTAACAAAGCAGGATACATTCGATATTGTAAACATTCAATTAGAAGAACTCAAAAACAGGCTTCTTGAAAATGAGATTAAATTAGTTATCAAAGAAGATGTTGTGAGTTGGATAGCGGAGGTGGGATTTGACCCTCATTTTGGCGCTAGACCAGTGAAAAGAGTGATTCAAAAACAAGTGTTAAATGAACTGTCAAAGCAGTTGTTAGCGCAAAACATTGATACCTCTCAAAATGTGGTGATGGATTTATTTGACGGAAAAATTGTTTTTAGAAAACCTATCTCTGAAGATGAAGAAATTCAAATAATTTAACCCCAATTGAACAAATTCTACAAAGAAGTGTTTTTATAACATCAATGTGGTAATCACAGTGGTTCATGTGTATATAGTTTAAGGTTAAAGGGAGGTTAGCGAGATGCTAACCTCTTTCTTATGGTTTACAGGTTTTAGGTTAGTATAAATGGTTCTACTGTTGTTTTAGTGGGTAAGACTGAAGTCATCATCAAAATTATTGGATAATTGTAATACCGTTGAAAGCAATAGTTTTTTAAATAAGCTTTGATAGTACTGTTTTTCTTTTTCGCCAAAAAGTTATTTGAAAACCCTTATATCCAAAGTTTTATCAGCGTTAGCAGTGGCCATCACGGAATTGCGTGCGAAGCAAAAGCATGCAGTGATAAGGTCATCTGCGGTGCGAAGCACTTGTGCTGAGCATTCTAAGATAAAACCAAATTTTTTTGAGTTTTTTTAGGCATAAAGTTCTCTAAAAATATCAAAGGACTGAAAACCCAGCCCTTTGACTAGACATTTTTGTCGAACAT
>SKGS01000061.1 GCA_007117355.1 Lishizhenia sp. | reverse complement strand
TCAATGCATCGATTGTAGGGAACAACTTCTCTTATGTTGATGATAGAAAAGGAAACGCAAGTTCAGCATTAAACTTCAACGGGTCAACTTATACCACTTCTGGAAATCCTCCTCAAGTAGGCGCATTAACTAACCAGGTTACCGTTGCCATGTGGGTAAAACAAACCCCATCGAACTGGGGCGCAACTACTCCACTGCTGAATAAGTGGCAAATGAATGGATTGTTTGTTGCGTTAAATAGTTTCTTACCAGCTCCTAATCAACCACATCAAAATAGGGTGAGATGGAGAGTGAATAATGCTGCAGTTGCTCAATCCAGTGTTAACGTTCCTTTTAATCAGTGGCATCACATTGTTTGTACTTACAATGGAACTCAATTGAGGATTTTCCAAAATGGTGTATTAACAGCTCAAGTTAACCATTCAGGAACGATTACCAACACCATCACGAATTTAGAGTTTGGAAGACAAGCAAACGGAACAAATAATACCTTCTACAGGGGCGATGCGGATGACGTAAGACTCTACAACAGGGCTTTGTCGGTAAACGAAATCACGGCACTTTACAATGATGGGTCTGTTGCGTTTTCCAATGCACCAATTTGTGAAGGGGAAGACTTGATTTTAACCGCTCCAAGTTTTACAAATGCTGATTATTCATGGTCGGGACCTAATGGTTTCTCATCAACTGATCAACTTCCAGCAGCAATTGAAAACACGGAAAAAGCAATTCATGAGGGCGTTTATGCTTTAACGGTAACCAGGGATGGATGTACTTCACTGCCACAAACTGTAAATGTGGAAATTCTCCCAACACCAACCATTACATCGGTCATCAACGATACGATTTGTGGTTCAGGCAACGCATCTCTTCAAGCAGTTTCAAGCGACCCTAATGCCACTTTTTTATGGTACAACCAGACAGTAGGCGGCACCGCAATTGCGAACCAAACAAGTGATGTGTTAAACCTAAATAACGTGACTCAAACTGAAACACGTTATGTAAGTACGGTATTGAATGGATGTGAAAGTACTAGAGTTCCTGTTAGTGTAATTGTAAATAATGTAGCAGCGACCAATTTAGTTTTAGATGGCTCAACTCAGATTTGTGATGGAGAAAACTTCACCTTTACGATAGAAGGCGCAGAAAATAATGTCGTTTACACGGCAGTAGTGAATGGTTTAACCACAACTAACCAACAAGTAGGGCAAGGTGTTGACCTGTTGTTTCAATTACCAGCAGCAGACTTACAAGTTGGTAACAATACCGTTGAAATTTCGGCAAATTCGCCAGGTTGTGGCGCTGTTATGCTCACCCAAGAACTTAACTTAGATGTACAGTTTGTGCCATCAGCTAGTATCAGTGCTAGCGCCGGAAGTGGAGACATTTGTAATGGACAAGCCATCCTATTGAGTGCTTCCGCAGGCGATAGCTACTTGTGGAGCACAGGAGCCACCTCCTCTGAGATTACAGTTGAACAAGCAGGAGCATTTTCTGTTGTAATTACGCATGCTAATGGCTGTCAAAGTGAGTCGGTACCTTTTCAAACGCAAGAAATTACTTTGGCTACTCCAGTTATTACAGCAGATGGCCCAACCACTTTCTGTGATGGTGGACAGGTAACACTAACTGCAAGCGGCGCACAAAATTACGAGTGGAACAATAACATTTCTGGTCCGGTAATTACAGTATCCAATAGCGGATCGTTCGCCGTTTCTGCTTCTCAAGCGTCTTGTGTTACAACTTCTGCACCGATTAATATTAATGTACTAAGCTTACCAACCGTCACAATTCAAGCAAGTGCCAATGAAGTTTGTGATGGCGATGCAGTGACCCTAACCGCACAAGGCGGAAACACCATCAGTTGGGACAATAACGTACAAAATGGCGTGGCGTTCATTCCAACGAGTACAACAACTTACACCGCATTGGTAACAGACAATAATGGTTGTGAAAATACAGCTAGCACAACAGTGGTGGTAAATGCCTTGCCTACCGTCACAATTCAAGCAAGTGCCAATGAAGTTTGTGATGGCGATGCGGTGACCTTAACCGCTCAGGGCGGAAACACCAACAGTTGGGACAATAACGTACAAAATGGAGTGGCATTCATTCCAACGAGCACAACAACCTACACCGCATTGGTAACCGACAACAATGGTTGTGAAAATACAGCTAGTACAACAGTGGCGGTAAATGCCTTACCAACTGTTACAATTCAAGCAAGTGCTAATGAAGTTTGTCATGGTGATGCAGTGACCTTAACCGCACAAGGCGGCGTTACATTTATTTGGGACAACAACGTGCAAAATGGCGTGGCATTCATTCCGGCGAGCACCGAAAACTACAATGTGTTAGTGATAGATAACAATGGCTGTGAAAATACTGGCAGTACTTCGGTAGTAGTAAACGCATTGCCACAAACAAGCACAATCACGGGCGCTGAATTGGTGGAGTGTAATGCCGACGCAGAAGTTTACCAAGTAACAGGAGACGCTAATTCTACTTTCCAATGGACTGTTCCCGCTGGAGCTACCATTGTTAATGGACAAGGTACCAGCGTCATCACTGTGAACTTCAATAGCAATTTTGGGTCAATCAGCGTGGTAGAGACCAACGAGTTCGGTTGTGAAGGCTCCACAATGGAAATTACAGTAAATTGTAACTTATCAGTCCATGAAAAAGACAAAGATTTATTGCTTCAAGTGTATCCTAACCCTACTAATGGTTTAGTTACAATTGATGGTCTTTCAGAAATTTCAGGCGACAAAACCATTCGTATTTACGATTCCGCTGGAAGACTAGTTCAAGAACAAACAAGCGCTAAATACGGAGAGCTTGTTGATATGAATTCTTTTGCTTCAGGTGTTTATTTGTTTAACATTTTATGGAAAGAAGGACAGACACAGTTTAAGGTAGTGAAGGAATAATTGTTGGTCAACAAAAAAAGCCAGTTACAAAAAACTGGCTTTATAAAGTAACTTGTCAGAAATTAATCTACAATTTTACATGTTGTTGTAGCTTCAACCCCCATGTTTGTTACAGTACCTGAACCACTTTCACATGATTCCTCAGCATTGCTTTTAGTATCATTAATAGTGGTTTGAACTGTATTAGATATTCCCATACTTGAAGTTGTACACTCACATGTAAAGTCCTTCTTACATGATGTCAATGCTAGGAAACCTACAGCTACTAGCGAAAAAATAACTTTTTTGTTCATAATAGATTTTTTTAAATTTGGCACAATATAGAATATTTTTTTAAAAAAAAACATTAATTTAAATATAAAATTAGTGTTGACAAATTAAATTCGCCAATTTATTGAAGTGATTTTTACAAGAAACTTTCAATTCTAATTATAATATGTCAAGGTTTGTATTGAACCTATTTCTCCTCTTTTTTTGCTGATTCTCTGTTGTCGCAAAACTTCCATTCAGACCATGTAAATGTCCAGAAATAACCGATTCTTTCGCGAATATACCAAGTGTTATCCATGTGATTTGGATAATAGACTAACCCTTCATGATGTTTTCTTTCCCAAATTTTTTCTCTGCATATTTTTCTTTCTTCAAAAATTTCAAATTCGTCGTTGAAAGCCTCAATAAACTTTTCTTCTTTAGTATTATCAAGAGGTTGTAAATTAAAATCTACCTTCTTTTATTTCTGAGTTTAGACCAAATAATAAAACAACATGAAGAAGAAAGATTAACGAAAGGGAAAATTTTACCATGATTAGTTTTTTGTATAAATATAGACGTTTTTTGAATAAATACATGAATTTTGAAAAATTGGGTTTTAAAATACTTAGTATTGATTTCTTTGAAATATACTTTATTTTACCACGTTTTTTCTTTGAACGCATTCTTTGGACCGAAATTAAAATGTTACTCCTACTCTTATTTTCTCTTATTTCTGAAATAACTATCGAATTAACCATTTTCCGTATTCAGTTTCTTTCTTATTCCTTAGCTTTGTACACAAAATAAAAATCGAATGAAGAAAATCGGAGTGAATGGATTCGGGCGAATTGGGCGATACTTCACACGCTTAAGCTTGCAAGAAATTGAATTTGATGTTGCAGTTGTAAATGATTTATCGGATATTCATACCTTGGCTCATTTGCTAAAATACGATTCAGTTCATCGACAATTAAACATAAATTTTACAATCGAAGGTGATACACTTCTTTTTGAAAACGGAAAAAGAATTGTATTTACCTCACATGCTAATCCGCAGGACATTCCATGGAGTAGTTATAATGTTGATATAGTCATTGAATCTACAGGACTATTTAAAACAACGGAATTAGCATCGCAACATCTTTCTTCTGGAGCTCGAAAAGTAATTATAAGTGCTCCTGCAAGTGATAATAAAATTAAATCAGTAGTTCTTGGTGTAAATGATGCTATTTTAACAGCCGATGATGTGATAATCAGTAATGCATCTTGTACAACAAATTCTGCTGCGCCTATGATAAAAGTAATTAAGGAACTTTGTTCAATAAGAAGTGCTTATATAACCACAGTACATAGTTATACAACAGACCAAAAACTACATGATGCACCTCATAGTGATTTAAGACGTGCTAGAGCAGCAGCTCAGTCTATTGTCCCAACTACTACAGGTGCAGCGAAAGCTCTCACAAAAATTTTCCCAGAACTAGATGGTGTGATGGGTGGATGCGGAATTCGAGTTCCAGTGCCTGATGGTTCGTTAACTGATTTAACCCTCACTGTTAAGGGGGAAATGCCTTCGGTAGAAAGTATTAATCAAGCATTCAAACAGGCTGCGGAAAATGAACTAAAAGGAATACTGTGTTATTTAGAAGATCCAATCGTTTCTTCAGATGTCATTGGAAATTGTCATAGTTGTGTTTTTGATAGTCAATTAACAAGTATAGTTGGTGATATGATTAAATTAGTTGGTTGGTACGATAATGAGGCGGGCTACTCTAATCGTTTAGTTGATTTAGTAAAGCAACTTTAACAGATGGGAGTAGAGATAGAACGCAAATTTTTAGTGGATAAAAAGCGTTGGCAAAAGATTAAACCAACAGAAGGACTTTTTATCGCTCAAGGTTATTTACATAATTCAAAGGATAAAACGGTTCGAGTTCGCACAAAAGGAGAAAAGGGCTTTTTGACCATTAAAGGAGCGACAGATGGAATTTCTCGAACGGAATTTGAATATGTTATTCCTAAAAAGGAAGCAGAGGAATTACTGCGTACATTTTGTCCAAAACGTATAGAGAAAACACGGTATTTAGTTGAACATGAAGGAAAAACGTGGGAGGTGGATGAGTTTGACTTTCCCAATTCGGGATTAATTCTCGCAGAAGTGGAATTAAACTCAGTAGAAGAACAAATTGCGCTTCCTGAATGGGTGACGGAAGATGTTTCTGATAACCCCGCCTATTTTAATTCAAACATTTTGTAGGTAAAGAATGTGCAAATAATTGAGCAACATATCGTGAAATTATCTTGTGATAAAGAACGGATTTACGATTATCTTCCTGGAAAGCTAGAAACCATAACTACTCGAAAAGGAATAAAAAAAGCCTTAAGGCAAGGTCGGATTTTACTAAATAGCAAAAAGGCCAAAAGTGGGGATTACATAAATTCAACCGATGTTATTTCTCTTTTGGAGAGAGAGGTTGTTCCTTTCAAAGTTTTTCCAGCCGCAATAGAAATTATTTACGAAGACGAATACTTAGCTGTTGTGAACAAGCCAGCTGGGTTACTCACTTCAGGAAATGCCTACAAAACCTTACATAATACGCTTCCGCATAATTTGAAAAAAAGCTCAAAACAGGATGCGCTTCCATGGCCTTTACCTATTCATCGATTGGACAAACCTACTAGCGGACTAGTAATTATTGCGAAAACCTATGAGTCGAGGGTATTACTTGGTAGAATGATGGAAGAACATCAAATTCATAAAACCTATTTTGCACTGGTTCAAGGACAAATCAAGTGTTCAGGAATTTTAAACTCTCCGATAGATGAAAAGAAGGCAGTTACATACTTTAATACAGAAGCTATTTTTCCTTGCACAAAGAACGGTTTCTTAAGCTTGCTCAAACTACGACCAAAAACAGGGAGAAAACATCAACTTCGCATTCACCTAGCTCGATTAGGTTATCCAATTTTGGGTGATACAGAGCATGGAAATCCTGAAAACACCTTATTGCACAAAGGACTTTTTTTAGTTGCTAAAGAATTAAATTTTTTGCATCCCATTTCTAAAAAAGAGCTGTCATTAGAACTTCCTTTGCCGAAGAAGTTTGTTAGGAGGATGAAAATCTAAATATAGTGACGCTAAAGTATTTTTAAATAAAAATTAGTTTGCTGCAACTTTTTCAATTTGACATGTATCAAAGTAGAAACAAAAGAAAATGTTATGCGCTATTTTATTTATTTTATAATTGGAATACTGTTTTTAGGATGCAATAAAACAATAATGCAGTATCAAGCTAATAGTCCAATTTATATGGATTTTAATGCTTTTCGTTCTAGTGTAGTTTTCGAACAGCCACAACAACTGCAAAGTCATGGAGGAATTTACCGTAAAGACCCTTATTTGTTCATAGTTTATCCTGAAAAAGGAATTCATGTTTTTGATAATTCCAATCCCAGCTCACCTGTGAATTTGGGGTTCTTGAAAATAATGGGCTGCACAGGGATGGAAATAAGGGATGAGTTCCTTGTAGCAAATAGTTTTACTGATTTAGTTGTAATAGATATTTCAACCATAAGCTCTCCTGTTGAAGTAGCAAGAATAAATAATGTTTTCCCCCAAGCTTTACCAACTCGAGAAAATAATCTCCCTGTTTCTATAATTGATAAAGAGAAAGGTGTTGTTGTAGGATGGAAAATTGAGACAATTAAAGAAGATGTAAGTAGTCAACCGAATTGGATTAATTGTATTAATTGTGAGGGAGTTAATTTTGCTCAGACAAATAGCAGTTCCTCATCTTCTCCATCAACAGGATTGTCAGGCTCAATC
>SKGS01000048.1 GCA_007117355.1 Lishizhenia sp. | reverse complement strand
TTTGAATGGAATGCAGTCCCATACAGTTCATTGTTTCCCGAGCCGGATGAGACATTTTTATTGGTTTACCCAAACCCTGCCACAGGGCCAATTACTGTTAAATGGGAAGACCCTGAAATAAAGGAGTTACAAATTTATGATTCCAAAGGAGCGTTGGTCAAAAACATAACGTTAGAACAAGAGCAATTGGAGGTAAGCTTAAATGTTGAAGCATACAAGTCAGGAGTTTATTTCCTTCGAGCACATAATTTGGTGAAGAAGATTATTATTTCGAAATAGGAGAGGTGTAGAATATACTAACGTTAACATTGAGTTAGCAAAGTCATTAGCAGCAATTATAGGATATGATATTCTGCATTCAAATTCCCCCTCTCTCAAACAAAACTTCAAATCATCGCTGTAACTTTTTCTTTTTTGATTCGTCTTGCCTATAAGTGACAAGAAAAGATTACCATAATGCTGTAATGAACGATAGTGATGGACTCTATCGTTTTGCTTTGCGTTTGACCAAAAATGAAGACCATGCAAAAGATTTGGTGCAGGATGCTTTTGAACGCGTCTGGGTTAAACACAAGGACATTGATGTAGCAAAAGTAAAATCCTATTTGTTTCGCATCGTTCATAATAGTTTTATCGATTTCACAAGAAAGAAAAAAACAATTTCTTTAGAAAGTCAAGTGGAGCACATATTGAATTACAACCTCGAAAACCCAGATGTAAGTCAGCAATTACAACAAGCATTAGACAAACTTCCAGATATGCAGAAATCGGCGGTTCTATTGCGAGATTACGAAGGATATAACTACAAAGAAATAGGTCAAATTCTAGGGTTAAATGAAGCACAGGTCAAAGTGTATATTTTTCGGGCTAGAAAGCAATTACAAACATACATTGGTAGTATTGAAGCATTAATAGGATGAAAATAAATAGAGAAAATTATTCGAATATCATTGAAGCTTATGCACACGGACTTTTGTCTGATGAGCAAGAGCGACAATTATTTGAGTTTTTGGAACTTCATCCTGATTTGGAGGTAAAGTTTGACGATGAACAACAACTATTTCCTGATTATGATATCTCAATGGAAAAGTCAGCGCTTATTTTTGACCAAATAAACACCTCCAATCGAACGTACTTTTTTATCGCCTACTTAGAAGATGAACTTTCAACAGAACAGAAAATTCAGGTTGATAATTGGCTACAACAAAACCCTAAATACCAAAAGGAATTCTCTTCGTTTCAGCAAACAAAACTCAAGCCAGAAGAAAAAGTGTTTCCTTCTAAAAAGAGTATTTTGTTCTTTCCAGAAAAACACCTTTTTCAACCAATATGGAAATACAGCGCAGCATTTTTACTTTTATTTTTGGTATTTGTTGGTTACTGGATTGGCACTGACAAATCGAAAGATGTATTAGAAATCGAAACAAAAGAACAAGCTGTTGCTGAGGTAATTGAAAACAAAAAGGAATTTTCTTTAGAAGAACAAAAAATTGAAATGGAAGAACAAATTCCATTAGAAAAAAAGGTCAAAGCAGAGGAGTTATCCATTTTGGAAAAGCCTAATTTAGAAATCCAAAAACAGGAAGCAAATCTTGATAAAACAAACTATGCTGAGAATGAATCTGTAATTGATTCTGTAGAAAAGAAAGAACTGGATAACTCAAGAGAATCACAAAGGTTACCAAAAGGAAATAACATTGCTTCTCCTCAATTAGCTCAAATTGAAAACTATTTAGAGCATAGAGAATTGGTATTCTTCGCTCAAGACGAAAGTCTTATTGCAGAACAAAAAAACCTGCATAACGAAAAGGCTAGAACTTCCAAATTTGGCAATAGATTGAAAAAAATTGCATCAGTTGGTAAAGTTGTAATTCCTGTTTTAACAACTGCAATAGCAGAACAAATCTCAAAAACTAAAGAAAAATATAGAACCACAGAAAACGGCGTCACCAGAACAAATATCACTTTCCTAGGCATAACAATTGAAAGAACAAGGAATAGGTAAGAAAGATTGGGGTAAACGCCTTTAAAACTTTTGATTCCTAGGCAAAAGCAGTTTTGTTTACTTATCCTCATAGCTTCGGCACTAACGGTTACCTTCGGTGCTGCCTTTGGCGGTCTCGCTATTTCGTCTTCACAAAGTTCCTTTGCTCTTACTTTGGCAAAAAGTAAAAAAGCAAATCTAAGCCTTAGATAACAAAGCTAAAAACAAGGTTTTATATGGAACATTGTTAATAAAACAAAAGTAAATGCGTTTGCCCCGGTATTGCAGTACACCTATACATGTGAGGTTATCCATATTTTCACTCTTTTTAGAAATGTAGAGTGAAATAAAATAATCGTATTTTAGCCGAGAAAATAAATTTATAAAACACTAACATGAATATTTTAGAAGAAATCAATCGTTTTTTAGCAAAGCACATTTCAGAATTTGACGCCGAAACGCACCAAGCCGAAGTTAGTGTGAACAGTGATGGAACATTTTATTTAGATTATTATACGATTTGGCATAATGACTACGCAGATGAATTAAAAGGACTTCCTGTTTTTAGTTTTATCATGGAAAAGCCACATTGTGAGACTATTAAAAAACTTTTGATAACCTCTGAGGACGAAGGTGTAAATGGTACTCAAAACTGGGACTTAGACCCGATAATTTCTAGTGACAACAATTTACCTAATCTTCACACCTTAGTGTTTCCTTCGAATACCGAAAAAAATCACAATAGAATAATAATTACCTATGATGATTACTACGAAGAAAACGGTGGGATAGGGTTGCTTTTAGATAAGTGTCCAAACCTAAGAAAGTTAGTGATTGCATCAGCACCAAATGAACACTTTTTCAATCGAAAAAATCATCCTTTGGAGCTGCTATCTGTTCAATCGGGATATGATCACCAAGATTTTATTGCGAATTTGTCTAAATCAGATGCTTTTCCAAATTTAAAAGAACTTCATTTCAGAGATTATGCTGAGCGATATATGGACAACTTTAAAGACCAAACAACTCCTGCAAAAGACTTTATAACATTATTACAATCAGAAAATCTCTCACAATTGAAAAAAGTGGTATTAATTGATTCTATTCTAGATGAGGAACAAAAAAAGGAACTGTTGGCAATGGCGAATGAAAAAGGAATCGATTTAAAATTTGAAGAAATGAGTAATTTACACGATTAATTGAACCCTTTATTGACCTCACCTTGATAACCTCGGCACATCGCATCTCGGGAAACTCAATACATCGCATTTCGGTAAGCTATTAGATTAGCATTTTGACAACAATTCGACGCCCTGCGTAGCCCTGAGCGACTGAGCCGAAGGGAGCGACTGAGTCGATAGTGACGTTAATACGGATTAAAGGTTATAATATTTTATAGAAAATAGACAATCCCAAATTTGGGTTAGTTCGTTTTTATAAATGTCAGGGTTTGCCTGATATATTTAACTGAAAATCAATTGTTTTTATTTAATATCGTCAATGCCTTAAAGTCTCTATGAATAAAGAATACGGGTTAACCCCGTTTACCATAGACTCAAAAGACCAGCTAATTGATTCTTCGGAACTATCAAACCAAAGCCACTTTTAATTGTTAGATAAGATTTAGTTAGTTTTGCAGGAATATTTAAACTCATTGAGACTATTCATCCAAGCGTAAAAGCAAGATGTTAAAATGTGATGAACAAACATTAAACGATTTGGAGTTTGACGTAATTCGTCAGCTATTGGAAGAATACTGCGTAGGACCAACCGCTTTGGAAAAAGTAAAAAAGTTACGTCCAAACCTTCCTCCGAATGAGTTGATGACAAGTCTTTATCAGGTAAAAGAACTAACGAATATCAGAAGAGAAGGCTACCATTTTCCTTTACTCGAATTTGAAGAACTCAATTATGAGATTAAAATGCTTCCGATTAAAAATGCAACATTACCTAAGGAAAGTTTTGTTCGTTTGCGCTTAGCATCTCAACTTGCCAATCAACTCATTTATTTTTTTGATAAACGAGAAGAAGAATTTCCAAATCTTTATGCGCTTCTTTATGACGTTTATTTTACAAAAGAAATTATCGATTTAATAGAAAAAGTTTTTGATAAAAAAGGAGAAATTAAAGACGATGCTTCGCCAGAATTATTCTCCATTCGTCAACAAATTAAATCGGTTCAAAAACAAATAAACCGCAATTTTGATAAGGAATTGCGCAAGTGGATTAAAGCTGGATTTTTAAGTGATACCAAAGAAACGTATCACGATAATCGGAGATTACTCGCTGTTTTATCCACCCATAAAAGACAAATTGGTGGACAAATAAGCGGTTCATCTAAAACAGGAGGAGTAACGTATGTTGAACCGTCTTCCAACATTCCTCTAAATGCAGAACTAGACCAATTACACGATGATGAACGCAAAGAAATTTTCAAAATTTTGCGTCAACTTACCAACGAATGTGCTGGTTTTCTTCCATTAATAAAACGCTATCAAGAAGTACTAACTGCTTTTGATTTTATTCAAGCAAGAGCCAAGTTGGCATTGCGAATGAATGGCGAATTGCCAGCTATATTAGAAGAACAAAGATTTGAGCTAATTGACGCTTTTCATCCGGTATTAAAATTAAAAAACGAAGCGCAAGGAAAAACGACAATACCACAGCATATTGCAATGGATAAGTTCTCCAGAATGTTGGTGGTTTCTGGCCCCAATGCAGGAGGAAAAAGTATTACCCTAAAAACAGTGGGTTTACTTCAAGTTATGCTGCAATCGGGTTTACTCGTTCCTGTTCATCCAAACAGTAAAATGTGCTTTTTTCAATCATTGTTGACAGATATTGGCGATAATCAGTCTATTGAAAATGAGTTAAGTACATACAGCTATCGTTTAAAGCGAATGAAGTACTTTTTAGAAGTTGCTAATCGAAAAACGATGCTTTTGTTAGATGAATTTGGAACCGGTTCAGACCCCGAGCTAGGTGGAGCATTAGCTGAAGTTTTCTTTGAAACGCTTTACAATAAAAAATGCTTTGGTGTAATAACTACCCATTACAGCAACATCAAACTGAAAGCAGATAAATTGCAAAATGCAATAAATGGATGTATGCTTTTTAATACGGAAACACTTCAACCATTGTATAAGCTTTCCTTGGGTCAGCCTGGAAGTTCATTTACTTTTGAAGTTGCTCAAATTAATGGCATTCCAATGGATTTAATCGCACAAGCTAAAGATAAACTCGATGGCAAAAAAGTAGAAATGGACCGCTTGCTAACAGATTTGCAACGTGAAAAATCTTATTTGAGTCGTTTAAACAAGGAGCATATCGAAGCACAAGAATTAGCTGAAAAGTCTCGATTGCAGTTTGAAAGTTCGCGACAGAAGTTGGAAGAGAAATTAAGCGCAATTCGTGCCAAAGCAGAACAAGATTCTAAATTTATTGCCTTAGGAAAGAAGTTACAAAGCTTTATTCACTCTTATAAAACCTTCGGTAAAGGAAAAAATCCCAATCAAACTTTGTTAGCAGAGGTTAAAAAATATATTGCAGTTGAAAAAGCGAAAATAGAAGAAGCTAAAAAAGAGGAACTTCTAAAAAAGCAAGCGAATGCCAAGGTGAAAAAGAAAAAATCATCTCCTGTTAAAGACCCTTATCAGCAGCGTAAAATAAAGGTTGGTAGTGCGGTAAAAATGATTTCTTCGAAACAAAAAGGCATCGTTGAAGAGATAAATGAAAAAGAAGTAGTTGTTGCATTTGGTTTTATGCGAATGAAAGTAGGACTAGATAAATTAATGTGGGTAGAAGATTAAATTTATCTTCGTCTTTTTTACTTTTGTTAGTCATACACCAAAAACCGCAGAAAATCGTTACTACCTTAGCACACATGTTAAAAGGTACTGCATATTTCGTTTGGGTTTTCCTTTTGTTTTTCACATTTATTGGAAGAGCACAAGAGGGAAATTTGCATTTTGCAAAAGTACCAATCTCCAAAGACACCTTAATCATTGACTCCTTAACCATTTATTCTCCATCCTTTAAAGCGTTTTGTAATGGACAAGAGGTGAATGAAAACAGCTATTATTTTAATGGAATAACAAGAGAATTTTACTTTCGAGGAAGTTGTTCGGATAGCTTATTTTTGGCTTATCGAGTTTTTTCCATTGACTTTTCAAAAATTTATCAAAATAAAGATACTTCCATAGTCTTTAAATCTAAAGGCAATCAAGATGATTTTATATATCAATTAGATGTTCCCAAAGATGATTTTTTTGGAGGTTCAGCTATTCAAAAATCAGGAAGTATTTCAAGAGGGATTTCTTTTGGAAATAGCCAAGACCTTTCTATTAACTCATCTTTAAACCTTCAACTTGCTGGTGATATTTCTCCCGACATGAAAATTCTTGCAACGATAACAGATGATAATATTCCTATTCAGCCGGACGGAAATACAAATCGCTTGCAAGAGTTTGACCAAGTTTTTATTCAATTGTATGGCGAACAATACAAAATTATCGCTGGAGATTTTTGGTTGAAAAAACCGAAAGGTCATTTTATGAATTACAACAAAAGAGCGCAAGGCCTTTACGGTCAATACAAGTGGAAGGATGATAACGGAGGAAATTGGATGGTGCAAGGTGCAGGAGCACTTTCTAAAGGGAAATTTGCACGTAATGTTATTCAAGGTGTGGAAGGAAATCAAGGGCCTTACCGCTTAGTTGGAAACGAAAACGAACCTTTTATAATCGTTTTATCTGGTACAGAACAAGTTTACCTTGACGGAAAATTAATGGAGCGCGGGCAAGAATTTGATTACGTCATCAATTATAACACCTCAGAAGTAACTTTTACACCACGTAATCAAATCACTAGAGATGTGCGCATCGTAATAGAATTTCAATATACCGACCAAAATTATGCGCGTTCGCTCTTTCAGGGAAGCGTGCATTACGAAGGGGATAAATTTGAATATTGGTTAAACATGTATTCAGAGCAAGATGCAAAAAATCAAACGCTTCAGCAAGATTT
>SKGS01000178.1 GCA_007117355.1 Lishizhenia sp. | reverse complement strand
TCTTCTTTTCGTTGCGGTGTGTGAACTAAATTCAGCAAAGTGGGAGCATCGTGAATATTAACTTCCTGCTCTTCAGGCAGTAATTTTTCCGATACTACAATGTTCTCTGGTAGCTCCTGCAAATCCAATTTCATTTTGATAAACCCTTGGATATTTTCAAAAAGTGGCAGTTCTTTTTCCGAAACAAATGAAATGGCGTTACCCTTTTTATCCATTCTACCTGTACGACCTATACGATGAACATACTGTTCTACTTGTTCAGGAATATCAAAGTTAATAACATGAGAAACATCTTCAATATCTATACCTCTTGCTACTAAATCAGTAGCTACCAGTCCAATTAGCTTACCTTCTTTAAACTCCTGAACCATCCTTAAACGGTAGTTCTGCGACTTATTAGAATGTAAAACTCCAAATTGTTCTGGGAATCGTTCTTCTAGTTCTTCCTGAACTTTATCCGCTAATTGTTTGGACTTAACAAAGATAAACGAACGCTCAAATTCCTCTTGAGTTAATAAATCAACCAAAAAATTTAATTTAGTGTAGAAATTGGGAATTTGATAAGCCGTTTGTTCAATTTGTTCAACAGGTGTTCCTGATGGAGCGGCAAAAACACGTTCTGTTTCCTTAAAATAGACTTCTATTAATGAATCAACATCTTCGGTGAGCGTTGCTGAAAACATCATATTTTGTCTTTTCGCAGGAAGAAGTTCGATAATGCGTGTTAATTGGGGTTTAAAACCTAGATTCAACATTTCGTCACATTCGTCAATTACCAATTTCTGAATGAACTGAAACCTAAGTATTCCAGTCATAGCAAGATCATAGACACGTCCTGGTGTGGCAACCAAAATATCACAACCCTCTTGGATTTGTTGTTTTTGTGTATTGATATTCTTTCCTCCAAAAATAGCGAGCGTTCTCAAGCTGATGTGCGTGGTTAATCGCTCCACCTCAGTCGCCACTTGAACGGCTAGCTCGCGCGTTGGCACTAAAATCAGCACTCTTGGTTGTCGCTGGTCTGAAAATTTCAAATCTCTAATTATCGGCAATAAATAGGCTAATGTTTTTCCTGTACCCGTCTGGGCAACACCAATCACATCTTTTCCCGATAACACCACCGGAATAGCTTTTTCTTGAATTGGTGTTGGTTCTGTTATACCTTGCTCATTTAGTGAACTCAATAACCGTTTTGGGAGTTTATAATTTTCAAAAGACATACTTATTTTCTAATTATCTGAATACTTGAGTCATTGCTAATTTTGATGATGGAAGATGGCGAAGTTCGTATTTCTTCCAATCGTTCTTTCACAATAAAATCGACTCTTTCTTTAACTTTATTAGAAACATCAGAAAATGATTTTGGACTGGCTTCTCCACTAATATTGGCACTTGTCGAAACGATAGGTTTACGAATTCCACGAATTAGTTTTTGGCAAATTGGGTCTTTACACAATCGTATTCCGACAGAGCCATCAGCTGCAAGAACATTTGGGGCTAACCCTGTTACGTTTTCAAAAATGATTGTTAATGGTTTGTCCGATAAATCAATTAAATCGTAAACTACCTCTGGAAACGAAGGAACATATTTTTCCAACATTACAAAACTATCGACAAGTACAATAAAACTTTTTTCATCCGGACGCTCTTTAATTGTGGCAACTCGCTCTACTGCCAATTCATTTGTTGCATCACATCCTAATCCCCAGATAGTATCTGTTGGGTAAAGCAAAGAACCCCCATTTTTTAAAACCTCGATTGCTTCTCGAATCATTTCCATCTTGCAAAAATATACTTATTCAGACAATTTTTGAAAGAAAATGAACCTATTCAATTATTGTCTGTACAGTTGGAGGAAATCAAAAAATTTTAAAAATGAAAAATCTATGTTTCTCTCCGGCTAAATCATTGGTTAAATTAACTATGATTCTATTACTATTAATCTCGAACAAGTCGATAGTTTCGGCACAAAGTATAAATGGAAATGTTAGTTCATTTTCAAGCTCAAATTTGGCTTATGGTAATGTAAATATTTACCAAGGTGATGAATTAGTGGCTTCTGTTTTAACTGATGCTTTTGGAAACTTTAATGTAAAATTGGATTCTGGAGAATACCGTTGTGAAATCTTGTATGCAGGTTTTGAAAAAATTGTTCAAGACTTAAAAGTTTCCTCGGACATGAATATGGATTTTTCAATGAAAGAAGAAAAGGACAGCAAATTCAAACCACGTAAAGCTTCTGCACCTGCAATGGACATGGGAGAAGTCTATTTAACAGAAGACATGCCTATTGAAGCTTCTGGTGAAATGATGCATAGGTCAGCAGAAGTAAGCAAAGTACGTCATAAAACCTACACACGAAACAGGTCAACCACAATGATTTATATTCCTGAAAGTGAAAGGAGTTCCGCTGTAGCCATGGTATTAACTGCCGGAGAAATAAATGATTTTAAAAAGTGGGATGAATGGAAAGGTATAGTCAGCGACGATTTGACTCACTTTATACCTGTTTGGGGATTCAACCCAAGAGGTAGATATACTGTTGAGGTTAAAAATGAATTTAATTTCCCGATTGTAGGAGCTTCTGTAAAACTTATTGGCGAGTCAGGAAAAATTATTCACCAAGCACGAACCGATAATACTGGCAAGGCAGAACTTTGGCAAGATATTTTGATTAGTGGAACTAATGAAAATGTAAAAAATATTCTTGTTGAACATCAAGGTACGGAAAAAACAGTTCGCAATCCTTTGTTGTTTGAAGAAGGGATAAATCATGTTGAAATTGCTGGGAAATGTGGCGCTTCCAACCTTGTAGAAATTGCTTTTGTTGTCGATGCAACTGGCTCCATGGGTGATGAGATTGAATTTTTAAAAGAAGAACTGAACGAAATAATTTACAAAAGCAAAGAAAACCATCCAGCGCTTGAGTTTCGATTTGGGAATGTGTTCTATCGAGACCACGGTGACGCATACTTAACCAAAACGCAAAATTTCACGAATGTATTAAGTGAAGCTGTTTACTTCATTTCAGAGCAATCGGCATATGGTGGAGGCGATTATGAAGAAGCCGTAGAAATAGCACTTGACACAGCTATTAACGAATTAAGTTGGAGTGAAGAAGCAAGAACTAAACTTGTGTTTTTAATATTAGATGCACCACCTCATCAAGAAGAAAGTATAAAAAAATCATTACACCTATCCATGCAAACTGCTGCAAAACAAGGAATCAAAATAATCCCAATTGTTGCGAGTGGTAGTGATAAGTCCAACGAATATTTAATGCGAGCACTTGCATTAGCGACGAATGGAACATATACGTTCATTACAGGGCACAGTGGTGTAAGTTCAGGGCATGTTGAACCAACAACAAAAGATTACAATGTAGAATTATTGCACGATATACTTGTTCGAATAATAAAAAACAATGTCTTTTACCCTAATTGCCAAGAAGAAATGGCATTAGAAGAAGAAGATAAAAATATAGAAATGGAGGTTTGGCCAAATCCAGCAACAGAGTTAGTGAACGTTAAAATAAATGAAGACATAGATTGTATCTATTTATTAGATTTATCTGGAAAAATTTTAGCGCGTTCCTACTCTAAAGAAAATGAAAGATCTTTTTCTTTTCAAGTAAACCAATTTGCTAAAGGTATTTACTTCATCGGTTACGAAAAAGATAAAATTTGGAAAACTGAAAAGTTGGTTATTTCTTGAGGTGGTTAAAATGTTCTGTTGGAATTTGTAAAAGTTTCAACAGACATTACCCCTCTTTTTTTACGCTGACTTTGTCGAATGAGAAAAAATAAATCAAAAATAGTTGGAATAAAATAATCCAAATCCATCCCCAGTTTACTAATTCGTAATGCGGATTCTCAACAAGGTTACCTAAAAGGAAAAGGTAACATAAGATTGCCAGAAGCGAAACAAATGGAACTACAACTTGTAATTTTTTAATACAAATACAGAATACTTGTATAAAGGTCATGCAAAATAAGACAAAGCCAATAAAAAAGGGAAGATAAAAGGAACTCCCCCAATCGTTTAAACCAGTAAAAAGAAGCGCCACACCAAATGTACTTGTTCCGAAACCATAGCCAAAAGAAAGTTGGTCAATAGCTCTTTCGCAGAATGTTTTTTGCTGCTCCACAGATTGAACATCTTTAAACAATTGATTCCATTTGTCAGAAATAATATTCCATTTGTTGTTCATCCATCGCTCAACAACAAAGTCAACTCCATCTTCTAATTGCCGCCAGTCAGAAGGCGTACTACGAAATAACGGTAAAGTTGTATTGAATAAAACTAAAAAGGAAGTTAAAATGATAAAACTAGTCTTCCTCATTATGCTTTTTGTACGGAGTAACATACTTTCCTGTTTTTTCATTAAAAATGAAAAATACGAATAAACTATCAGTTTTAACAATCTCTTCTGGTGTAAAATTATTTACATCCTCAATTTTACTAGGATTATAATTTTTGATTTCTCCGAAATACATGAATATATCTTTGGCCACTCGAACAGCACTTTCCTTGTGCTGAATATGATACGCTATTGGTATGTCATCGCCAATATTATCAAAAACAGGACAGTTAAAAGTCAACTCTAAACCACCTTTATGAACCCTGTAATAATTTCTGTACAGGCTGTTTTTTAACCTATATTCTACCCAAAAATCTTTCTGTGCCATAGAAGTGATAAAATCAAATTCCACTTCTAAAGGCGTATCAATGGATGAACCAATTGGTTGGGAGTCTAAAAGTTTATCGCTATTTCCTAGTTGAACAAAAACATAATTATGCGGTCCAGAAAAGCCCATATATTCTAAAAATTTCATATTACCATCTTGCTCGTATTTTTGCAAAGCAAATGCATACCTGTTCACTAAAATAACAGCATCAATTAATGTATCTTGGTCTAGGTATTCATAATAAACTTGAAAATCATAGTTTTCATTTGCTGGAATGCCTAAATGCGTTTCAACTTTGCGCTTTAATTTAGCTTCTTTTGAAAGTTCTTCAACAGTTTCTTTTGCTACTGCTTCGCTTACTTTTTCTTTTTCAGAGGATTCGCAACTAGCGGTTACAATAATGCATAGTAAAAAAAGTAAATACGAAATAAAAAATGAATTTCTGGTAAAATCACTTTTTTTTATCATGAGCAACATATTAAGCGCAATTTAGAAACGATAACTAAATCCGATACTAGGTAAAATCGGCAATTGGTATATTTTTTCACTTGTCACACGGTTAACATAAAAAATATTATCTCTGTCATACACGTTAGTAATACCGACAATTGCTTCCATTTGGTTTTTATTTTTCAACTCCCATCTTTTCTTCGCTGTTATGTCTAAACGATGATAAGTAGGCATTCTAGCAGAATTAAAGGAACCTAATAACGTACTTATTTCTGAAGGGTTAGTTGTTGTATAATCTGTTGTTACTCCACCTGAAAAGGATTCACCTTGATAGAAACCAGCAGTTGGGGTAAATGGCAATCCTGAACCAAAGTTCCAACGAATACTTAGTTCTAAATCTTTCTTTTCACCAAATAAATAGTTTGCAACTAAATTTACGTTATGACGGCGGTCAAATATTGGAGGATACCAATCAAACCCATCCCAACGCTCTGTCATACCGAATGAATAAACACCCCACAAAAAGAGTCTGTTTTTTGTGTATTTCAAAAGTACATCTGTACCATAAGCATACCCTGTTTCTATGATAAAATCTTTCTTGAATACATCATCAATTTCATTAAACTGAAAAACATCATCGTAGAGTTTATTCAAGTTAATATTACTCAATTGAGGGAAATACTTGTAGTAAAACTCAACATTAAGTGATAAATGACGTGTGAAATCGTACTCAAATCCAGTTATACCGTGCCAAGCCAATTGCAATCCGTGCTCCGGTTGAATAACTTCTCCATTTGGCTTAGTGAAGTTTTCTTGAACATCTGATGGAGCTGATAAAAAGCCGTAAAAAAGAGTCACCACATCCCTATCTGATGCGGCCGCTGTAAAGTTCTGACTATATTTACCGCCAGCAAATTTCAAACGAAAATCTTCAGTTACATTATATTTTGCTCCTAACCTAGGTTCTAAAATTAAAGCTGGAATATTAGGATATGCTGATATTCTAAAACCAGGATTTACAACCCATCGACCAAGGTTCACCCTATAATTTAGATACCCTGAAACTTCCGTGTTATAATCTTGGCGCTGAATAAGTCGATTGACTTCATTGAATGTTCTAAAATCTGTATTAAAACCACCAATATTTACACCATAACTTATTTCCGAGTCTTTCTTCAAAAAATAGTTGAAATCAAAACCTAAATCAAATCCGTTTATACCACTAATTCGAGGCGCCATACCAATTTCCTCTACAAACATTGTTTCATACCTTGATGCATTGACGTGTCCCTTGATTAACACTTTTGAAGAAGTTGGAACTAAAGTAAAATTCATTCCTCCTCCGTAAGATTCCCAGTTTAATTCTGCGATATTAGGGTAATTCACTCTATCTGAATTATAGAATCCAAACGCACTTACACGACTTCCTTCAGAACTCTTCACGGTTGCTTTTCCGTAGATATCAGTAAAGTTAAACGGCATGCCTTCTCCATCATTTGCATAAGGATAAATAGTTCTCGCACTGTAATCTAAAAGAGAATGTTTCGATGAAAAAATAAATGAACCACCGTTTCCTGAATCCTCATCTTTTGGAATAAATAAAGGACCTTCAAGTACGAGTTTACCCATAAACGGAGAAATAGATGCTTTTCCTCCAAACTCTTTCATATTTCCATCTCGGTAAGTAATATCCATAACAGAAGCTATTCGTCCACCATATTCTGATGAAAAACCTCCAGTGTAAATCTCTGCACTTTTAATTAGTTCTGTTTCAAAAACGGAGAAAAAACCGATTGAGTGGAAGGGGTTGTAAATGGTCATTCCATCTAGTGTAATAAGGTTTTGTATTGGCGTACCACCTCTAACATAAATCTGTCCTCCTTGGTCTCCCGTTGTCACAACTCCCGGCGTTACAGCAAAAGCCGAAACAATATCATTTTCTGCTCCAAAACTAGGGAGTCTTTCAAGGCCTTTTTTATCTAACTTATTGACAGACATTTCAACTTTCGTTCTTTTACTTCGGTCATCTGCAAATACATTTACACCTTCAATTTCTTTAACATCTTCCTTTTTCTCCAATTCAAAACGAAGCGTTAAAATCTCTTTTTGTCCAACGGTAATATTCTGAACAACTTCTTCGTATTCGAAATTTCTAACAGTTATTTGGTAACTACCCTTTTTCACAGATGGAAAAGAGAAAAAACCCTCTATGTCTGTGGTTGCTCCGATTTGATTATCTGCATCAGTTGATGATTCAGGCTGAATTACCACTTTGGCAAAAGGAATTCCTTCACCGGTTGAAGCGTCGTAAACAAAACCCCGTACCGTGAAATCTTGTCCAAAAGTAGCTATTGATATAGCCAAAAAACCTATGAGTAATATGATTGTTTTTTTCAATTCTTGTGTTTTAAAGTACATAGATAATGATTTTTTAATGATTGAAAAGTCATTATCTTTTAAAAAGTAAAGAATATTGATTAGAAGGTCAAAAATCTATGTAAAACAATCGTTCTTTTCCAATCTTACAAAACGATACATCATAATTCTTATTGTTTTTCAAGTCATCACGCTTTAAAACCATAAATTTTCTGTAATTTAGTGATTTAATTGTTTAAAACAAATTTACCATGTTTCGCTTGTTTTTGATTTTTTTATCACTTGCTTTAATCTCTTGCCAAAAAGAAGACGAAACTACTTTTGAAAAACTTAACACTAAAATTTTCGTTTCTGCAGAATATGTGGATGGTACTGTTATTATTTCTGGTGAAACTGAAAAACAATTCGGATGTTTGGGTTACTTAATAAATCATAAGGCTAGCATATCAAAAGGAAACCAAATAGATTTTGAGTTTACAGATATTGAACCTCCAAAAGAAGCATGTCTTACAGCAATGGGACCAGCAGTTTTTTTCAGTTATTTGGTTAACTTAGATGAAGAACTGAATTTTGTAAGGTTCAAATTAGACGGTCAGATAAACAAAGGAAGTTTAGTTATAAAAAACAATGAGGTTAATTTATTTTTACCCGATGACGGAAATGTACGCGTTAAATAATTTTTTGAGTCAAATACGAACTAAATGAAAACTATCCAAGAATTTGAAAACTATTTTAATACCACTTTATCACAACAGTTAATTCCTTTGGAAAAAATCAGAAAGAAAGGTCAAGTTTACAATAAAATAATTGGCTTTTCCGTCTTAGGAATTATTCTAATCGCTCTTGTAACTGGATTTATTTTGCACCGAAATAATCAAGAATTCACTTGGGTGATATTAGCCGGATTTGCGGCAATAGTTTTAGTAATGATAATATTCGGTATTCGTATCGCTTTATTAAATTACAAGAAAAAGTTCAAGAAAGAAGTTATTGAACCAATTATTCATTTTATTTCGCCAGACTTAAATTACAATCCAAAGAAATACATCAAACGGAATGACTTCAAGAATAGTAACCTCTTTATAGAAAAATTTAATCGCTATAAAGGAGATGATTTTGTGGAAGGAGTCATTGATAAAACTAAAATTCGATTTTCTGAATTGAACGTTGAAAACGTAACAAAATCCGATAAATCAGAAAATACTTCTCGTGTTTTCAAGGGACTTTTTTTTATTGCTGACTTCAATAAAACTTTTGTTGGGAGTACTGTTCTTATTCCCAACCGATTAGGTATGGGTAAAACTTTTTTGAAAAAAATGGCTGGGTTAGTGCGTAAAGAAAAGTTAGTCCAATTAGAAGACCCTGATTTTGCCAAAAACTTTAATTGTTATTCTACCGATGACATCAAAGCAAGGTATATTCTCTCCCCTGCATTAATGAGTAGAATCAATGAATTCAAAAAAAACTTTCCTTCCAATCAAATTCACCTATCCTTTGTGGACGACCATATATACGTTGCTATCTCTCACACTAAAGATCTTTTCGAACCGTCTTTCCATCATTCTGTATTAGATTTCAACAACATGAAAGCATATTTCGAAGATGTTTATTTTGTGGTTTCAATTGTAGATATCTTAAATTTGAACACTCGTATTTGGAGTAAGGAATAAATTTTTGCTTCTCAAACCATCCAACAAATACTGATAATTGCTGTTTTAAAAACATGCATAAAAAAGCTTTCCTTCCTTCAAAAATTTGTCCTACTTGTGGATTGTCTTTTACTTGGCGAAAAAAATGGGAGCGAAACTGGGAAAACATAATTTATTGTAGCGAAAAATGCAGAAGAAATAAAGTTAAAAATCAAAAAGATTTTTGATTTTACATGCATTATTCATTCGATGGATTATTATTTCAATCAGCTCATATGTTACTCTTATATTAAAATTATTATAAAATCATTAAAATTCTGAAATTCAGTATTTGGTATTAGATTTCTAACGTATCTTTGCGCCATAATTTTAATTCATTATATGAAAAAAATGATTCTAACCGTAGGCCTTCTAACCGCAACTTTAACACCATTATTCGGTGGGGAAGGCAAAAAAACTGTAATCATCGAAGCTGAATCTTCGGAAAAAGTCGAGTTTACAGTTGCTCAACAGACAGATAGCACATTAGACGTGCACGTGTCTGGAGTTCATGATGAAATGGCTAGTATTAGTCTTGTAAACACAAGAGGTACAGCACTTTATTATGAATTCATCACTCAACCAAATTCAGATTTTTCCATTCTTCTGAATGAGGTTCCAAAAGGAACTTACTTTGTTAAGTTGCACACGAATGGAGAAATTAGAATGAAGACTATTTTAGTCAATTAATCGCGAAGTAATTCGCCAAAAAAACGTCGAAGGGAACATTGTTTTCTTCGACGTTTTTTTTGTTTAATAATCTCAATGCGAGATAGCATATTGATTCAATCACCCGTTAGCCTTCCATTTCTTTGATGTTCTCCAAAGGCCAGAAACAAGAAGCTCACGCATGTAAAACATGTCTTTTGGAGTTTTATCGTACATTTCTTCAAACATATTTTGGTGGTCCATGAGTTCTTTTTTCCATTCTTCGGTATCAATCGTCATGATTTTATCAAATTCTTCTCTAGAAAAATCAATTCCACTAAAATCCATGTCTTCGTAACGTGGCATCCAACCGATTGGACTTTCAACCGCAGCTGTTTTTCCGTTAACTCGATCAACTATCCATTTTAATACACGCATATTTTCACCGAAGCCTGGCCAGATAAAATTATCTTCTTCGTCTTTTCTAAACCAATTCACAGAGAAAATACGCGGAGGATTTTTTAATTTTCTTCCAAATTCCAACCAATGCATGAAATAATCGGCCATGTGATAACCAATAAATGGCAACATTGCAAACGGATCACGACGCACTTTTCCTATTTGTCCAAAAGCAGCAGCGGTCATTTCTGAACCCATAGTTGCCGCAGCATAAACACCGTAATTCCAATTGTAACTCTGTACAACCAATGGTAGCGTTGTACTTCTTCTTCCACCAAAAACAAACGCACTTAATGGAACTCCTTCTGGATTTTCCCATTCAGCATCAATACTTGGACATTGACTAGCAGGAGTTGTAAATCGTGCATTAGGATGAGCCACAGGATTACCAGAATTTGGATCATGTTCTTTACCTTTCCAGTTTATTACTCCTTCTGGAGCTTCTTTTGACATACCTTCCCACCATACATCACCATCTGGAGTAATTCCAACATTTGTAAAAATGGAATTAGCTTTAATCGTTTCCATGGCATTTGGGTTGGTTTTGTAATTTGTTCCTGGTGCAACACCAAAATACCCTGCCTCTGGATTAATCGCATAAAGTCTTCCATCTTTCCCTGGTTTTATCCAAGCGATATCATCTCCAACTGTTGTTACTTTGTATCCCGGAAACGTATCGGGCGGAATAATCATTGCTAAATTAGTTTTACCACAAGCACTTGGGAAAGCTGCCGCGATATAATCTTTTTTACCTTTTGGGTCTTCCAAACCAAGGATTAACATGTGCTCAGCTAGCCAATTTTCATCTCTTGCCATCGCAGAAGCAATTCGAAGCGCAAAACATTTTTTTCCTAAAAGTGCATTTCCTCCATAACCACTACCATAAGAAACGATGCTTCTTTCTTCAGGATAATGAACGATATATTTTACCGTTGGATTGCAAGGCCATTTTACATCTTCTTCCCCCGCTTTTAATGGTGCTCCTAATGTATGAAGTGACTTTACATATTCCTCATTTTCTCCCAAAGCATCTATGACAGCACTACCCATTCTCGTCATGATTTTCATATTAACCACAACATATTCCGAGTCAGTAATTTCAATTCCTAGTTTGCTAATCGGAGAATTTAATGGTCCCATACAAAAAGGAATGATGTACATTGTTCTTCCTTTCATCGAGCCTTTTAACAAAGGATTTAAATTAGCTTTCATATCTTTTGGTGCCATCCAATTATTTGTTGGTCCAGCATCTTCTTCTCGTTTGCTACAAATGTATGTTCTGTCTTCTACCCTAGCGACATCGGACGGGTCTGAAAAACAAGCATAGGAATTTGGTCGTTTAGCTTCATTTAACCTAATAAACGTTCCTTTTTCTACTAATTGATTACAAAGTTCGTTGTATTCTTGCTCACTTCCGTCACACCAGTAAACGGCATCTGGCTGACATAATGCTATCATTTCTGATACCCAACTTTTTAATTCTGTGTGTTTTAAATTTGGAGCTGATTTTAATTCTTTCATGACTTTTTCTTTCAGTTTTATCAAAAATAAAAGAATTTCATTAAACGAAATATGATAATCGTCAGAAAACGCAAATGTTATTAAAAACTGTATTGTAGGACTTAATATAAAAAATTGTTTTTTAACACTATTGCTTTAAAATAAAAAACTTTTAGTTCAATTACAGTCTATTAAAAAATCGCAATAGTAATAATTTTAACTCTTTTTCTTTTGTCTTGACACAAAAGAAACAAAAAGTCAAGGCTTCGAAAAACAATAATATAAACTACGCAACATTTCACTACCTCACCCAAACTTGCTACGCCATTAGCAGAAAGTTTTACCAAACTTTCTGATGGCTGGACTTCAAACAAGGGTTCGGTTTACGCTCCATTTATACTTGTTTATTAATTATTCTTTTTCAAGGCCGAAACAAAACCATATCCCTATAATAACTTGAATATATAAGTATTAGACTTAATTGAATTAACCCCAAAAATTAAGCTAGGTACTGTGTTTAATCCATCAGTGGATTACTAACTAATCCGTTTCAAACCAATTCGTTTTTTTTCCTTGTCAATTTCAACAACTTTAACCAAGACTTGCTCATGTAAGCCAATCACATTCGATGGAACTTCAACAAAATGATCCGATAAATTTGATTTGTGAATCAATCCATTTTCTTTAATTCCGATATCTACAAATGCGCCAAAACTCGTCACGTTGGTAACTATACCCGGTAGTTCCTTTCCAACAAATAAATCATCCATAGTATGTACCGATTTATCAAACTCAAATAATTTTAGTTTACCTCTTGGATCCCTAGCTGGCTTTTTTAACGCTTCACAAATATCTGCAAAAAGAAAAGGTTCTATCCATGAGAAATCTTCCTTTTTAAGGCCTGAAAGTAATTGTTCGTTGAAAATAACATCCTTTAAGTTTAGGTGAAGCTGTTTCGCTATTTTCTCAACTATTTTGTACGACTCAGGATGCACAGAAGTATTATCCAAAGGATTGTCGCTTTCGGGAATTCTTAAAAAACCTGCGCACTGTTCAAATGCCTTTTGTCCTAATCGCGTAACATTTAGTAATTCACTTCTTGAAGTAAACGCTCCATTTTCTTGTCGGTATTTCACGATATTTTCTGCCAATTGTGGCCCCAACCCTGAAACATATTGCAACAAATAAGCAGAAGCACTATTCAGGTTTACGCCTACTTTGTTTACACAAGAAACAATCACTTCATCCAGTTTTTCTTGTAACAACTTTGTATTTACATCATGCTGATACTCCCCTACTCCTATTGACTTAGGGTCAATTTTTACAAGTTCTGCCATTGGGTCCATCAATCGGCGACCAATAGAAATAGCTCCTCTAACAGTTACATCATAGCTAGGAAATTCTTTTCTGCCAATTGCACTCGCACTGTAAACAGAAGCTCCATCCTCGGAAACAACCATCATTTGTATTTCACGATCAAATTTCATGGTACGAATCATTTTCTCTGTTTCACGAGACGCTGTGCCGTTTCCTATTGCAATTGCTTCAATATTATACAATTCTACAAACTGATAAATTTTAGATTTCGCTTTGGAGAGTTCATTTTGTGGCGGATGCGGAAATATGTTGACATTTGTTAAGAGTTCCCCCTGTTCGTCTAAACAAACAACCTTACAACCAGACCTATAACCTGGGTCAATGGCCAAAATACGTTTACTATCAAGTGGCGGAGCTAATAATAACTGCTCTAAATTTTTTGAAAAAACCTGAATTGCTTCTTCGTCTGCTTTTGTTTTTAACGATTGTAACAACTCATTTTCCAAACTAGGATGCGATAGTCGTTTGTATGCCTCTTGAAATGCTTCATTTACTAAATTTTGTGATTCTTTCGTTCCTGAAGGATTTATAAAAAATCGTTCGACAATATGCGTCATTTGCTCTTTTTCAACTTTCAATTTCCAGCGCACAATTCCTTCGTTGACCGCTCTATTTAATGCAAGAAAACGATAAGAAGGAATCTTATAATGCAACTGCGAAAAATCTAAAAATAGCTGGTATTTATGCGCATCTTTTCCGTGATTTTTAATCTCCTTTGACTCTAAAACTGCTGATTTAGTATAAATCCGACGCAAAGTTTTTCGAAAAGCTACATTTTCATTTATCCATTCAGCTATGATATCCTTTGCGCCTTGAATAGCTTCATCCGTAGTAAGCACATCAGATGTTAAAAATCGTTTTGCTTGAGAATTTATAGCATCCGACTTTTGTGACATAATAATTTTTGCCAATCCTTCCAATCCTGCTTGTCTCGCTTTTTCTGCTTTTGTTTTTCGAGTTTTCTTAAAAGGCAAATACAAGTCCTCTAATTCGACTAAATCAAAGCTTTGTTTGACTTTATCCAGAATTTGGGAAAAATCTCCTTCTTGTTCTTCAATTGCAGCAATTATAGTCTTTTTTCTATCTTCAATTTGTTGAAACTTATTTTGAAGTTCTTTGATTTTTTGTATTTCTACCTCATCAAGTCCATAGGTTTGATCTTTTCTATATCTTGCTATAAATGGAACTGTTGCACCATCTTTTAACAACTGAATTACAGCCGTTATCCCTTTTGGTTGTCCATTTACTACTGGTGAAATAAATTCTAATAATTGCATTATCCTTTTGAAATAATTTGTGAAGCGAAGATAGAAGAAAAATCAGGTTTTTAATGATTTGAAGCTTTGAAACCTTTTTTCAATTTTGAAACATCATTGATGCAAATTACTCTAATTGGATTTATACCTAAAATACAATTTGAAGATCAATAAAATAACTTGGGCGATTAAACATACCGGTAAAAAAATAATATATAACCATAACACCGCTCCGCTTCCAGTTCCTTCGTTCCACATGTTACCGCTTGGTAAAGAGTTGACAAAAGCCCAAAGCAGTGGGGAAATATAAATTAAGTTATTCATCAGTATTAAAACGTCCATTATTCTTCCTCGTTCTTTGTCTTTATCTTTTATGAAGAAGAGTAAGACGCTTGTCAAGGGAATAAGGAAGAAGATGAACATATTTTAAAGTCCTATTTGAGCTAAAAACGATATGAATTAAATTTATTCAAATTTATAACTTAGAACTAAGCTAAAATTATTTGCTTGTCAATTGAAACGAGAAATTTTAATTTTCTTAGGAACAATAAACTACCACCTAATTTAAAATAGTCTAATCATTATTTTTACATTGTTCTTCAGGTTTCGCACCACACAAACCACAAGCCGCACCTTCTTCTTGAAGCAATGGATTGTTGCTTGCGCATGTTCCAGCGAATTCACCACCTTTTTTCGCCCAAATTTTGATTGCAATACCTCCAAAACCTAGTGCTAACAGCACAATTGTAATAATTATCAAATCCATGTTTCAAATTTTTATACAAATATACCAATTTTGAACTTTTTAAAGTTTAAAAAAAGCTTAATATCCTTCAAAACGCACATGGCAACGAAATAAAGTTTTTAAGAAAATTGCTTTGGAATTAAAAAAAATACTATATTCGTCAACAACACAAATAATATTAACATGCTACGAAAGCTTACTTATTTTTCTTTTTTTGCTGCATTAACTGCAGTAAGCTGTTCTAAAACAGAAGATATAGACCGTTTAGGAGAGTTGAATTTTGAGCGTCCTGCTGCAATTGGCGGGAGTTATATGGCGGGTTACCAAGATGGTGCCTTGTACACAAAAGGACAAGAAAATTCTATCCCGGCTTTAATTTTTAATCAAATTAAAGAATTTGGTGGAGGAGATTTTACACTGCCTCTCATGACTGAACAAGCTGAAGATGGAATCGGTTTAAATCCAAAACCTTGGGAAAGTATTCTTCAAACAAGAAGTAGGCTCAGTGTAGTTATTGATGGAGATGGTGTTCCTAGTCTAGCCCCTGTTAAACAAATTTATGATAATGAAAATTTAGCAGATTTAAATCCAACTTACACGGATTTACCTGGACAGTATCAATGTATTCCTTTTGCTAGAGCGTCGAACTTTTTAAATCCAAATTTTGGAGCTCCTTTAGCGGCTGGCAATCCAAATCCATTTTATCACAGATGGGCACAAGCAGTTGGCTCTTCAACTCCAAGTTCAGAATTGGCAGCATACAACCCGAGCTTCGTGATTGCTTGGTTAGGTGTAGATGATATTTTTGGTTACGCTGCTTCCGGTGGGTTTAACCAAACTATTCCTTCTGCTGCTGAATTTAAGGAAAATCTGGAGAATATTTTAGAAGATGCTACTTCTAGCGGCGCTAAAGGAGTGCTAGCTACTATTCCAAACCCATTGAAACTCCCGTTTTTTACGCTAGTAGCATACAATGCTGTAGAGTTAGAAGCGGACGATGCGGAAGATTTAAATGGTCTATACACCGCAGCCGGAATTACGCACATTCAGTTTCAAGAAGGGTTTAATTCTTTTGTAATTGAAGATTTTGATGATCCATCAGGCACGGGAAGAAGACAAATTAGAAATGGTGAACACCTTTTACTAACTATTCCTAGAGATTCCATAACAGCAAATTTATACGGTTTACAAAATCCAATTCACAGACGTTATGTTTTAGATTTAGCTCAGGTTTCCTTAATCAATGAGAGAACGAATCAGTACAACATGGTAATTCGAGAATTAGCGGATAGATATGATTTTGCTGTTTTCGACGCTAACAGTTATTTTGAAAATGTGAAGTCTGGAATAAAATGGAATGGAGCAGACTTTAGTTTAGAATTCGTAAGTGGAGGTTTCCTTTCATTGGATGCTATTAATCCTAACCAGAAAGGTTATGCTTTATTAGCCAATGGATTTATTGAAGCAATAAATGCAAAATATGGAACAAAAATTCCAAATGTTAATTGCTCTACTTGTGACGGCGTGATATTTCCGTAGCCACCAAAAAATTGAATCAAGGGTAGGTTTGGCTTACCTTTGATTCTTTTTATAAGCCAACAATCTTGGAAGGCAATTCTGTTAACAATGTAATCCTTTCGATTTCTTGTCTTTCTTCAAATTGTTTATGGTAATCAAATAAAACTGAACGAATCCCTGCTCTAGTTGCCCCAATAATATCAGCCTTAAAATCATCTCCAACCATAATTGATTGCTCTTTTTTTACCTTGTTGCGTTCCAAAGCAGCATGAAATATTTCAACATTTGGTTTGTTAATGCCGATATCTTCACTACATAAAATTTCATCAAAAAAGTGCATCAAACCAGAGTTGTTTAATTTGATAAATTGAACTTCTTTAAATCCATTTGTAATGATACTCAGGTTTAGATTCATACTTTTTAATTCATTCAGCGCTTCTTTAGTACCTGGAAATAAATTGGTTTGATAAGGAGAAATTGATACATAACCACTTGCTAGCTTTTCGGCTATTTCAGCACTATATACTTGAAAAGAAGCGAGCGTATCTAAAAAACGTCCAATGCGCAAATTTTCTTTACTTACTTTGCCAAGTCCATATAATTCCCAATACCTAGCATTTATTTCTTTATATTCTTTTAAAAACTGCTCAAAGGATGGTAAAATATCCTTTAAGCTTAAATCTGAATATAATTGTTCCAGGGCAGCTTGTGAATTTTTTTCAAAGTCCCAAAGCGTGCGATCTAAATCTAAAAAAACGTGTTTTACTTCTTTCATTTTTAAAAATAGTGAAGCATATATGAAATGGAGGTTAAAATAATTGCATTAACCGATATCCCAATCAAAATATAAAAGTAAGTAACCCTTTGGTGTCGATAAAATTTTGCCGTAACAATAGTTCCGATGGGTAAAGAAAGAAACAAGGGAAATAACCAACAAGTTACTACAGGGTTAAAAAGCCGTTTTAGTTTTATAATTCTTCGATTGATTTTTCTTCTATTTTGTAACTTTTTTATTCGCAATGATTTCGATGTTTTCTTAGTGTTTTTTTTGGAAAACCGAGTCATAAAATAATTTGCTGTCCAATAAAAGAAACTTGCGGAAAGATAACCTCCAAAAAGACAACTTAGCAGTGTTTCTAAGAAGCTCAAGCCTGCAAGATAGCCAGCCATTGGAGCAAACATAAATTTCCAAGTGCTAAACAACGCTAGCGTTGCATAAATCCACATACCTTACTTATAATTAAATCTTATCTCCAAATGCGAGGTCTCCAGCATCGCCAATCCCAGGTACAATATATGATTGAGCTGTTAATTCATCATCAATTCCGCCTGTCCAAATTTTTGTTTTTGCAGGAAGCTTATTCAGAACAAAATCAATGGCCTCTGGTGTGGAAATAGCTGTTACAATATGAATTTCCAAAGGCTTTCCATATTTTTCTAAAGCTTTATAAACCATATACATAGAATTACCAGTAGCCAACATTGGGTCGCTAATAATAAGCACTTTACCTTCTAGCGTTGGAGCAGCGCAATATTCCACATAAATATCAAAGTCTTCTGCTGTGGTATGTTTTCGGTATGCACTAACAAAAGCAGATTCGGCTTTATCAAAGTAATTTAAAAGTCCTTGATGCATGGGTAATCCCGCTCTCAGTATCGTAGCCAAAACAATTTCATCTTTTATTGTTCGCGCAGTGGTCTCTCCCAATTGTGTAGTAACATCCACGGTAGAAAAACGCAATTGTTTAGATAGCTCGTACGCCATAATTTCAGAAATACGTTCCAAGTTGCGGCGAAACCGCATTCTATCACGCTGAACTATTTCATCTCTAATTTCTGCAATAAAATTACCAAATACAGAATCTGTTTTACTTAAATTAATTACCATGCGCTTCTTCTTATTCCTCGTTTATAACTTCTACTAATTTATAGGTTGTTTTGTTAGTACCATTTTCCTCTTTAAAACCCAATTCTAAAAGCAAAGTATATGAAGTTCCTTCTGTAAACTCAAAATTTTCTATTTCCTGAATCGTAAAAGTCCAAGTTGGATCAGTCACTTTTTTCGCATGAAAACAAAGTTCATTAGAGTTAGTTGAGCAAGGTACTTTTTGGTTTCTTACCTGAAGCTCAATCTCTGGGCTATTTTGAGCAAAAAGAGCTAATTGAATAGAAAATATAATAACTAGTAAAACAGATTTCATCATAATGACATAATTATTTGTGCGAACTTACTATTTAATGTAAGAAATGTACAAATTATTCTTTAAATATTCGAACCAGGTGCTGATATTTTTTTTAATAACTCGTTAACTTGAAGTTTTACAAAGTTGAAATGAGTGTTCAAAAACAATCGATTCAAGATTTAAAGAAGTCAACAATTTATTTTTGTAGCTTTGACACTTCAAAATTGAGTTGGTGAAAATATTTTTATTGATAGCAATAACCATAATAATTACAAGCGCTTCTGGACAAGAGAAACTGCTTGTTCCGTATGTTGATTCAATAGGAATAGATTTTCGTTCTAATGGCAAACCGTTAGAACTTATAGATGGAGCTAATATAGGTAAACTCACCCTTAGACCAGCGGCAGGATTTGCTCAACAATACGAACATAATTTAGCGCAAAACATTTTTGAATCTCCTGCTGGTTTTACATATTTGCCAAATAATAAAAAAGTGGATATTAAGCGCTCCCCACTGCCTTATTTAGGTTTTCAATATGCTTTTGGGAGTGGTTTGAACCAAGCGGTAAATGTTGACTACCATCACTTTATCACAGAGCAATCACATTATCATTTTCGCTACCATCGTCGTGTGTCAAATGGACTATTAAGAAGAGGTGAATTTACCTTAAATGACATTCATTTGTTGGTTCATCACAAACAAAATAATTGGCGAATAGCTG
This sequence comes from Lishizhenia sp., assembly GCA_007117355.1. Classification (GTDB taxonomy): domain Bacteria; phylum Bacteroidota; class Bacteroidia; order Flavobacteriales_D; family Crocinitomicaceae; genus CSBr16-161. The sequence goes on along the minus strand of SKGS01000178.1, from coordinate 3,384 downwards.
TTGATGCCTATTATGGGGGTTACGATTTTCAAGAAAATGGTGGAATAGAAAACGATGATGAACTAGGAATTTTACCCATTGAGTTTATTCCGATTCAAAAAAGTAATGCCTCCACATTAGTGCGAAAAGTAGATTTAAAAGTACAAAATTACTACAGCATGTATAAAGACAGTGCTATTTCTCATGGTTGGAAACAGCAAACACGATTTGAAACCGTTCGACGTCTTTACGAAGAGTCTCCTATTCTGGGCGTTTATGAAGATATTTTTATTGATTCTGCGCGGACAAGAGACCATTTTCAAACACCTAGTATCTCAAACGGTGGGGGATATTTCTTTAGCTCGAAATTTCTTGAGGTTGATGCTACTTTAAATCATCGCTATTGGCGTAATCAAAACCTTGGAACCTACAGAGACACAACAGAACTCTTCTTACACTCTCAACTATGGATGGGCTGGGAAAAACTTTATTTAAGAAATGAGTTTTATTTCAACACGTTGGGTGCTTTGGGAGAGTTTTATAATTATGCCAATGTTCGTTTTAAACCGAGAAACAACTGGAATATTACAGGTCATTTCAAGTTAGACAATAGGCTTCCTCTTCCCTACCAACGTTTTCACAGTGCTAATAATGTGACTTGGGAATTGGAAGAACTTCAAACGCAACAAATTTTAAACCTAGGCGGCGAATTGACAATTGGAAATAAAAATAAATTTTCTACTGCTTTAAATTGGACAACTGTGAATAATGGTTTGTATTTTATAGAAAATCAATGGAGACAAGATACGCTAAACTTTATTAGTGTTGGTGATTTAACGTTCAAAGGAGAATATCACATCAAAAACTGGCACTTCTACCCTTCTCTAACACTTCGATTTAACACGGATAACTTTGCATTTCAGCCCGCTATATCTACCCTAAACAGAATTGCCTATAAAAAAGGATTCTTTAAAGATGAAAGCCTTATTATTTCTTTTGGTTTAGATTTGGGTTATGATTTAGCTCATTCATTTTTGGTTTTTAATCCTTTATTAAACACCATGGATATAACTCCCGGGGTTCAAATTCAAACACCAGATTTGGTTAGGATAAATTTCTTTACGGCATTAGAAATAGATCAATTTCGATTTTTTATTCGTGCAGAGAATATTGACTACTTTGTAAATGACCCAAAATCAAGAATAGACCCCAACTTCCCTATCATGCCTTTCATTATTCGACTTGGTATAACATGGGACTTTTTTAACTAAAAATGAATGCTTCATACAATTTTTCGAAAGGTTAAATTGATTCTAGCATCAGCTATTTTCTTTTGTTTCGGGATTTGATGTTTCCAAAAATGTTGTAACTCCCCGCCCATTACTATTAACGCTCCATGCGAAAGATTAAAGTCGTATTTCTCGCTGTTTTTACTATGTTTCAGTTGAAATTTTCTCGTAGCTCCAAAACTTAACGAAGCGATAATCGGGTTCTTTCCAAGCTCCTTTTCGTTGTCAGCGTGCCAACCATTGCTATCTTGACCATCTCGGTATAAATTAAGTAAACACGCATTGAAGTCTTCCCCTAAAATTTCTGAAAGTTGATCTCTTAATTTTATCAATTCTTCATCCCAAGTATTCACAACAAGACTTTTACCAGAATAGGAATAATTCTTTCCCGAGTTTGCAAAATAGGCTTCTCTTCTTGGAGTATCATAGGTTTTGCCAAATACTTTTATTTTACTGGACTTCCAAGGAATAGTATTCAAAAAATAATCAAAATAGAAATCACTTTTTTCAAGTGAAATGAAATTTTCCATAAAAATAATCCACCCATTGTTAACGTGAATTTTTTCAAGCATATCCCATGATTTTATAAACAATCATACCGACCCATTCTTTTATTAATGCATGCCAACTTGAAAATGTATCTGCGCTAGGGACAAAATATTCATCAAAATGATATGCTCTTTCACCGCCAGTGTAGGGGTCAGTTGAAAATGGGGTACATATCACACCTTGTTTTTCAAAACATGACAAAGACCTTCTCATGTGAGTTGCACTTGTTATTAACAATAAATCACTTTTATCTAGGCTCATCTTTTTCAACAACTTAACCGTTTCATAAGCGTTTTCAAACGTGTTTTTGGAAACATTTTCGGTGATAATATCTTTTGATGGGATTCCATGTAAAATAAGCACTTCTTTCAACTGTTCTGCTTCGTGTAAACCTCTGTCTGTGATGTATCCAGAATCTCCAGAAATTAAAATTTTTTGAATTCTTCCTTCATAATAAAGTGTTAATGCTTGCCAGATTCTATCTCCTCCTCTACGTATCGACAGTCGATCTAACGTTTTATCAAATTCAAACATTCCTCCAAGTACTATTCCTACATCATAGTTTTCTATTTGATTTATTGAAACACCATTGACCTCCCACAAACGCAAAAACTCTTTTAAAACAATGGTATTTGAAAAAAACAATATTATGAAAATAGCAGTAAATTTTAGTCTTCGCTTAACTCGTTGAGATTTGGCATATAAAAACCAAAATAACACTATTAAGAACCAAGTAAAAGGTGCTAAAAAAATATAAAACACCTTAGAAAGAATGAAAAACATCGCAATTCAATTTTGATTCAAAACTAAAGAAAAAAAACACGACTAAGCAATTTAACAAAGCAAAAAAAGAAATACAATTGTGCTAATTGTGCTGATATACAAATATTACTTAATTTTGTTCATCTAAATTAAAATAAATTATGAATACAGAAGATTTAATATTAGGGTTTTCAACAGATGCTCTTATTGCTAAAGGAGTTGAAGTTGGTATAAGTTTAATGATTGCGATTGTTATACTTTTTATAGGTTTCAAACTCGCTAATTTTTTAAGCAGTTCCATCACAAAAATGCTTGAGAAAAGAAAAAGCGAGGCGGGACTTATTACCTTTTTGAGAAGTTTTGTCTCAATGACAATTAAACTACTTACAATCATAACCGTTTTTACACAACTTGGCGTAGAAATGACTTCGTTTATTGCTATCATGGGTGCAGCTGGTTTTGCTGTCGGTATGGCATTTTCCGGAACACTTTCAAACCTTGCTGGTGGTGTAATGATTTTAGTTTTTAAGCCTTTCAAAGTAGGTGATTTTGTTGAAGCTCAAGGAGAAACAGGAATAGTAAAAGAAATTCAAATTTTCCATACTATTATGACAACCCCAGACAATAAAACGATTATTGTACCGAATGGACCTTTATCTAATGGAAATTTGACTAACTACACTAAGCAGCCAACACGTCGAGTTAATTTCACATTTGGTTTTGGTTATGGGGAAGATTTACAGTTAGCCAAAAATACGGTTATGTCTATTCTTGAAAACCACCCAAAAATCTTGAAAGATCCAGC
>SKGS01000099.1 GCA_007117355.1 Lishizhenia sp. | reverse complement strand
TTTTGATTTTTCATTTTCGTGAAATACCAGCAGTTGATGTTGGGAAATATTCTTGTCAAGATTCCTTATAATTGCTTCAACCGATTCCTTTTCTTCCCAGTCGCAGCTTATCCATGTCCACATAACGATTTTAGAGGATCCTTTTATTATTTGCTCATTTTTTCGACTTAAAACACCGTAAGGAGGTCTAAAATATAGCTTTGGAACAAGATTCTTGCTCTTTTCAAAGTTAGCAATATAAGAAGCAGACGAAACCTTAGAGGAATTTAAATGGCTGTATCCATGGTTACCAATAAAATGACCTTTTGATCTCGCTTCATCAAGTAGTTTTGGGTAGCGTTCTATGTTTTCGCCAAGCCAGAAGAAGTTTAGTGGGATGTTTTCATTTTTGGCAAAATCCAATAACCACGGCGTCAAGACAGGGTGTGGGCCATCATCAAAAGTTAAAAAAACCGCATTTGGCTTTTTTATGCGCCAAATACGGTCAGGGTATATTTTGTCAATAATTTTCGGTACTTTTCGAAGTAACATGATGTTATTCTAAAAGACCATTTTCTTGAAGTAGTGCTTTGTATAGCTCGAAGAAACTCTCCGCTTCACGCTCCATGTTTCGGGTAATTTTCTTGTTATTTCTAACATCTTGAGTTTCTAACATTTTTAAGGTTTCCACGATGCCCGGAACAACTCTTCTAGTTAAGCTATTTTCCATTGCCATAACTCTTTGGCTAATCTCAGGGTTCTCGCCATTTGCTGAAATAACCTCTCTATACATACGCATAAAATTCATGCAAAAAGCTATAAAATCTTCTTCGTTTCTTATAGTAATTCTAGGGTCAGAATACTCAAAATAATTCATCAACGTTTGAAGTTGACCAAGATATTCATCTGCTACTTCATTTCCATAGTCGATTTTATCCACTTGGTAAAGTACCGCTACGATATCAGGCATTCTTCCGTCCATTGCAATCACACTTCCGTTAGACAATCTTCTTCCAACAGACCTTGGTTCGCCCATGTCATATACTTTACAAATCGGAAGTTCCTCCATTGCTTTACGAATGATGTCTTCTACTATATCTGCATAATATTTGGCTTTTTTAGAATCTACATCACCGATTGGAGAACCAACTAAGCTATCTAAATTTTCAAGTTCGAATTTATCTAAACCACCTTGTGCTTCCATGATATAATCTTGCGCATATAACATAGCTGCATCTAAGAAAGAACTTCTAAACTGAGAAGTGTGACGACGCACATAGTAATCCACCAGTACTCCATCTCCTTTTAAATTTCCGTAATCGTAAACCTCCATCACAAACTTGTAAAGTTTTTCTTGAGCGTCATCTGTCATTGCTCTCGGCTTTAGAGGAGACAACCCATGCACCTGACCTAAATTTTGTAATCTTCCATCACCATAGAAAGCTTTAGCGACATCAGAACCACCAGGGCTAGAGAAGAAAATTCCTCTTTTCCATTCGAAGTTAGCTAATATATCAAGCATCATTACTTCTTCTCTGCTCAATCCACGAACATCACTACTAAACATTCGGCCTCTTGTAAAGCTAAATTTAATTTGATCTTCACATTCACCAATTTGGTCTTTTGTTATCAAGCCAGCTTCAACAGCATTTTCAGCATTTACAGGTAGGATAAATCCTCTTGAAGGGAAGAAACGAATCTTTCTACCTTCGGAACGACCTTGGGTGAGCATGTTGTCATCTTCACGCACAAATTCCATAGCATAATCGATAGGCAGATAATCCCAATCAGCAGTCCAGCGCATTGCCGCATCTTGAAGTTGCTCTAAGACTCTTCTGTCGCCAGTCAATTTTTTAGAGTTCAGATTACTAAAGATTGTGCGTAAAATCCTATCCGTTTTAACATAATCATCATAACCTGGATTTTCTATTTCTGAACTCAGTTCTGCAACTATCAATGGAAGTGATTGGCTAAGTTTATCATTATTACTTGATAATGAATTAACAACAGATGCCATACCTCTTCTAAACTGACGTAGAGAGCGTTCGTATGCCGATTTATTGTGCTTAATCTTCATTTCAAGCACTTCCTTAACCTTCTTTTTATCACTCATTTGTTGATTAAACACTTCAAAATCTACAAAAAGAACGTAGTCTGTATTTCCAGCACCCATAAGTATTTGATCTTCTCTAAACTTTATAGGAAGCGGGTCAGATTCATAAGCCCTCATGGTCATCTGTTCTGTGTACCAATCTGTTTGCATTAACGACAAGTTAGCAACACGAACATCAGTTCTTATACCTTCAACTTCTTGTAAATACCAAAGCGGGAAAGTATCGTTGTCGCCATTGGTGTATAAAATACTATTTGGTGTACAACTTTGAAGGTAATTCCAAGCTAAAGCACGAGCAGGTGTCCTATTACTTCTGTCATGATCATCCCAACCTTGAAAGCCTAAAATAATAGGCGCAGCAAGACCTAAAGCAGTTGCAACCGTTGCTGCTGATCCAGCTTGAAGTTTTATTTTCTTCAACGCTGTCATTAATGCCATAGCTCCAATTGCTATTGCACCAATAATGAAGGATGCTAATAATGTAGGATACCCTTTGAAGCTTCCTAAATCCATAAAAAACGAGAATAATAAAAGCCCGCCAAAGGCAAGTCCAAGCTTTTTATACTCTTCTTTACCAAAAGATCGGAAGGCTTCAAAAAGACCATAAACGCCCAAACCTATCCAAATGGCAAATGCATAAAAGGAGGCGGCATAGGCATAATCTCGCTCTCTAGGTTCAAAAGGTTTTTGATTTAGATAAACCACAATGGCTACTCCAGTAAACAGGAGTAATAGGAAAATCACAAATGCGTCTCTTGGTGCCTTTACAACATGGAAAAACAACCCAATAAGTCCAAGAATAAGTGGTATAAAATAAAACTTATTGTTGCTAGGGTTCGTACTAGTAAAATGCGGAGAATGTTCATTTTGCGCTCCGAGTCTCATTTCGTCTAACTCTGTAAACCCAGAAAGCCAATTGCCGCGCATTTCGTCTCCATGACCTTGAATATCATTTTGGCGACCAGAGAAATTCCACATAAAATAACGCCAATACATCCAATCCAACTGATAACTAAAGAAAAATCTTAAATTATTAGCAAATGTTGGAATTGGTCTTCCATCTTCTCCTATTTTATCACGTGAAACTTTCCTGTTACCATCGTAACCAGACCATGATTTATATCCCGCAGTTCTATTTGGGTCTCCACGGTAATACATTCTTGGGAAGATTGTTTTATGAATATAATCAGGAACTTGGTTCTTACGCGTATTTTTATTCGTCTCAAAGTATTTATGAACAATAGAAAATTTTCCTTCTGAATTTTTTTCTACATAAGCTTCTGCCATTTCTTTATCACGAAACGCAGCTACCTCGGTTCCTTTGTTTGTTGTTACAACGTATCTTTTATCATAGAAAGGTGAACGATCTCCGAACTCCTCAAATTCTTTGGCTTTAGAATTAAACCACTCACCATAGACAATAGGCCAAGAGCCATATTGCTCACGTTTCAGATAAGCATGCAAAGTCACCAAATTTTCAGGGTTATTTTCATCCAAAGGAGGATTAGCATTTGAACGAATAACAATTACTGCAAACGACCCATATCCAATCAACAACATTACTAAACCAAGAATAGCTGTATTCGCGATAACCCATTTTTTTTTTTGTGTATAAATTATTCCAAGAACTAACAAAGTCACTAATGCAATAAAGAAAAATATTGCGCCAGATACAAATGGAAGTCCAAGAGAGTTCTTGAAGTAAATCTCCATTTTTGAAGCAATTGCAATAGTACCAGGGATTATTCCTTCTTGAATGAATCCCAGAACAAAAACCCCTAAAATTCCTGTTAAAAAGAAAAGCTTTGGGCTTACCTCTTTCTTCTCTTGGTAGTTATACATCACAATGTAAGCAATAGCAGGAAGTACAAGCAATCCAAGTAAGTGAACACCAATTGCTAATCCGAACAAGAACATAATTAATACCATCCAGCGCAATGGATTGGAGGAGCCGTCTAACTCTCCTCTTCTTATCATTGTCATTTCTTCATCCCACTTCAAAGCTGCCCAAAAAATAACAGCTGTAAATAAAGAGGACATGGCATAAACTTCACCTTCAACAGCAGAAAACCAGAATGATTCCGTGAAAGTGTATGCCATAGCACCGACAAATCCAGAGCCTAATATTGCTATTTGTTGCGCTTTTGTTGGGTGCTCGTTGTCTTTCCATGCTATCTTTTTTCCAAGCATCGTTATCGACCAAAATAAGAATAAGATAGTAAAGGAACTCGATAAAGCAGACATTCTGTTTATCCACAACGCAACATCAGCGACATCTCCAGCGAAAAGAGAAAATATTCTTCCAATTATCATAAAGAAAGGAGCGCCAGGAGGGTGACCCACTTCTAATTTATACGCTGCGGTGATGTATTCCCCACAATCCCAGAGTGATGCTGTTTCTTCAAGGGTCAAGAAATATACTATTGTAGCTAGTAAGAAAGCGAGCCACCCAAGGGAGATATTAAGTTGTTTATATGACATATTCGAAATTTCAGATGTGCGAATTTAAAAATATATAAGCAGTCAAAGAAAATAAGTCTTTAAAAAATCATAAATGCTATAATTCTTCCTTTGTTTTTTGCAAGAATTCTGCTTTTCTTAGCAGGAAATTTTTACAATCAAAGGTTTATAGAGATAAAAACAAATTGTACTTTTGAAGCATTAGTAAAAGTTTTGTCTCATTGATTAAACCGTTTTAAGTTGTAATTATGCCTCATATAAAAAATGCATTGCTTCGTTATCGAATAATCGATAAATGTATCCGAAATAAACACAAACCTTTTCCAAGTAAATTGGATTTACGACACACATGTGAAGAAGAGTTATTTGGTAGTCCTGAAGGAAATCATATTTGTGATTCTACAATTGAAAAGGATTTATTCGCTATGCGAATGGAGCATGATGCGCCTATCAAATACAGCAAAAAAGAAAGGGGATATTACTACTCCGATGAAAACTATTCTTTAGATGAAATCCCTTTATCAGCGGATGATATCCAGTCTATCAAGTTTGCAGCTAGTACCCTAGCGCAATTTAAAGACGCTGCAATATTCAAACAGTTTGGTTTTGCTCTAAATAAAATCATTGACAGGGTAGCGGTTTCAGATAACGAATCCATGAAAGATGCAGAAAACTACATTCAATTTGAAACAGGTGTAGCTAATTCTGGGAACGAGTTCTTAACCCCATTGCTTACTGCGATTAAAGACCAAATTGTTGTTTACTTTGATTATGCAAGTTTCATCTCTGGAAAGAAAAAGCGAAGAAAGGTTACGCCATTATTGCTGAAAGAATACAGAAATCGTTGGTATGTAATTACATTTGACCATGTAAAAGAAGATATTATAACCTACAGCTTAGACCGTACAGAAAACTTAGAGTTGACTAAAGAGCCTGGAACGAAGCCTACAAGCTTTGACCCTGATGTGTATTTTAAACATGCCGTTGGAGTTACAACAAGTAAAGAAAACCCCTCAGAAATCATTCTTAAATGTGATAAAATTGCAGCAAAATATATTGATTCGCAACCATTTCATCCAAGCCAAGAATTAATAAAAGAAGGAAAGAAAAGAACAACTTTTAAACTTTATGCTTTGGTGACAGAGGAATTAATTCGTTCGCTATTAAGTTATTCTGGAGAGGTTGAGGTTATTTCTCCAGAAAGTTTGAGAGAAGAATTGATTAATCGTGCTAAAAGTATGCTTTCTGTTTACAGCGTTTCATAAATATTCAAAAAATGCCAAAGAGAAAGTTTTCTTTAAAACAACAATTAAATAGCTTTATACATGCTTTTAATGGGTTGATTTTTCTAGTGCGAAATGAACACAATTCCCGAATTCATTTAACCATTGCTTTTTTTGTTGTGCTTCTTTCTTTTTATTTTAAAATCAACGCCATGGAGTGGATTGCTGTTGTTTTTTCTATTGGATTTGTTTTTTCTGCAGAATTGATAAATACCTCGGTAGAAAAACTAGCAGATTTTGTTTGCAAAGAAAAGAACGACAAGATAAAAATTGTAAAAGATTTGGCTGCTGCATATGTATTCGTTTCTGCGCTAACTGCATTTATTATTGGAGTTATTGTTTTTGTTCCAAAGATAATTGCGTAATCGTTTTCGCAATTGTTAAATAACTATAGCCAAGAATCAAGTAATTTCGTCAATAATTCTTATTCCATTAAATGGTTATTTCCTATTGATAGGTGATTTTCCATAGTTTCTTTTTTCATTCTATTCAAATGAAAAGTCATTGGAAGGGTACGATGATTGCTTTTGAAAAAAGACTCGTGTTTATACAAAAATCTCCAATATAAAGCATCCCAGACAGAAGTCCAGTTGCCGGTTTTTGAGGCTCCCATTTTAATCAAATAACGCGAAGAACTTACATAGGGCTTTGTTGCTAACATGCCTCCATCGGCAAATTGACTCATTCCATACACATTCGGCACCATTACCCAATCGTAAGCATCAATGTAATACGTCATAAAATAATTATAAACCTCATCAGGGTGCATTTCTGCAAGAAGAAAATAATTCCCAAGAACCATTAATCGCTCAATATGATGCGTGTAAGCATATTTCTCGCTTTTCTGATGTACTTCATATAAAGGAGGAATGTCTTTGAATTTTTCAATACTTATCTTTCTACTATGTTTCCAAAAATTGGTGGTTCGCATGGTTGTTCCATGTCTTTCGTACAAAGCTCTTACAAATTCTCTCCAACCAATGATTTGACGAATGAATCCTTCTAGACTAGAAATGGGCACCTTGTTTTCACTGGCAAACGCAATCGCTTTATCCACTACTTCCATAGGCGATAAAAGGCCATTGTTCAGTGCGCAGCTAATCAGGCTGTGATTTAAAAAGGGTTGTTCACTAGAAAGTGCATCTTGATAAGGACCAAAATCAAAAAAACGAAAGTTCAAAAAGTTGTCCAATAATTCTCTGGCATCATCAAAAGTAATTGGAAAGATAAAATGCGTTACATCCCCAGGATGATGACTGAAATTAGCTAAAACATATTCTGTAGCTCGCTGAACGTATTGATTTTTAGCTGGAAAATTAGGAAAAGGGGCTAAGTACCCTTTTGGTAAAGCCTTACGATTATCAGCATCAAAGCTCCACGAACCTCCTTTTGGCTTGTCCCCATCCATTAAGACACCATAAAAAGCGCGTTGCTTTTTATAAAAGTCACCCATTCGGTAATTGGTTTTTTCTTTTCCCAAATGAAGATCGTTTTGCTCTTTTGTATTTAAAAAAACAGGTGAATCATACGGTTGCATTTCAAGCTGATTTTCTTTAGCCGCTTCAGCTATACGTTGTGTTAACCACGTATCAACAGGGTCAACAAAATGGATCTTTTTGACTTCTTCACCGCTAAAACATCGGTTAAAAAAATGCGCAATATTTTTATATTCATCGTGATCCACATAGGTCACTCTAAACCCTTTATTAACCAGATAATCCGCATAGAACTTCATCGAAGCACGATGCATAATTAATTTCAATTTATGAAATGGTTGATAGGAGAAAAATAAATCATCTTCTACGATAAAAACCCTTCTATGCTTGTCCACACAGGGATTGTCTTCTAACAACTGATGTGGAAATACGATGCTAACTTCTTCTGTCATTTTACTAATGAATTTCAAATTTTATAACCATAACTTTCTAAATGCGCCATTTGAATCGTATCGCTCTTGTTGAAATCGAATATCAAATGGCCGGCCTCCTTTGGGGTCAAACGCTACACCTGCAATGTACATCCAGTTGCCTTGATTGGAATACACATCATAGTCTAATAATTGGTTTTCAAACCATGCTGCACCAATTCGCCAATCAAGCCCTAAATTGTGCATGAAATAACTTGCAATATTCTGCCGCAAACGGTTAGAGGAGTAACCAGTAGTTTGCAACTCAATCAGTCCTGCATTTACAAATTCTTCATCGGTTTGACCATTCATCCAGGCTTTTTCTAACACTCGATTTCGCCTTTTGGAAACGCTCTTTTGAAAAATGCCGCTGTGGAAAAACAGACGGTCTTTGTAATGATAGCCAGCATGACGAAAATATTCGCGCCAAAGCAACTCAAACCAAAGCCAGTAGGTACTTTGGTTAGAAACATAATCTGTTTCAAATTGGTTTAATTTACTAATAACATACCTCGGACTTATTGCACCAAGTGCCAAAAACGGACTAAACTTAGAGCTGTAATCGAGTCCAATGTTTCCATTTCGGGTTGTTTTGTAGTTTTTGACCAATTGTGTTTCTTCAAAATAATGCTTTACCTGTTTTTTTGCGCTTGTTTCTCCTCCATTTAATGGAAAGGCACTACGTTTATCTATTTTTCGATGGGAAGCTTTTATCGTTTTGCCTTTTACAGGTGAAGGCGGAAGACTACAAGGCGCATCAATGTAAGTCCATTCGCGGTTTTTTGTAAAATATTCAAATTTCTTGCGAAACCCAGAAAATCCCTGAGGGAATTTTGTTGTCTCTATTCCTAATTCTTCAGGCTCGATTAAGAAATTTCCGCTGTAATATTTTAAATCTTCTCCCTTTAACTCTTTTATTACCGCATTTTGAATTTCTCGTTCCTCAGTTGCAAATTCCATCATGAATGATAGACTCGCTTTATGCTGTTTAACTAACTCTGGCAGCAGCTTTTCAGGATGTCCAACCCGAACGATTAATTCACTGCCTAAAGAACGCAGCGAACGTTGCAAGTCGATTAAGTTTTCACGTAAAAATTGAAACCGTTTTAAACCTGTTTTTCGAAACCCATAGTTTAACCATTTATACGTTCTTGGATCAATTATATAAATGCCAAAAAAAGCACTTTTGGATGAAAGTTCTTGCGTAAAAGGTTGATCGATCACCCTTAAATCATTTCTAAACCAATGAATATGTGTTTGTTTCATTTCTTGTTTACTTTTTGGTTAACATGTACTTTGCTAATCGTCTTTGCGTTTTGTCTTGCTAATGCAGAAGTTTTAATACGATGAATTTCTTCTTTTGCAAAGTGAGCTGCTTTTTCTAAATCACACATCGGCATTGGATAATTCTCTCCTAACTGAAAATTGAGCATGAGTTCTTCCATCGGAGTGATGCGCCATGGTGCTATTGCTAGATTGGCTGGAATCTGTTGGAGTTCTGGCACCCACTTTTTTATAAAAACTGCTTCTGGGTCATGTTTTTCAGCATTGGTGATTGGATTATACACCCGCATCGTGTGATAACCCACCGTTCCCGCTTGCATTTGATGCTGTGCGTAATGAATTCCTGGTTCAAAATCTAAAAATTGCGCGGCAAGATGCTCTGCCGCTGCTTGCCAAGGCTGAAATAAATGATGCGTCCAAAATGAAACCACCATGGCGCGCATGCGAAAATTCAAATAGCCTGTTTGATTGACACACCTCATGCATGCATCCACTATCGGAACTCCTGTTTTCCCCGAAGACCATTTCTCAAAATACTCGGTATTCACCTTATTTCTAATGACATTAAATGCGGGGTTCTGGTTTCTGATTTCCATCAAAGGATCGCTTTCTAATTTTTGAATAAAATGGCAATGCCAATGAAGACGAGAAATGAAATTGGCTAATGCGTTTTTATGGTACGTTACGTTTCTTTTTGTGTAGGCCGCCTGTACTACCTCCCGAATAGAAATTGTTCCCCAGGCCAAGTGGGGTGATAAGCGGGAACAAGAACTCCTGCTTTCTGTCGGCTTAGAAATATGTTTGCTGTAATTTTTTACTCTATCATTTAGAAATCCAGTAAGACAGCGTTCTGCTTTTTTTCTTCCTCCCTTTTGTAAGTCTTTTGATGAAAAATCTATTTGATAGTGCACACGATATTTTTCTGTGATAGTTGTGGCTAAAAGAAAAGGTTCAGCATTAGACCAGTTAATTTTCTGAATCGGTTGAAACATAAAGTCACGCCAATCTTTATCCCAGTCGTTTCTGTTTTTCCGACCTCGCCCCACACCATATTGCGGAAACTCTTGCCAAGTTAAATTTTTGGTTTTCATCCATATTTTCACCGCTTTATCCCGTTCATAAGTTGACAAAATGCCTACCTCTTCGTGCGACAAAAGTTCAAAAGGACCGTGCTGCTCAAGTATTTTATCCAAAATTTCGAGAAAATCGCCTTCCAGCTCATAAAACGGAATAGCATATTGACCCAAAAAAGCGTTAAGTTCTTGCATGCTTTCTTTCATGAACTTAAAATGCCTATTGCTGTAGGATGTTGCGTTTAGTAAAATTGGCTCATATACAAAAATCCCACAGACTTGCTCACCGCTTTCCACTGCTTGTTTCAGCGGGAGATGATCCGTCCATCGAAAGTCACGTTTAAACCAAACAATCTTTTGCATATACAAAAAACAACCAACATGTCAGTTTGTGCTTTGAAGATGAGAAATAGCGTTTTTTTTGTAATTCTGGGGTCAGATGATTTTTTCTATTGACCTTGGTGATGTTGTTTAAAAAGTATGAAAATTTAAGGTATAGTCGAAAATTTAGTACTAATATTTAAGGTATAATCGAAAAATTTATACTAAAATTTAAGGTATAATCGAAAAATTAGTACTAATATTTCAGATATACTCGAAAAATTCATACTTTTGTGGTATGAAAGTTTTTGGAAGAGCAGTACAAACAGCAATCGAAAAGTGGTTGAATCGAGGCAAGGTAATCGTTGTTACAGGTGCGCGACAAGTAGGCAAAACGACCATGCTCAAGGAGATGTTTGATACTGCCGACCCTAGCATACTTTGGCTAAACGCCGATGAAACTCGTGTAAGAACACGATTAGCGGAATTAGACATCCCAGCCTTACAGACAGTAGTAGGTAATTATAAAACGGTAATCATTGACGAAGTGCAGCGCATCGAAAATGCGGGTTTATTATTAAAGCTGTTGGTAGATAATTTTAAAGATGTACAATTTATCGCCACAGGTTCGTCAGCGTTGGATATTTCTGAAAAAATTGTAGAACCCTTAACAGGAAGGTTTTTGCTTTTCCATTTGTATCCGTTTGCATTGTCCGAAATATATACAAATAAATCTGTTTTTGATATTGAAAGCAAACTGCCTTTTCACTTGGTTTTTGGTAATTATCCTGATGTATTCAAGCAACCAACCGACGCAAAAATATTGCTAAAAAATTTAGCAAATCAATATTTGTACAAAGATGTATTGGTGTGGAAAGACATTCGAAAACCACAATTATTGGATAATTTATTAAAATTACTGTCCTATCAAGTAGGAAGTGAAGTGTCTGTTCACGAACTAGCTAAACAGCTAAAAGTAAGTTCAGAAACAATAGAAACCTATATTGATTTATTAGAAAAATCTTTTGTTATTTATCGACTGCCAGCATATAGCACCAATCCTCGAAAAGAGGTTTCTAAAATGAATAAAATCTTCTTTTGGGATAACGGCATCAGAAACGCGGTCATCGGTAATTACGATGATGTGAGCATAAGACAAGATGTAGGCCAGCTTTGGGAAAACTTCATTATCAGTGAGCGTATGAAACTAAATGCTTGGGGTGACTCAGACCGAGAAGCTTATTTTTGGCGGAATTACAACCAAAGTGAAGTAGATTATGTAGAAAAAGAAGTGAACAAGTTAACAGCCTTTGAAATGAAATGGAATACACGCAAAAAATACAAAGTGACTAAAGCGTTTACAAATGCCTATCCCAATGCAGAAACAGGGGTTGTAACACCTTTGACATTTAGTTCATTTTGTGGTTTTTAGAAAATTCATAAATAATCTCATATTAGCAATATGACAAAAGTCATTTTATTAATGTGACAACTCCTCAAAGACTTTGTTTTCCTAGTGAATCTGTATTTTGACGATGTAATAAACCAGTTCTTAAAACACGCTATTTTTAAATTGAATTTCACAACCTAATGTTTTCGTTGTAAATTTGTTTAAACACTTAATTCCAGAAATTATGAAGAATCAAGTTTTAACTTTAGTAATTGGCTTACTTTCTTGCCTGCCCATAATGGCACAAAAAAGCGAAGGACAACAATCAATTGCAGTAGCATTGCCTAATATTGAAAACATAGATGTATCTAGAGAAATTGTTGCTAAGCTTATTCAAATAGAATTAATAAAAATTGATAAATACAAAGTTTATGATGAATTTGACATGCAAGAAGCGATGCAAAGCAATGAACTGTTTCAAAATAATTGTTATGGAAAACGCTGTCTAGCAGCATTAGGTAAAGAAATCAATGCAGATTTTATATTGTCTTCAAGTTTACTTTCTTTTGGTAAAAGGATAGTAATAACAATGAAAATAATGGATATAGAATCCCAACAAGTAATTAATACCCATGTTATGGAGTTCGTTGATCAAAAAGATGAAATTCAACGTATGCTGCGCATCTTAGTAAGACAAATGCACGACATTGAAGTCCGTCCAGAAACGCTTGCAAAAATTGCTCATGATGACAGACCAATAGTAAAATCAAACATATACAGAATTGACAATACCGGTCCGAGGGTTGGTTACTCTCTTTTTTCTGGAGACTTAGAAGAATTTGCCTCAAGATCTAGAAATCAAGGAGGTTTAGGCATTTTTCCTGGAGCAACCATGATTGGATATCAATTTGAAAAACAATACGTCGGAACAGAAAATTTTTCTGCATTAGGTGAAGTATTAGTAACAGTTTCTGGTTTAGAGCAAGGGGTTGCAATACCATCTATCATTTTCATGCATGGGGTGCGTTTTGGAAAAGGCGGCTGGGAAATTGCGTTCGGCCCTGGATTTGGTTTTTCAACAGTTTCTAATGGCTTTTTTGATACGGAAGGGCTTTATGGCAACCCTGGAAATTACTGGACTGAAGGCGAATTTAGAAGAAGCGAGCATTATGACCCAGTGCAAAACAACCTTCCTCTTTATGAAATTGATGAACATTTAGACAGAAGAGGGAATACATTCAGGTTAAACACTCGATTTGTTTTTGCCGCGGGTAGAACCTTTAGAATGGGTTCATTAAACTTACCTGTTAATGTGTTTTATTCTAACATGAGAAACTCAAGCATGATTGGGTTGAGTATTGGGTTTAATGTGTTGAAGGATTAACCTATGTTGAAAAATTTTCAACGAATTATTTTTAAAACTTATAATTTGATTCTATTCTTCATTGCGACTGTATAGATATAATAACTTAAAAGCTGCACAAAATCAACAAACATATTTAGGAATAAATCTTGATACAACTGACCGATAAATCAATTACATAACTTGTTGGTTTATTAATTATCTTTACCACATGCAGCAAAGCTTTTTTAAAAAGTACCAATATTTAATCAGTGCGTTATTGTTTTTTGCGCTTGGTCTTGGTTTGTATGTGCATTTTTTAGGGTTGAGTACGAACACCTATCAACGGAAGTTTCAAAAAGAATTTCTTCAATTAGTCGATGCTACAGAACGTTTTTCGAATAAAATTCTAGAAGAGACGCAAACTAAAACCATTGAGGAAATTTGGAAATCTAAAGCTATCAAGAATGCCCCTTTCCAAGTTCATTTGTTTAAAAACGATACGCTTCGCTTCTGGAATAGCTCCATGCCTATTGTTGGGTTAAATAAAATAGAAGCTGAAGAAAAAATAAAAACAGTTGAATTAGAATCTGGCACTTACCTTTTAAAACGTTCAAATTTTCAAAATTATTCGCTTTTCGTTAGCACGCTTATTCAGTCTTCTTATCCATTAGAAAGTGATTTTCTAAAGAGTCGCTTAAATGATGTATTTCCAGCAAAAGAGAACATCCTTGTTCAAACACACAGTTCGAAAGGGCTTCCAATTTTTTACAAAAACAAAGAAAAGGCTTTTTCTTTAGTAAACACAGAACATTACAGACTTTCAGAATATCAGGAATTTAGTTTGTTTATATCCTTTTTATTAGCCTATATCTTTTTGCTTTTGGCATTACAAAAAAGGCTTTCCAAAATAGCTATGAAAAGTAGTTCATTGCATTTATTATTCCCTCTTTCTCTAATTGTTTCTTATATTTTAAATTCAAGGTTAGAAAGACTTGAGTTTGTTCAATCAACAACTATTTTTGACCCAGGGTTGTATGCTAGTTCGGAGTTGTTTTCTAGTCTAGCCGAATTGATATTTTTTGCAGTTCATTTACTACTATTTAGTTTATGGCTACTCAAAAATCGAAATAGAAAATTACCATTTCCCGGGTTGTCTTTAACACTTTTATCGGGTTTTATCATTGCCAGTAGTTTATTCTTAAATTGGTTGATTAGCACTTTTGCACTTAATAGCACTATCCCTTTAGAAATCAATGAAATATTCTCGTTAAACCTGAACTCTTTTGTTTTACTTTTTCTATCTTTCTTGTTATTTCTTTCCTTCTTTTTTATTCAGCGTTATTTCATAACTCAAGCCATTTTATCAAAGATAGCATCTAATAAGTTAGCATTTTGGTGGTTTATTGGAAGTATAATTTATGTCATCTTAGAAATCAATTATGGTACTGGAGCTTTACCGAATGCTTTATGGCCCATACTCTTTCAGTTGTCTGTCTATTGGTTTTCTTTAGTTTTTAAATCTAAAGTTACTTATTCATATTCGGTTGTTTTGTTAACCATTGTGAGTTTATACTTTTCCTTTCAACTAAATAGAACAATTTCTGACACAGAACTCCAAAAGAGAGAATTGTATGCTAACCAATTATTAAATGAGCAAGACCCGTTATTTGAATTCGATTTTAGTTCACAACAAAGGGAGTTAGACAGGTGTATCGAAGAAAATTCTGATTCCATTTTATTAGAAAGTTCCATAAACTATAACGATGCAATTTTAAATTGTGGGCTTTCATCTTTCCGCGACCGATTTGACATTCGGATTTATTTGTTTGATGAAAATGAGAATCCACTCATTAATTATATACCAAGTCTGATTCGCTATCAAAATGAATTAGAGCAAATAATTAAAAAACACAGTCGTCCATCTGAAATTAGTCCACACCTTTTCTTTGTTTTCGATTTTTTCGAACGCTTGAATTATGTTGCTTATTTTGAAGTGGAAGTTGGTGGTGTCAAAAGCAAGGCTTTCATCACATTTACGCCTAATAACATTCCAGAACCAATAAGTTTGCAACGACTTCTGCTTTTTTCTTCATTCCAAGGAATAGCTGGTAAAGAAAAGTATGCAATTGCGCGATACAATTCTAATCAACTCGTTTTTAAACATGGGGAATTTAATTTTCCGTTAAACAAAGAACAGTTGAAACAAATGTTAGGCAAGTCCACCGGGTATATTAATCTGGATGGGTTTTCTCATTTAATTGTTACAAATGAAGATGAGCAAACTGTTGTAATAACCAAGAAAGACAACTCGATTTTTGAGAACTTAACTACGTTTTCTTATTTGTTACTTTTTTATGGAATGTTGGCCGGTATCATTTCGCTTGGCTTACAACCTTGGAATTGGAAGCGCGTTCAAAACCTACAATTTTCTATAAAAATTCAAGTAAGTCTGGTAGGCTTAGTTGTGTTTGCATTAATCACTTTTGGCGGTGTCGCTGGTATATTTGTAAAGTCGCAACATGAAGAAATTACACGTGATAACTTATCCGAAAAATTGCGTTCTATTGAACTAGAAGTGAATCAAAAGCTTGGTCAACAAAACGAATTATCGGCAGAAAATCATGGTGAATATGCAACTTACATTTTAAAGAAATTTGCTAAAGTTTTTGCTACAGATATAAACTTGTTCGATTTAAGCGGAAATTTACTAGCTAGTTCACAGCCTTTACTTTTTGATAAGCATATTATTTCCAGTCAAATGAATGCGAGGGCATATTTCGAGGTAAAACACAATGCTTCAACCTCTTTCATTCAATCAGAGCAAATTGGTTTACTAAATTATTTATCGGCATACATTCCCTTTGTAAATAAAAACGGGATAATTCTTGGTTATTTAAATGTTCAGCATTTTGCCAAACAGGCACGATACGAGAATCAAATAAGCGAGTTTTTAATTGGTATTATAAACGTTGCTATTTTACTTTTAGTGATCACAGTAATCTTTGCTCTCTTTCTGGCAAAATCACTAACTGCTCCATTGCGATTATTACAACAAAATTTCAAAGCTATTGAGTTAGGAAAACAAAATCAATCCATTGCCTATGACGCAAATGATGAGATAGGCGCTTTAGTGAAAGAGTACAATGCAAAATTAGCTGAATTAGAATTAAATGCTTTAGAGTTGGCAAAATCGGAAAGAGAATCGGCTTGGCGAGAAATGGCCAAACAAGTTGCACACGAAATAAAAAATCCTCTAACACCAATGAAGCTGTCTTTGCAGCATTTCCAGCGTTCTTTTGACCCATCAAGCCAAAATGCGGAAGAACGTATTAAAAAACTCACCAACTCATTAATTGAACAAATTGATGGGTTAACTAAAATAGCGAATGAGTTTTCTAACTTTGCCAAAATGCCTAAAGCCAAGGAAGAAAAGTTAGATTTATCTTCTTTGATTAATCGTTGTGTTACAGTTTTTGACCCACAGCTTACCACTATTAAATTAAAAGGACTGGAAAAAGAACAGTACGTTTTTGCCGATAAAGACTTGTTAATTAGAGTTTTCAATAATTTGATTAAAAATGCTTTGCAGGCCATTCCAGAAGATAGAAAGGCAGAAATATTGATTTCACTTGAACAGGAGGAAACTTCTCTTAAGATTAGTATCAAAGACAATGGAATAGGTATTTCGTCTGACAGGTATAATAAGATATTTACTCCAAATTTCACTACTAAATCTACTGGTACAGGTATTGGGTTGGCTATTGTTAAGCAAATTATTCAAATTCACAATGGCGAAATTTGGTTTGAATCAAAAGAAAATGTTGGCACAACGTTCTTTATTCGTCTTTCAAAATGGGATAGAGGTGGTAAGTAACGCACGGTGATTTTAGCAATACGCTTTAAAAAACTTTACTAAGTATCATGAATAAAAAGAGTTAACTCGAATTTATTCCATTAATGAATTTTGATAGTCTCTAAAAACCTGTAACTTTACGGTAAAACATTAAATATGAAAACACTAGCTTACATGTGTTCGTTGTTGAGTTTTTTAGTTCTATTGGCTTGTCAGAAAGAAGATAAAAATGGCAACAACTCATTTCAAACACTAAAAAATATAGAATACGGCCCACATGCAAGAAATAAGATGGACGTTTACCTTCCTTCAGATAGAAGCGAAGAAAAAACCAAAGTCTTTGTTTGGATTCACGGAGGCGCATGGGCTGGTGGAGACAAAGGTGAATTTGAACAGATAAAACCAGCAGTAGATTCTGTTTTTTCAGACTATGCTTATGTTAGTTTAAACTATCGTTTATTTAATTCAAATACAAACGCCAATAGATTCCCTTCTCAGGAAGAAGACATAAAGCTTGCCTTAGAATTTATTTCTTCTAAACTAAGTGAATGGAAAATTTCAAATAAGGTAATAATTGCAGGAGCTAGTGCAGGCGGACACCTTGCCATATTGCAAGCATTTAAACACAACCAAAGCGGACTAATCAAAGCTTGTGCGGCTTATTATCCACCAACGGAATTAACTTCTTATTTTTCATACAGCATTTTCTCTACTGCGGTTTTACACGGAATTTTAAACGGGAATCCTAGCCAACGTCCAGAAGAATATTATCAATCTAGCCCAGTAAATTTCATCACATCAGAATCTGTTCCCACTTTGTTTTTTCACGGCACAGCTGATGACGTTGTTCCTATTGAACAAAGTTACCTTTTACAAGAAAAGTTAGAGGAACATAATGTTCCACACGATTACATTTATTTTGAAGGAGCTGGACACGCTTTCTCTAGTGAAGATGCTCAAATAACCGTAAGGAGCATGCGCGATTTTGTTAAAGAATTGGGATTGTAAATATCTAGTACCCCATCTCCTTACGCACACGCGACAAAGTTTCTTGTGCAACTTTTCTAGCTTTTTGTGCTCCTTGTTTCAAGATTTGTTCCACCTCATCGGGATGATCAACGAAGTAATTATATCGTTCTCTTTCTTCAGAAAAACGCTCGCAAATCAACTCAAATAAAGCTTGCTTTGCATGCCCGTAGCCAAAGTTTCCTGCGCGATATTTTTGCGCCAGTTCCTCCGTCTGTTCATTAGAAGCAATTAATTTGAAAATATTAAACACATTGCACGACTCAGGATCTTTAGGGTCTTCCAAAGGCGTACTGTCCGTTTCAATTCGCATAATCGATTTTCGCAATGCTTTATCCGTTTGAAATAGTGAAATAAAATTATTTCGTGATTTACTCATTTTGTTTCCATCTATTCCTGGAACTAGTTGAGTATCTTTCTGAATTTTTGCTTCTGGTAATATAAGAATATCTTTTTTTACACTTTGATTCAACTTAATTGCTACGTCTCTCGTGATTTCTAGATGTTGCAATTGGTCTTTACCTACAGGAACTTCATTGGCATCATATAATAAAATATCAGCCGCCATTAACATCGGATAGGTAAATAAACCTGTGTTTACATCACTCAACCGGTCAGCTTTGTCTTTAAACGAGTGTGCTAAGGTCAATCTTTGAAAAGGGAAATGACACATTAAAAACCAAGTCAACTCAGTTACTTCTGGAATATCGCTTTGGCGATAAAACACCGTTTTTTCAGGGTTCAAACCAAAGGCCAACCAAGTTGCCGCAACATTTAAAGTGTTTTGACGAAGTTCTTCAGCATTTTTAATTTGTGTTAATGAATGCATGTCTGCTATAAAAAGAAATGAATCATTATCTGGTTGATTTGCCATTTCTATTGCAGGAAGAATTGCCCCAAGTATATTTCCTAAATGAGGCGTTCCTGTACTTTGAATCCCTGTTAATACGCGTTTCATTGATTAATTTCTTATTTTTAATACAAAATTAAGCTTTTGAAGTGAAGTCTCTTGTTTTCTTTCTTTACTTTTGAACCTAAAGTTAAAAATGTAAATGGTAAATGTATTTAACTTTAGCAATGTAGCTAAGATAAAAATCTTTACATTATGTTTTTAAAAAATAGCCATTAAGTCAAAAGGGATAACTATTTCTAGCAACAATGAAATACATTAAAGCGGTTTTTTATTACACTTGGAAACTATACATCGGGATAGCCTTTGTGACCACTTTACTGCTATTTTATCCTGTACTTTTTGTATGCTTGTCTGTTCCTTCTTGGAAGTCTTATTCGTTTCCAATAAATATAGTTTGGTCTCGTGTTATGCGCATATTATGTTTAGTTGCTGTGAAAAAACATGGCAAAGTAAAAGTACCAAATGAACCATATATAATTGTAGCAAACCACACCTCTTATTTCGACATTTTCTTAATGTATAGCATTCTACCACAACGAAAATTTTTATTCATGGGGAAATCAGAAATTTTAAATTATCCATTAGTGAAAACATTTTTCAAACGTTTAAACATTCCTGTATTTCGTGGAGATAGGTTAAAAGCTGCAAAGGCATTTATTCGTGCCAAAAAAGAAATTCAAGACGGCTGGAGCATTGTTATTTTTCCAGAAGGCAAAATACCTGATGAAACCCCTTATTTAAACCCATTTAAAGAAGGAGCGTTTAAACTGGCTCAATCTGCAAATATTGGCATTTTACCGCTGACTTTTTCAAGCAACTATTATTTGTTTTCAGACCCTGAAGATGTTTTTGGTTCAGCACGTCCGGGTATTTCACATGTGCATTTTTACACTTTTATCCCCAAAGAAAAAGTAAGTGAGTTACACCATACTGAACTTAAAGAATTGGTTTTTGATAGTATAAACCGACCGCTGCCAAAACCTTCTTAAAACGAACTCAGGTTTCTTGTATTTTTAATTTAGGAGTAATAAAAATTTAGCTACCTTTGTATTTCAATTGATACTAGACAAGACATGGATATTTCAGATGAATTGTTTGACCATATTTCTCATTTAGCGCGACTTTCTTTTGAAGGAGATGAGCGAGAAGCGATAAAAAAGGACATGAAAAACATTACCGACTTTATGGGACAGTTATCTGTTATTGATACGGATAATGTAGAACCTCTCATTTTTATGTCGGATGAAGTAAATGTGCTTAGAGAAGATGCTCCGGCAGTTACGTTAACGCAAGAAGAGGCCTTAAAAAATGCTCCGAAAAAAGATTCTGATTATTTCCGAATTCCTAAAGTATTGAGCTAATGCAGCGTTTCTTTCCTATTTTCTTTATCGTTGCAGTAATAATGTTTTCTTGTAGTTCAAATGAGGCTGAAGATAAATCTCTTTGCGACTGTGTAGAGGTCGGTGAAGCTGTAAACGAACTTTCTTCTTCCTTTTTTAATCGAACATATTCTGTGCAAGGAAAAGACAGTCTCGATGCTTTAGTGAACCTTAGAGATTCCATTTGTGCTCCTTTTTTAGAAATGCACCCAAACGACTTGCAACTACAACGAGAAAAATGTGCTGCACTAGAAATAAGCAAGTAAAAAACTGAATTCGGGGTTAAAAACAGTTATGATTCAAGCCTAAAAAACTATTCTTTAACGTATCCAAGTAAGCGCAAATACTGATTTGCAGTTTGTTCACCTGAAAACAGTTCCGTTTCTAATTGCCCTTCTTCATTTCGACGAATTAAAATATGTTGAGGTTCTGGAATTAAACAATGTTTCAAACCACCATAACCGCCAATGTTTTCTTGGTAAGCACCAGTATTAAAGAAGCCTATATACAACTCTTTATTTTTCTCATATTTAGGCAGATAAATCGCATTTGAATGTTGTTCAGAGTTGTAATAGTCATCGCTATCACATGTTAATCCACCAAGTAAAACACGCTCATAAGGATCATTCCATCGATTTATGGGAAGCAAAACAAAGCGTTGATTGATAGCCCATGTATCTGGTAGATTTGTCATGAAAGAGCTGTCAATCATATTCCATTTCTCTCGGTCGTTTTGTTGCTTTTGGTCAAGAATTTTAAAAATCGCTCCCCCGCTTTCTCCAACAGTAAAAGAACCAAATTCTGTGTAAATATTGGGCTCTGGAATAGTAAATTCTTTACACACATTTTTGATTTGCATTACAATTTCCTCAACCATGTATTCGTAATCATAATCAAATGCCAGCGATTTTTTAATCGGGAATCCACCACCGATGTTAAGCGAGTTTAACTCTGGACAAATTTGCTTTAATTGACCATAAACTTTCAACGATTTTGTTAATTCGTTCCAGTAATAAGCATTGTCTTGAATTCCTGTATTAATAAAAAAGTGAAGCATTTTTAAATCAACTTGCGGGTTATCCTTTATTTGTTGATTATAAAACGGAAGGATATTTCTATAGCGCAAACCTAAACGAGAGGTATAAAACTCAAACTTCGGATCTTCTTCCGATGCTATACGTACACCTAAATTCACTTTTTTCTCTGTAAGTTTTAACAAACGTTCCAACTCACTATAATTGTCAACAACTGGAATGACTTCTATAACTTCTCTATTTATCAAGCCAGCAATCTTTTCAATGTAGCTGTCTGTTTTAAATCCATTACAAATTATTTTTTGGGTAGAATTTAACTTACCTTGATCGATAAGGTGATTAATAATATCAATGTCAAAAGCAGAAGACGTTTCAAGATTAACCTCATTTTTTAATACCTCATCCATTACAAAAGAAAAGTGAGAACTTTTTGTACAGTATGAATAATTATAAGTGCCTGTATATCCAATTGCATTCATTGAATCACGAAACCATCCTTTACAACGTTGAATATTATTAGATATAGAAGGCAAATAATTAAATTTCAAAGGCGTGCCATACTTTTTAATTAATGCCATTAAATCAATGCCATGAAACAATAAGTGGTCGCCGTCTAACTGAAATTCACGCTGAGGAAAATCAAATGTTTGTTCAATAAGATCAATGTACTTCGTCTTCATTTATTTTTTGAATCAAATAATTATTAATTATTACGGTTTACAAAACTACTACGAAGATTTTGGAATAAGGTTTATTATCTGTTAATATAAATTTTATCCTTCACTTAGGTTTACGGTTTACTTTATTACAAAAAACTAACTTCACATCAATCTTTTTAGATTTGTATAAAAAAATGTCTTGTTACTTTTGTTACATATTTCATAATCAAAAGCTTACTTTTGCTTTTTTTTGAAAAAAAAATATTAGAATATTATTTTTTATAAGTTTTTTTCATACTTTTATCTCAATAATAACTTTTTTTAACAAACGGTTGTTATAAACTGTAAATAAACTATACAAAAAAATTATGGAAGAAGAGTGGAGAGTTATACCAGGATTTTCCGATTATGAGGTTTCAAATCTAGGAAATATTCGATCCAAAGAACGCAATAAAAGTTATAAGTCTGGAAGAACAATGAGTCTTAAAGCTAAAAAGAAAAAGCTCAGGAAACATCCGGCTAATGGCTTCATGATGACAGACTTAATCGATGATAAAGGAAAGCGAAAAACTGTTTATCCTCACAAAGCTGTAGCGCTAGCTTTTATACCAAACTCAATGCCAAGAAAAAGAAAAGTGGTAATACACAAAGATGGTGATTTGACAAACAATACCGTTGAAAATTTGAAATGGGCATCTTTTAGTGAGTCTATACGCTTAGGTTTTGAAACAGGAAAACGCGACAATAGTAAGTTGTGGGAAATTCGTAGAGCGAAATACGGGCCAAAAGGAGGTTTAAAACCTATGGGACGACCTGACCCTTTAAGTGAAGAAGCAAGAGAGGAACTTTATCGTATGCGTGTAGAGGAAAAAACTAAATTGAGAATTCTTGCAGATAAATTCCATTGTAGCATTTCGCATGTTTTTAAAACAATTGATAAAATGGAAAAAAAATACGGTAAGCTTGCTGCTGCAAAAAAGGCTAAGAAAGCAAAATAATCAAGTTG
>SKGS01000184.1 GCA_007117355.1 Lishizhenia sp. | reverse complement strand
TAGTGGAAGTTTCTAACCGTTCCTCCTAACAAACCACCAATGTGAAAATCTCCTAAATCACGTTCGTACGTATAAAGAATATCGTTGTTTGTTTCCATTAAGCTTCTTCTGTCCTCAGCGTAATCACCTGCGCGGTTAGGACGCTCATAAATCTCGGCAGA
The DNA here is from genome assembly GCA_007117355.1 of Lishizhenia sp. Taxonomy (GTDB): domain Bacteria; phylum Bacteroidota; class Bacteroidia; order Flavobacteriales_D; family Crocinitomicaceae; genus CSBr16-161. The sequence goes on along the minus strand of SKGS01000184.1, from coordinate 22,882 downwards.
ATAAGGACGTTTTTCAGTACGCATGGCATCCCACATCGTTGCTTGAGTTCTTAATTGTATAGCAGAATATTCATTAATATCATAGGAAACAGAGGCAAATCCATACATGTCGTTTTTATGGTGGCTACGTAACCACTCATTTGCAATAAACCAAGGGTTGTTTGTTCTTCCGTATTCACGGTTTTTCTGCTGAACTCCTTCTATTAACCAATAATCTTCTAAATCACGAATGTCGAACCAAGCACCTGCGTAAACTCCGAAGTCATAAGCGTAAGAGTTGGGTCCATAGTTCGCATCTGGAATATTATCAGAAGCTTGCATATTCATATTAACCATACCTCTAACTTTTAGTCGTGGTGTGATTTTATGTCCCCCGCTCATGTGGATGTTGTTAATTCCTATTCCAGTATTTGGCCAAATTCCTCGTTGGTACTGATTGGTTATAGACATTCGAAAATCTGTTTCATTAGTGCTAACTCCTAAATTTAGGTTGTTAACTGCTAAGAACCCCGTTTGAATAAAGTTCTCTAGGTTATTTTCTCCTTTCACTTCAAGAGGCGTTCCTTGACGAATTCCGTTTTCATCCACTGGACTGTCCCATTGTGGAACCAATTGTCCTTCCATTCGAGGTCCCCAAATAGCAGCACGTCTAAAATTTCCATCTTGGTCTAATGGATCATTTCCAAAAGCATACTGATAGTTATTTCCTACAGCATACTCTGCTTGACTTGGAGGTCTAGTAAGAAATGTTGCATTTGCTTGTAAACTTGTATTGTATTCTGCGTGCCATCCTTTTTTAGAATCGCTTCCTTGTTTTGTCGTAATTAAAATAGCACCATTTTGCCCTCTAAATCCGTAAAGAGCAGCTGCGTTTGGTCCTTTAAGTACGGTATATGTTTCAATATCGTCCGGACTAATGTTCCAAGTATCGGAGTTAATTGGAACACCATCAACTACGTACATTAATCCAGTTTCTCCACGTAATTCAACGTTAGGAGCTCCCATCATTTCAGCGTTGGTACCGATATTTAAACCAGCAATTTTACCAACTAAACCTTCTACTGGGTTGGGTTGACGTGCTTTCAATAATTCAGCACCATCAATGGACTGTGTAGAGTAACCAAGGTCTCTCTTTTCTTTACTTACTCCAAATGCCGTTACCACGACTTCTTCAAATTCAGCTGCATCGGCAGATAACTTAATTGTACCGAGGTCGTTTTCACCCGCTTTGGGAGTTAAACTGATTTTTTGCTCCTCGTAATCCATCATATTAATTATTAATGTGATTTCTTCGTTTGGAGTCAATCCAGCAATTCTGAACTTTCCATCTAAATCCGTGGTAGCTCCGATATTTCTACCTTCAACTCTAACAATTACCCCTGGTAATGATTCAGTCCCGTCGGTTATTTTCCCTATAATAATTGCTGGACCTTGTGAAAAGCCATTCAATGCGAAAAAACACAAAAGCAATGCCAGCAACATTTTGTTTTTTTTGTGTTTTCGAGAGCTTTCAGTGTAGTGAACCTGTTCTCTCATTTTGTTTTTAGTGTTCATGTTTTATTTTTTGTAGTCATTTTGAGGACAAAACTACGATGCTGTTATTCCTATTTTATTATGTATATTTTATCTGTAAATTAAGTTTTTTTAACATGGGTTTAATGATGGGGTTATCAAATTAAAAATCAACACATACTGTGTTTTATAGATAAGATGAGTTTGGTTCAACGATTTCATTAAGATGGATTTTAAATTATCCCGCTTTATTAACGTTGTTGAGCTCCTTACAGTCGGTTCACCAATCTGACATCTTTAACAGGATATAACATTGATATAAAACACTTCAAAATTAAATTCATGAACCGGGCACTTCAACAAGTTCCCTACGGCAAACTCCCTTCGGCTCGGTCACTCAAGGCGGCGCAGGGCATCTCAGCATACCACTTGCGAGCTCAACGTGATACACTGAGTTTATCGAAGTGAAGTTAATAAAGTGGGTTATCTCATTAAATTTAGATTTTTTGTTTCTCTGCCGTCATTTTGAATACCTTTATCATCAGAATTATTCTAAAGGGTTATGAAAGTGAAGCTTAATAAAGAAAAGTTGGACAAGTTGTCACCTGAAGATGCTATTCCATTGTTAATTAGATTGAGGAAGTTAGTTCTTGGTTCGAAAAGACCAGATGTTTTTACGCGTGTCGTTTTTTCGTTAAATCTATTCAGTTGGATATTGTTTTTTTCATGGAATAGTATAAGTTACGTCGTACTTATAATGTCGAATGTAATTAAAGAAAATAAAGGGTTTTCTGTTAATGCTATTATCAGAAGAAAGGGGAGAGATCTCGGTTTTGAAGGTCAAGATTTTCTAGAAACTATTACGAGCTTTTTTCTACTTCAGCATTTTGTTTGGGTAATTATTTTCGTTGGAATCATTTTGATGTATCGCAAACTTAGACTGTATGTGTTAATCTATCTTGGTGGCTTTAGTATCCATTTTTTTATGATGTTTTGGATGCTCGGATTACAATACTTTATTGAAGATATTTCTAGCTTTGATAAGGTACTTTATGGAGTGATGTTGCTCAGCGTTTTTCTTCATTCTCTGCTGTTGAATAAAGAGAACAAAGCGTGAGGATTTAACCTAATATTAAGTGTAGAACCATAGAAAAAAGGGAATTGTCTAATTTCAACTTTAGAAAATAGCAGTACCAACAATAAAAATATCACTAATACAAACGCTACCTTACCAAGGTGACATTACCTGATCTTTCGACGACTTCGCCATTTATGAGGTTTGCTTTTAAGGTATAAACGAAAACTCCAGAATTCACTTCTTTTCCTTTATACGTTCCATCCCAACAATTTTCAGGATCTGAACTTTGGAAAACAAGTTCTCCCCACCTATTGAACACGTTAAACGTCATTGATTCAATGCAGTCTCCTAAAACACAAAACGTGTCGTTTCTACCGTCTCCATTCGGAGAAAAGTTGGTTGGAAGAAAAGCTCCTAAACAAAGTTGCTCGATACCAACGATTACATTAGCTGTATCAGTACATCCAAATTCGTTTGTAACAACTAAAAAGTATTCTGTTGTTTCGTTTGGAAGAGCGGTTGTAGTTTGACAACTTGAACAAGACAAATCATCTTCAGGAAACCACTCATACTCAAAATTTGAGTTAGCAGATAAAATTACTGGCGTACCTACTATTACTGTTGAATCTGGTCCTGTTCCTCCAGTAATGATAGCTGTTGGATTAGGTGCAACCGAGGCGTTGATGGATACACTTTGCGAACAAGCACCAGGTGGGTTATACGTAATTGTATAGTTTCCAGGAGCTAAATTTGAAGGACTAAATATTCCATTACTTGGGTCTCCATTAATCAACCAAGTTCCTCCAGGTGGTGTTCCTACTAGTGTGACATTTTCATCAGATTGACATAAAACTCCGACAGTATCTATTGAAACATTTTGGGAACCACTCAAATCTATCGTGACATTTGCTGAAACATTTAACGTATTGGAACAAGGTCCATCGGACACCTCTGTTAATGTAATTGTTTGGTCTGTAGATGGAGATGTAACAGTAACAACTCCCTGACCACTACTGTTTAGGACTACAGTTTGTGAAGTTGCTCCACCATCTAAGGTATAAGTAACTGTTTGACCTGGAGCACCATTTATAGTGAATATGGCATTATCTCCTTCACAAATCACTCCGTTTGAAGTTACAGTAGCAGGAGAAGGATCAGCTAAACTAATTGTAATTTGGTCAGAAATTTCACAATCAAAATCTGGACCATCATCTTCTACCGTTAAAGTTAGTGTAACCGAACCGCCGTAAGCTTGTGATGGAGAGAAAACGGGATTTAACGTGTTCGTGCTAGATAAATCATTAAGTGCTCCTGCTGGATTTGCAGTCCAAGTAACAGTGGTGTTGCCTTCTTCATTTTGGAATGAGCCATTTAAATTTAGCGTTTCTCCAACACAAAGAGATGTGTTAGCTCCAGCATCAACTTGCAGAGAACAGTTGGTAAGAATTTCACAGTTTGTAGAACCTGAACCTCCTGTTTGTACTAAAGTAATGTCCTGTACATTATTAGCGTAATTGGTCACAAGCATCACATATACCTCGCCAGTTTGTGCATTTGGAATCCCAGGTGTTTCGTTCGCTGTGATATCAAAGCTACAACCATAAGCGTCACAAGTAGGAAACAAAAATCCACTACAATTCATATCTGGTACTATGTTTGAATGACTACCACACATGCCCTGAGCCGTAGCTAAATCTGGATATGGTCCCCAAATTATGAAATCAATATCAGTTGGAGCAGAAAGACTCATTATAATATCCCCTGGATTATCTATTTCTAAGAAATACCATGCCGGATTTGGTGTAGATAATAAACAACCATAATTGTTACCTGGATCTAAATCTGATGCGCTCGGTGTACCAGAGTTGGCAGTAAACGTAACACCTGCATCAGAACAAATTGGCTCTGCTTCTGCACATGTCAGCCCTCCTGCCTGACCGAAAGTAATACCTGAAATTAGTAACAGTAATGATAAATGTAAAAACTTCATAATTGATATAGCGTTGCTCGTTATTTTTAATCAAGTAGCGGTAATTTTAATCTTCTTTCTTTCCTAAAAGAATTTCTCTTTGTTTTTTTGCTTCTTGAATATTTGCGTCCATTTGCTCAAACCAACCTTCTTCTTCGGCTATCTTCTTTTGCTCAGGGTTATTTTTAACATGTTCTATTTTTATTTCGACGGCTTGAATATAGCTATCGATGTCCTCTACACTTTTAAAGCCAGTGTTTTGTCCAAACGAGTTAAAACTAATTAGTGCTATCGCCGCAAGCGTAAAAAATATCTTTTTCATCTGTTTATTTAAATTATTCGTTCAATCTTATTTCTTTAGTATTAAAGACGTTCAAAAAAATAAAAAGTTTCCTATTCTTAATAATTTTCAAATTTAACTATTTTTTCTTTAATGTAAAATTCATGCTGTTGAATTGTGATAATCGGTTGTTTTGCATGGGTTAAAAAACACATTATTCTTCTTCATTTTCCTTAAAAAATGCATTGTCAAAATTGAGAAGCCAAACATGCTCTGTTGCCCGTGTCAAGGCAGTATATAGCCACCTAAAGTAATTCCTATCGAGCATATCTTCGACTAAGTAACCTTGGTCAATAAAAACGTTTTCCCATTGACCACCTTGTGATTTGTGGCAAGTAATTGCATAAGCAAACTTGATTTGTAAAGCGTTGAAATAGGGGTCAGACATTATTTTTTCATACCGTTTGCGTTTGTTTTTTTCCCAAGAATAATCTTCTTCAATAGCAAAAAATAAAGCCTTCATTTTCTCTCTTGAAAGGTTCGGCGTTTCTTCTTCCAATGTATTTAGCATTAGTTTTACCTCAACACTCCCCATTTCTGGATAGTCGATAAGCTTGATTCTTGCATCCACAAAATCAAAGCCATACAAAGTTTCTTGTCTGTAAAGTCGCTCAACCAAAATCATTTCTCCATTGGCAATAAAACCAGCTTGAGATTTATCATCTAACCAAAAATAATTGTTGCGAACAACCATTAATTTGTCGCCTGAATTAATACGTTCTTCCATCCATAAAATACGCCCTCTGATTTGCTGATTAAACAAATTAGCACGTTTGTTACTGCGAGTTATTACTATCGTTTCATCTGAATTAGAACCAAAAGCTGACTCTAAACAATCTTGTAATTCTCCGCCATCTATGCGCATCATACCTTTGTTTTTTCGCAAAGTAAAATTCGGGAAAGCTCCATCTTTTGCTGAACGTAGTTTTGTAGCATTTCTTAAAATATCAGAATCGTCTGCTTGGCGCAAAACGTTTTTCAGTTGAAACTTTTGCAGATTGAGTTTGGGAAAATTGCTGGAAAGGTATTTAAGTTGTAAGGCAGGACTAAAATCTGCGCCAACAGGGGGGAGCTGCGCATCATCTCCAATAAAAATCAGTTTACAGTTTTTGCCAGAATAGACGTATTCGATACAATCCTCAAGTAAATTTCGGGGATTAATTCCTCCGTCGCTCGACATGGTGTAATCACCAATCATCGAAGCTTCATCAACAAGAAAAATGGTATTTGTATGTAAGTTTGGGCATAATGCAAGTCGAACACCACCTCCTGCCACTGTTTCTTTTCTGTAAATCTTCTTATGAATAGTAAGTGCTGTCATTTTACTTTGTTGTGAAAACACTTTTGCAGCTCTTCCAGTTGGGGCTAGTAAAATGGTTTTTCGTTTTAAGGAGTGTAAGCCTTGCACAAAAGCACTCAATAGGGTAGTCTTTCCTGTTCCTGCATAGCCAGAAAGGATAAAAGCACCATATTCATCTGATTGGCAATAAAAGTCAACAAGTTCGTCAATTAATTTTTGTTGCTCTAGTGTTGGTTCGTGCATAAAAAAATGACGAATTGCCTTTTGTAAAGCTTCGGATATATGCATGACTAATTATTCAGGAAAAGATCTACTATACTCATTGTATCGAATAAAAATTTCACGCACATAAGAATACGTTTCTATTCCACGAAGGTAGCCAAATTTAACCGCTTCGTCTTGATAATATTTTGGTTTGGAAAGTCGCAAAATATATTTCTCAACTTCATTATCCCAAACGAATGGATTAGCGCCATATTTTTCTGCTAAACGCTGAGCGTCTTGTACATGACCTAATCCTGCATTATAGGTAGCCAAAGCAAATTTTAACCGTTGAATGCTGTCTTCCACTAATGGCCAATCCATGTAATTGCTATGCAGTTTTTTAATTCCACCTTCAATTTGCACTTCAGGAGGTGAGTCAGGATAAACGCCGTAAATAGGTCCAACGTGGGGCATAAATTGCATCAATCCATAAGCGCCAGCCCAAGACTCAACATCTTCTTTAAATTTTGATTCTTTGTAAATCAAGGCCGCCACCAATCGCCAGTCCCAATTGTATTTTTGTGCAACAGATTGAATATGTTCGTCGTAAGGGGATATTTTTCTTCCACCAATAGAAGAATATTCATTTCTTGATTTAGCCGAAAAACCATACATGGTTAAATATTTGTGTTTGATAAATCGATAGGTGGATGTTTTCTTAAAAATTTTGAGCCAATCATTTAACGCTTGCTTCAAATTTGGACTTGTTTTTCGTATTCCGAAAGCAATTCGCTGTTTAAAGCTTAGGGATAAATCAACATCAATGTTGGGGAAAAACTTTCGATTGATTAATGCGACATTTTTATCTGTAACGGTGTAGTTTATGCTTCCTTTGGAAACCATTCCAATTACTTCCTCTGGAATGACATCACCTTCTAATTTTTCAATATAAATGGTGTCTCCTAACTCTTCTTGAAGGTTTAATAAACGGTTGTAATAACTAGAATTTTTCCAAACATGAACGGTTTTTCCTATCAGTTGCTCAGGGTCAGTAATCACCTCTTTTTTCCAGCTATGCTTTGGTCGTTGCTTCCAGTCATCAGGTTTGCGCTGCACAAGAACTTGCGAGGTTTTCATTATAGGTTCTGAAAAATCGATTTTTTTAGCGCGTTCTTTAGTTACGGTTAAATTACAAGCAATTAAATCACCTTCTCCGTCGTTTAACATGTCGATGATTTCATCTAAATCTTTTACTAGGACCATTTCTAAGGCTACACCTAAATGCTTTGCAAACTCTTTAATTATCTCATATTCGAGCCCCATCTGCGCCCCGCGGTACAAAAAATAACTATTAGCACTATTTTCTGTTAGTACAACCAACTTTTGTCTAAAAATTATTTCTTGTAAGTCATCAGCAGCAATAGTTGGCCCTTTGACCACTGGAACTTTTTCTTCTACTACTTCGTTCTTGCAAGCAAAAAAAGCAAAAAGTAAAACGATGAAAATGCTACTTATATGACTGGTTTTTCTTCCCAAATTCGATTTATTTGAATTTTAAAAATACAATTTTTTTTGAATTGGAACTTCTTGCTATCGAAATTATTCTTTAGAATATTGGTTCTATTGTTATTTTAATGGTAACAACGAATAAGTTAAAACAACCGATTTTCATTAAGATATAACCGCAATGACATAAAGGCGGTGCAGAGAATGCAAAGAAATTGTAGATCTTCCCTTTGCGAAACCTTAGCGAACTTAGCGGCTAAAAAAACACTAACCACAGCGTTACACAAAGAAGTCTCAGAGCGTTGCGCTAAGCGCTTGTCGAAGTGGAAGTAACGTGAGTTCGGTCTAAAAAAACTACTAATCAATATCTCCTTATAACGATTGAAAAATTAGCCCTACTTCCTTTTTTTGTTTTCCAGTTGGTTAATTATTTTTTCGAAGTCGCTTTCAATGTGAATTCTATTTCTATTCTCATTGAACTTATCATATTCTTTTTCTGCATTTGCTTTACCTAATTCGTGTGATTTACTTCCTGCATTTTTTAATATTTCTCGGTCGTTGAGCGTTAAAAATCCATTTAATTTTTCAATCCAATCTTTCATATACATTGGAACTCTCCGCTGTGCTTGTCCTTGCGCAAAAATGAGATATTGTTCCACCAAATTATTCAATGCAGACAATTCATCATTGTTGAGATAATTTTTGGCAATCGAAACATCTGATTTTCTGATTTTATCCCCTCTCCAAGAAGTCAGTCCCATATTCTTTTTTGAACTATCCGCTCTTTCATTGATTATTTCCGCTGCTGTTTGACCTGTAATTGCCCAATGTAGTTTGTTCTGTACTGTTTTGAAAAAATCAATACTAATATCCAACGTAGGGTCATAATCAACACTCGTAGCGTAAATGTCCGTAATTTTACGATAAAACCGTTTTTCAGAAGTGCGAATATCTTGTATTCGTCTTTCTAGTTCCTCGAAATAGTCAAAGGGCAAGTCTGGATTTTTTAGTCGTTCGTCATCTAAAATAAATCCCTTTACGATGTATTCTCTTAAATGATTGGTTGCCCACTGCCTAAACTTGGTTGCTATGTGTGACTTTATGCGGTATCCAACAGAAATAATGGCGTCAAGATTATAAAATACCTGCTTTCGCTTCACCTCTCTGTTGCCCTCTTTTTGAACTATTAAGAATTCCTTAATAGTTCGATTTTCTTCTAATTCACCCTCCTCAAAGATGTTTTTAAGGTGCATATTGATATTAGGAACTGAGGTTTGAAACAATTCTGCCATTAATTTTTGGGTTAGCCAAACAGTTTCATCCTGAAAACGAACATCCAATTTTGTTTCTCCATTTTCTGTTTGATAAATGATTATCTGAGATTTGTTTTCTTCCATTTTGAATAACCTTCTGCGTTTTTACATCTCCTCTTAGTATAAAGATAATTTATTTTTTGATATATTCAAAGCTTAATTTTTAAGGTCTAATTAATATTAGAAGTATGTTTTTCTTTCGTTGTTGATTAAAATATTTTGGTTAAGTAAGAACGTGATATTGGAGATGAAAACGACAAAAACGATGAGGAATCACCTAGTAATCGTGGGTGATAAACGGTAATTTGTGAGCTTTACATGTGGTTAAAGACACTAACCGCAAAGTACGCATTTAACCGCAAAGACAGCAAAGGAGGCGCAGAGGACGCAAAGGAGTGTTGAAGAACAACACTCTGCGACGCTTTTTGAAACCTTAGCGAACCTGGCGGTTAAAAAAGAAATATCATTAAAAATACTTTTTCCATTAAATTTCCATTAAATTCATGAATAAAGCGGGTTAAATCCATTCTTTCGTGCAGGATTCTCGTAATCTCAATTGATTTATCTTCCATTATCCGATAGAAAATTATATGCTTTGAGACTTTTTTACCCTTTAATTCCGGATAAATTTCTTCATACACTTTGCCTTGCTGTTGTTTCTCGGCTATTGCCGCACATGCGTTGAGAATAAGCTTATAATTTTTATCCGCTTGACTTTCGGGCCAAGTGTCGAAGGTGTAATACCAAATATCAGATAGATCCTTTACGGCATTGTTTGTCAACTTAAACTTTGACATTTATTTTCTTTTTGCCTTTAACATTTTTAAATGCTCTTCGGGATCAAAATCTTCGACTAAACCACTGTTAACACCTTCGTCAATTGCATGACGCAAAGCAATTATTTTCTGTTCTTCTTCAAGAAGTCTCAGTCCTGCGCGTACTACTTCACTTGCGTTTTTATAACGTCCTTCTCTTAATTTACCTTGAATAAATTCATCAAAATAACTGCCCAAAGTAATGGATGTGTTTTTACTCATAACAACTGATTTTAATAAATATACCAAAATATTGGTATTAATTCAAAATTTATTTTGAGTGTTTTTGGGGTATGGTTAATCTCTCATAACTGCATTATAACCGTAATATATTCTATTCTTGTTTGGCTTTTTTACTTTTTTATTCAGCATAAAAGTCTTTCAGCGGTCTTTCCCGAAAGTCGGGACAGGCTATGAGCTCACTGCATTCGGTTCATTGCCAAATATCCTTCGACTATGCTATTATACTATGTTAAATTTTCTTCTCCATACTTTGGTAGATTGAACCAAAATCTTAAAAAATAATCAATATAAAACCTTGTATATCAATTACCTAAAAAAAGAGTTGGGTGGAATGCAGATAAATGTTTCTTAAACTCTACTAAACAAAAGAAAATACAGTTAGAAATTCTGTTATAATTCCATTTTCAAAAGAAAAAACCGCCTACCTAACAACCAACCAATTACTCTAACACATATTCCACATCATGCGCTTTTAAATCGGAGAGCAGACGTTCGTTGATATTTACTTTCACGAAACGAGAAGGTAAATCAACTTCCATATTGTGAATGGTGTCATAAACGTTGAATTTTATGGGGAACTTTCCTTCGTGCTCTTGAAAGAGTTTATCCATTTCTTCTATAAAAGTGAAGTTTACTTGGCTCAATGACACAGAAATGCGTAAAGCTCGGGTAAATTGGTCTCGCATATTAGAAAGGAAATCAATTTTATTTACTTTAAACTCAAATTCATTTTTGCCAAATCGTTTTGGTTGAATTTTTCCAGTTAAATAAACGAAATTTCCGTCTTGCATAAAAGGTTGAAACTTTCCATAATCTTCTTGAAAAAAGAAAAGTTTCATGGTGTCGTTGTAGTCTTCGATTTGCATCGTACCAAAAGGGTCTCCTTTGCGCGTATGACGATGTTCACAAGCGGTAACAATTACAGGAACGATAAATTCCCTTCCTTGGTTTTCATCAACATTTAAAATATCGGCAATTGTTCCTGTGCAAAACGAATCTATATCTATTTTATAATCATCTAATGGATGCCCAGAAATATAAATTCCAACAACTTCCTTTTCTCTATTTAACTTTTGAATAGAAGACCATTCATCGACAGTCGGAATAGTTGGTGCTGGGTCTGCAACTGCTGTACCTTCACCAAATAAACTTACCTGACTAGAATTTTGACTTTCCTGATAACTCGCACCAAATTTTATTACTTTCTCCAAAAACATTTTCCCATTATCTTCCACAAAGTATTGTGCCCGATGCATGTTTTTAAAGGAATCAAAAGCACCTCCAAGTGCTAAACTTTCAAATGCTTTTTTATTACAAAAACGCAGGTTTATTCGTTTGGTAACATCAAAAACATCTTGGAAAAAACCATTCTCTGTTCGTTCAGAAACTATGGCTTCTACAGGACCACTACCAACTCCTTTTATAGCTCCAAGTCCGAATCGAATAGCTCCTTCTTGGTTAACAGTAAATTTAAATTCAGACTCATTTATATCAGGGCCAAGTACAGGAACACCCATTCTGCGGCATTCTTCCATAAAGAAGGTAACTTGCTTGATATCGTTCATGTTGTTGCTCAAAACAGAAGCCATGTACTCAGCAGGGTAGTTCGCTTTTAAATACGCCGTCTGGTAAGCAATCCAAGCGTAACATGTAGAATGTGATTTATTAAAAGCATAAGAAGCAAATGCCTCCCAGTCACGCCACATTTTCTCTAATTTATCACGGTTGTGCCCACGCTCTTGACCTTGGTCTAAAAACTTAGGTTTTAATTGCGCCAATAAATCAAATTTCTTTTTTCCCATCGCTTTACGAAGGGTATCGGCTTCACCTTTGGTAAATCCACCTAGCTTTTGCGACAAGAGCATCACCTGCTCCTGATAAACCGTAATTCCGTAGGTTTCCTCTAGGTATTCAGAAGCTGCTTCAATATCGTAAACTATCTCTTCCTCTCCGTGTTTACGCTTAATAAAGGAAGGTATGTATTCCAATGGACCAGGACGATAAAGCGCATTCATTGCAATTAAATCGGCAAAAACAGTTGGTTTCAACTCTCGCATATATTTCTGCATACCGGGTGATTCGTACTGGAAAACTCCAACCGTTTCACCACGTTGGAAAAGTTCATACGTTTTTACATCATCCAACGGAAATTCATCGGGTATCAACTCAATTCCATGGCGTTGTTTTACAAAACGAACCGCATCTTTGATAAGTGTTAGCGTTTTTAGACCTAAAAAGTCCATTTTTAGTAGTCCTGCTTCTTCTACTACTGAGTTATCAAACTGCGTACAATACATGTCGGAGTCTTTAGCAACAGCAACAGGGACATAGTTTGTAATGTCTCCAGGTGTGATGATAACTCCACATGCATGAATTCCAGTATTTCTAACCGTACCTTCAATTTGTTTCGCTTTTTGAATAACCTCAGCTGGTAAATCGTTACCTGTTGCAATTTCTTTCAGTTGGTTTGCAGCTGAAATACTTTCTTGATTATTCTTTAGTTTCTCGGAAAGCGCAGCATCGTCAAGTTTAAAAAGTTTTTGAAGGGAAATGTCTGGAATTAATTTTGCCAATCGGTCCGCTTCAAAAAGAGGCAGGTTCAAAACACGAGCTGTATCACGAACGGATGATTTTGCAGCCATTGTACCATAAGTAATTATTTGTGCTACTTGATTGGCACCGTATTTTTCAATTACCCAATCGATAATTCTCCCTCGACCTTCATCGTCAAAGTCGATATCAATATCCGGCATGGAAACCCTATCTGGATTTAAGAAACGCTCAAAAAGTAAATCGTATGCTATTGGGTCAATATTTGTGATTCCCGTGCAATAGGCAACAGCCGAACCAGCAGCCGAACCCCTTCCCGGTCCAACGACAACCCCCATGTCTCTCGCCGCTTGACAAAAGTCTTGCACAATTAAGAAATAACCTGGATAACCAGTTTTTGCAATAATTTCTAGCTCAAAATCTAATCGTTCACGTATTTCATCTGTTATTTCGGGATAGCGTTTTTTAGCTCCTTCATAAGTCAGATGGCGTAAATAATTATTCTCACCTCTTTTGCCACCATCTTCTTTATCTTGCGCATCTTGGAACTCCTCTGGAATTTCAAAAGCTGGTAAAAGTACGTCTCTCGCTAATCCATAATGTTCGCATTTGGCAACAATTTCCATTGTATTTTCAATGGCCTCTGGAACATCAGCAAACAGCTTTTTCATTTCATCCGTTGACTTGAAGTAATATTCTTCGTTGTCTAATCCAAATCTAAATCCACGGCCTCTACCTTTGGGTGTTTCTACCATTTCTCCGTCCTTGATACAAAGGAGGATGTCGTGCGTAATTGCGTCTTTTTTAGTGAGATAAAAAGTGTTGTTCGTTGCTACTAATTTGATACCATGTTTTTCTGCAAACTTGATGAGCGTTTCGTTCACTCGGTTTTCATCCGCTTGACCATGGCGCATGAGTTCTAAATAAAAATCATCGCCAAATTGTTCTTTCCACCAAATTAATGCGTCTTCGGCTTGTTTTTCACCAATATTTAAAATTTTGGAAGGGATTTCTCCATAGAGATTTCCAGAAAGAACGATAATATCTTCTTTGTATTTTTCAATAACACCCTTATCAATTCTAGGCACATAGTATTTTCCATCAGTAAAAGCAATGGAAGACATTTTAGCCAAATTGTGGTAGCCATTTCTATTTTTCGCTAGTAAAACAATTTGGTAGCCATTGTCCTTGGTCGTTTTGTTAGTATGGTCTTCACACACATGAAATTCACAACCAATTATCGGTAAAATTTCTTTTTTATCAAAAGCTTCCCCTTTTTCTTCTGCTACTTTTCGTTGGACACGAATTTGATTGTTATGTGCAGCAATATGTTTTTCGAAATGAAACGCCGCCATCATATTTCCTGTATCTGTCAAGGCAACGGCTGGCATATTAAATTCCGCAGCTTGTTGAATCAAGCCTTTAACGTCTATTGTACTTTGAAGAACAGAAAACTGCGTATGATTGTGCAGGTGAGCAAACTGCGTATCTTGCAATTGTTCTAGTCCTTCTTGTATATCTTTTTTAGAAACAACTTGGGGCTTTATACCTAAAGCTTCTTTAACACGGTCACTTTCCTCTTTCAGGTTTTTATGTTGTAACCCAACTGGCTCAATAACCGATGGATTAACCTTGTGAAAAGATTCAAAATACGCTTCTTCTACTTGTAATTCTTCGGAATTAAAAGCACGTTTACGCACTAATTCAAAGAAACAACGTGACGTAGCTTCCACATCGGCAGTTGCATTATGTGCTTCGGCAAAAGGAATTCCGAAAAGATAGTTGTGTAACTCTGTTAAGTTAGGAAGTTTAAATTTCCCACCTTTTCCACCTTCTATTCGAACTAATTCGGCAGTTTTTTCTGTACAAGTATCCAATACAGGCATTTCGTGCATTGGTGTAGGTATATTCGCTCGAATAAATTCTGCCCCCATCACGTTGACATCAAAGCCTACATTTTGTCCAACAACGAATTTTGCTTTTTGAAGCGCCGAATTAAATGCCTCAAGTGCCTCTTGCATAGAAACCCCTTCCTTGTTTGCAAGTTCCGTTGCGATACCGTGAATTTGTTCGGCATTTAGTGGAATATCAAATCCATCCGGTTTAATTAAAAAATCTTTCGCTTCAATTAATTTACCGTTATCGTCGTGCAATTGCCAAGCAATTTGAACACATCTTGGCCAGTTATCTACATGCGTGTAATCTTTGTTCCAATCTTTGGGTAAACCTGTAGTTTCTGTATCAAATATGATATACATGAGCGAATCAATTTTGCTTTCAAAAATACGAAATTTCAAAGCCTTATTTTGAAACGAAAGGGAGGAGTTTTAAACAAGATGTAAACAGGAGAGGAGGGTTGTAATGCTGAAGATGTTAAAAGAAAAAAAGGATCTACTATGAGTTTAATGGAAAATATTTTTAATGGTATTTTTTTAACCACCAAGTTTCTGTGTTGAAATACAAATCTTTTACCAACTGATTTTGAACCATTAAGAATTGAAGGGAATTAAGAATTCCCCCCTTAATGAGCCTTAACTACTTAATGGTTTTACTTTTTATTATCTGATTTTGAGCCATTAAGAGTATGAAAGTTTCTTGTTATTACCATTAAAATAACAGTAAACAGTAGAACCATTTTTTTAATTAACCTCTGTACAACGTTGCTTTAACCGCTTTTATAATTTTGTCCACATTTGGAAGAGCTGCTTCTATCAAAGTTGGAGAAAAAGGAAAAGGAGTATCCGTTTGCGTAAGTCGTAAAACAGGTGCGTCGAGGTAGTCAAACGCATAACGCTGCAAGTGGTAAGCAATTTCTGAAGAAATAGACGCCAATGGCCAAGATTCTTCAAGAACTACGCATCGGTTAGTCTTTTTGACAGATTCTACCACTGATGCATAATCAATCGGGCGAATAGTGCGCAAATCTATAATCTCAACAGAAATCCCTTCTTTTTCTAAGATTTCAGCAGCTTGATAAGCTAGTTTTATAATTTTACCAAAAGATACCAGTGTTACATCTTTACCTTTGCGTTTAATATCAGCAACACCAATAGGAATGAGGTATTCTCCATCAGGAATTTCAGCTTTGTCGCCGTACATTTTTTCAGATTCCAAGAAAACTACAGGGTCTTCATCGCGAATTGCAGATTTCAACAAACCTTTTGCATCATAAGGATTAGAAGGAGTAATTACTTTTAAACCAGGTACGTGTGCATAGAATGCCTCGAAACTTTGTGAGTGTGTTGCAGCTAATTGACCAGCTTGTCCATTTCCACCTCTAAAAACAATAGGACAGTGGTATTGACCACCAGACATTTGCAACATTTTAGCAGCACTATTAATAATTTGATCAGCTGCTAATATCGCAAAATTCCAAGTCATAAACTCAACAATTGGTCGCAGACCGTTCATTGATGCACCAACGCCAATTCCAGCGAATCCTAACTCTGCAATAGGTGTGTCAATAACTCGTTTTTCTCCGAATTCATCCAACATGCCTTGTGAAACTTTATATGCACCATTATATTCAGCAACCTCTTCTCCCATTAAAAAGACATGTTCGTCTCTTCTCATCTCTTCTGACATCGCTTCGCGGAGAGCTTCTCTAAATTGTACTGTTCTCATTTTCTATTTGTTAACGTAAAATCTTATCAAAGATAAATTTAAGCCGCTAAATCTATGAATAAATTTTGTAATCCATGAAATTCTGATTGATTATTGAAAGAAATTTAAAAGAAATAACATTTTCGGAGTTCTGTTTGGTGTAAAGAGATTAATGTTATCAGAATTAAAAAACTTAAAAATGTTATTCAAAGCCTCTTTAAATCCTTCGCGAACAAAAAGGGCGTGGTATGAAGTCGCCATGGATTATAACCATCAACTTCCTAAAAATACCGTACAGCTCTTACATAACCTTTTTGAAATTTTGGCGTGCCTAGGCTAACCACAGCAGAGTTCATTCTTGTGGCATATGCATTTGTGTTACCTCGTTGAAGGAATCGAAAACCTTCTCTTTCCTCTGTTGATGTCCAATAAAAATCTGGTAGTTCACGAAACTTTAATACGTCATTTTCATGCAGATTGAAACGAACGTGAGCCATTTCATCAACAGATGGAAGTGCCCAATCTTCAAAACCTCCCAAAGTCAGCGTATCACAAATATATGCTGCAATGGAGCCATCATTTCTTGGGTCACATTGTTTTGGGAATTCAGCAAAGTTGGAAAGAATATGTTTGTGATAGGCAAGGATTTTTTTGGTATTGTATGCGCCATCTCTTCCAAGCTTGTTTCTAATTGCTCTTGAACCAGTATGTTCACCATGGCAACCCCATTGAGAAATAGCAATGTCCGTTGGTGAAACCACAAAACCATGCAATTCATCCTCAACATAATTGCTATCTTTATCAGTGTAAAAATAGGCGATTATTCCTCCTTGGTAGAAATCCCCGATTTTGAGATTTTCTGGAGAAACAGGCGTTTCAAGGGTAAAAATATTACCATAAGTTGTTTGTCCATCAATCAAAGAAACTGTTCTGAAATAAATTAGTTGGTTGGCCGGTAAGACATTTATTGTTATTTCAAAAGATGAGGTTTTAGTTGTGTCGATAACCAAGTTATCTTGCATTGTTGGAGAGCCTGAAACATTCCAACAGATACCCAAAAAATCATTAGGGTTGAGGTTTGATAATTCAGTTTCTACAGCTAAAACTGCGTAGTTGTATGACAAAGACGTCACTTTGACCACTGTTTGAGCAGCACTTTTCAGTGATAATAGACCCAACGAAAGAAAAAGACAAACAAGAATTTTTTGTGTAAGACCTTTTTGCATAATTTTATTTCAAGATAAACTTTTGAACGGATTACAGTCTTTCTTTAAACTGAATTTCTCCATTGTAATATTTCATTTTTTTTCCTTCAGATTCAATAATGATGCCACCATCTGACTCCGTCGAAATAATTGTGCCTTTTATTTCATTTCCATTAGTCACAAAACCTGTTAGCTCATTGATTTTCCATAAGTTGTAGGTGTATTGACGACGAATATCATATTCATTTAAATGAAGAGAATCTTCCAAACGTTTGTTTATACAAGAAATGATTTTACCTAAAACAACCTTTAAATCCTGTGATTTTCTCAGTTCAATGTAAAGCGAAGTGGTTTTAGGAAAGTCGAAATAAAGTTGATTAACATTGATTCCTATTCCAATAATTGAACTAACGAAAGTCTTACCTTCTAATTGATTTTCAATTAGTATTCCAGCGATTTTCTTATTATTGATAAGAATGTCGTTTGGCCATTTTATTGCTGCGTTTAAATCTAGACTTATAAAAAAATCGTAAAGTGCCAAACTGACTAAATGATTAACAGTTATCGGGTTTAGATTTCCAAAAAATGTTAAATCCAAAGGAAAGCTCATAAGGATATTTTCATGAGGTGAACTCTGCCATAATTTGCCACGTTGACCTCTGCCAAAAGTTTGTTCACCTGCCAAAATTACCGTTCCGCTTTGAATATGTCCTTGTTTGAATTCCTTGGCAGCATAATTGTTAGTGCTATCGACGGTGTCTAATTGAATGATTTTTTTTCCTACGTAAGGAGATGACATTATAATGAGCGTAAATTTTTATTGGTCTGCAAAGATAAAATTTAATTAGTTTTGTAGGTCATTTGTAAATTATTGAATGAATAAATTAAAAAAAGAAGCATCTTCTGAATTACTGTCAAAAGTTATTGTAGAAGGCATGATGGATAATAAGGCTAAAGATATAGTAGTCTTAGATTTAAGAGAGGTAGAAAATGCCGTTACGGATTTTTTTGTAATTGGAACTGGTGATTCATCAACTCAAATTGAAGGTATCGCAAGTTCAGTGACTCGTTTAACTCGAAAAGAATTGAAAGAGCGACCTTGGCATCAAGAAGGAAAAGGGACTAGTGAGTGGGTTTTGTTGGATTATGTTTCTGTTGTGGCTCATGTTTTTTCACAAGAATTAAGAGATTTCTATGAAATTGAAGAAATGTGGGCTGATGCGAAACGTACAGAAATTGACACGGATTATTAATTGTAAAACTTAAAGTAGATTGAATTGTTCTACAAAAGTAACTTATGACTTAACAGTTACAGGGTAAAAAAATATTTAACAATGATGAAAAAGGATAATAAAAATAATGGCAAAAAGAATCCATATACGATATATTGGATTTATGCTGCTATTGGCCTAGCAATAATTGGTGTTCAACTTTTTATGAGTTCATCAACAACTAGAGAATTGAGAACCAAAGAAACGTTTAATACTTTATTAAGAGAAGGGTATGTTGACGATGTAGTTCTTTGGAGAAATGTTGGTAGAGTAGATTTTCGTATTAATGAAGGTGGAGTAGAGGCTATAAAACGAGGGGATTACTCAGGAGTGGATTTTGAAAATATTAAGAGAGCGCTAACAGATCAAGGGGGTAGGGCAGTTGCAACACCTGCTTATCCAAAATTCAGTTTTGACATAGCAAGCACTGAAGTATTTATAAACGAGTTCGACGAAATATCTCGAAATAGAAAAGAAGAAGGTTTACCAGCGGTTGACTATCGCGTAGATGAAGAACATAATTATTTAAGCCAGATTTTTGGTTTCCTTTTACCTATAATCATCATCGTTGCTATTTGGCTATTTATAATGCGGAGAATGGCTGGCGGCGGTGGCGGACCCGGTGGTCAGATATTTAATATAGGTAAGTCTAAGGCAAAGGTTTTTGAAAAAGGAAAACAAACGAATGTTACATTTAAGGACGTAGCGGGTCTTGAAGGAGCAAAAGAGGAAATTGAAGAGATTGTTGCTTTCCTTAAGAATCCTAAAAAATATACAGAACTTGGAGCTAAAATTCCTAAAGGAGCTTTATTAGTAGGCCCTCCGGGGACTGGGAAAACACTTCTTGCAAAAGCGGTTGCAGGTGAGGCTGATGTGCCATTCTTTTCTTTGTCAGGTTCTGACTTTGTGGAAATGTTTGTAGGGGTAGGTGCTTCACGAGTACGTGACTTGTTTAAGCAAGCCAAAGAAAAATCACCATCTATCATTTTTATTGATGAGATTGACGCAATTGGTCGTGCCAGAGGAAAGCACAATAGCGTTGGTTCGAATGATGAACGTGAGAACACATTAAATCAGCTATTAACAGAAATGGATGGCTTCGGAACTAACTCTGGTGTTATCATTTTGGCAGCTACGAATAGAGCCGATGTTTTAGACAAGGCGTTAATGAGAGCTGGGCGATTTGACCGTCAAATTTATGTAGATATGCCTGATGTTAATGAGCGTAAAGAAATTTTCCAAGTTCATCTGAAGCCACTTAAACTGGCAAAGGAAATGGATATTGATTTTCTTGCTAAACAAACCCCTGGTTTTTCTGGTGCAGATATTGCAAACTTGTGTAATGAAGCTGCATTAATTGCTGCACGTAAAAACAAAACCTCAGTTGAAAAACAAGATTTCTTGGACGCTGTAGATAGAATTGTTGGTGGTTTAGAGAAGAAAAACAAAATAATTACCCAAGACGAGCGTGAAGCGATTGCTTATCATGAAGCTGGACATGCTACTATTTCTTGGTTAGCTCAGTATGCTCATCCTTTAGTTAAAGTGACTATTGTTCCTAGAGGAAGGTCTTTAGGGGCGGCTTGGTATTTGCCAGAAGAAAGAAGCATTACTAGAACAGATCAATTACTAGATGAAATGTGTTCTGCTTTAGGCGGAAGAGCCGCAGAAGAACTTATCTTTGATAAGATTTCAACAGGAGCTTTAAGTGACTTGGAGAAAGTTACGAAGCAAGCTTATGCTATGGTTTCTATGTATGGATTGAACAAACGAGTGGGTAATATTTCCTTCTATGACTCACAAGGTCAGAGCATGTTTACGAAACCATATTCAGAAGAAACAGCTAAGTTAATTGATGAAGAGGTTGGGAAAATGATTGAAGAGCAGTACAGAAGAGCAATTCAAATTTTATCAGAGAACAAAGATAAATTGACTAAGTTGGCTCAGAAACTGCTTGAAAAAGAGGTGATATTTAAAGAGGATTTGGTAGAGATTTTTGGTAAAAGACCTTGGGAAACTTCTACTGCTGATGAAATTATTGAACATGAGAAAGAAGTAAATACTGTTCAAGATAGCACCGAAAAGACCTCAGTAGAGAACAATGAAGAAGGTTTGGAAGAAAATACGGGAAAAGATTCAGAAAATATTTCCTCAACAAACTGAATTTGAAGACTACCAGATGGTATATTCCACTTCGGAATCTCATTTGGCAGAACTAATGAAAGCAAAGTTGAGGGCGGATGGTATTTTTGTTTTTTCCATTAATAAGCAAGACTCCTCTTATAACAATTTTGGCGGGATAGAACTTTACGTTAAAAAAGAGGAGTTGGTTAGGGCGAAGTACATTGTAAACAAAGAGCATGAATGATATTCTTCTTCGAAGTCTGACTGGTGCCATTTTCGTTGGAGTACTTATTGGAGCTCTAATGTTAGGTCCTCTGGCTACGGCTATCTTATTTTTTATCTTTACAGTCTTTGGTTTAGGCGAATATTACAAATTGATTAACTCTGCCAATCCTGGAAGTAACTCTTTAATTACCGGGGTAACAGGAGGGGCAATTTTCTACATTTTGCTCGTTTATTCCATGATTATAGATTTGACTTTTAGTAATGAAGCATTTATATACATTCTTTTTGCGTTAATTTTACCTATTGAGCTTTATCGAAAAAAAACAAACCCAATTCAAAATGTTGCAACCTTACTTTTTGGTTGGCTCTATTTAGTCATACCGTTTTACTTAGTGGTTAAGTTAAGTTGGCTGCACTGGAATATGGATGAGACAGCAAGTGGACTGATTGGTTTGTTTATTTTGGTTTGGACAAATGACTCTTTTGCCTATTTAACTGGAAGGTTTTTCGGACGCACAAAATTGTTTGAACGTATTTCCCCAAAGAAAACTTGGGAAGGAACTATTGGAGGTATTGTATTTGCTGTCATTGCAGGTTTAATAATTTCCAATATCATAGAGCAAGAAGTGGTTTTTTGGATAGTTGCTGCTCTCATAGCAGCTCTGGGTAGTATTTTCGGAGATTTATTTGAATCGTTATTCAAAAGAAGTGTTGGAGTTAAGGATTCGGGAAATATTTTACCGGGTCATGGAGGAATACTAGACAGGTTCGATGCTGTAATTTTTGCGCTGCCTTTTTTCTATGCTTGGATTGTGATTTTTGGGTAAACAAACTTATTTGGATCTAGAATGAGATTAGTGGAAAAAGTATTTTAAAGACATTCCTTTTTTAGCCGAAAAGAGTGCCAAGGGTTTCGCAAAGCACGCAGAGGGAAGTTCAACAACTTCTTTGCGGCTCTCTGCGCCTTCTTGGTGTCCTCTGTGGTTAAGCCTTGATGAAAATAGGTTGTTTTAACTTATTTGTTATTACCTCAAAAATAATAGTAGAACCCTTTTTGTTCTACTGTTAATTTAGTGCGTATGGTTCAGGTCACATGAAAATTTATAAGATACTCGAAATATCTTTGATACTCATTTCTTTTGTAAGGAAGCCTTGATTGTACTATTTTTATTTTTATCAAAATATCTATTCGGTAGCACTCCCCCTTTGGAGAGCCTGTCCCGACAGGAACTTGTCAGGAGGGGAAGGGGGGAGGAACCTAATTGAGCATCGCGATGGAAGTTTAAACTTTTGATTCCTAGGTAAAAGCAGTTTTGTTTACTTTTTCGGTACTACCACGAATTTAATGGAAAGATATTTCTTTGTTGATTTTTGTACGACTGTAAGACCCGCCTCGCTATAAGACTGTGAGACATCTTACTGTCTTAGAATCTTAACATCTTACCGTCAAACTAAAATAATTTTTTCCAATAAAATGACAGTAGAACCGATTAAATTAGTGGAGCAGGAGGGGTTTACCGATTGTAATTTTCTACGGTCATTCTTCCCTTGAAAATTGACATCGTCATAGACTTCTCACCCCGATTTCTTTTATAAAGCAAGCTTAGATTTGTGAAAATAAATT
>SKGS01000041.1 GCA_007117355.1 Lishizhenia sp. | reverse complement strand
TATGAAGGTCGTTCTGTATTAAGAGCACATGCTTACGAAATGAGCGCAATGAAAACGGACTTAATGCAATGGGCTGGTGAGTTACAGATTATTGGTGATAGAAGAAACTTTGCAGCAGTTGAGGATTTATTGAATACTGTTTTTAAAGATGTGGATTATGTAATAGATTTTCGGGAAGACGAGTTGGTGAAGAAAGAAACTCCTGATAAGAAGGAAAAAGTAGAAGTTGCACTGGATAGAAAACAATTAATTGAAGCTGCAAAACAACACCTTGGTGTTCCTTATCGTTGGGCTGGTGATTCGCCTAAAGGCTTTGATTGCAGCGGTTATACTTCATATGTTGTTCAATCACAATTTGATAGAAAATTACAAAGAAGAGCAGCTGACCAATACAAAGAACTCAAACGAGTGAAAGCAAAAAATGTAAAACCTGGTGATTTTGTTTTCTTTGATAGTGGTTCGGGAATTTCGCATGTTGGAATAATTATTTCTACGGAAAATAATACCATGAAAATGATTCACGCAAGTACATCCATCGGAATTTCAATTGTAGATGTTAATACGTCGTCTTATTGGAAAGGAAGGTTAGCCGGCTTTGCAACGATTTTTCAAGATTAGTTGCTATAATTTTATTAGCTTTGTTTAAAAATCTATAAGTTGACCATGAACATAATTTTGCACGATTTTGGAAAGCACCTAAACTTCGCCCCGCTAACTTTGACAAGGCCTTTAGGTGATTTACGCGTTGGGATTTTTACCAATGCAGAACGATGGAAAGAGTTGATTCCTGAAGCTTCAATTTCGTTCAAAACAAGTACTTACTTACAAAATGTTTTTCCACTAATTAAAAAAGAGGAAAACTTATGGTGGAACGCTTCTGTAATTCCAACCTTGGAAGTCTTAACGTATATTCAAAATTTAGCAAAAGGCGAAAGCCTGTTTGTCGATGGAACTTGGGTAGCATATAAAGGTGAGGAATTAGCAGATGGAATGCAAATAGAAATTCCAATAAGCTCCGTAATTGTTCTTGAAGAAAGATGGAATTTGTTCCAATACAACGATAAGATTCTTGAAAACGACTTTTTAATTAAGAAGCGATTAAAAATATCAGCCGACCTTCCAGCGTCTTGCACGTTGATTGGACCAAGAGAAAAGCTTTTTATTGCTCCATCAGCAAAATTAGAATGTGCTATATTGAATACTAATACTGGTATTATTTACCTAGATGAACATTCAGAAATAATGGAAGGTTCTGTTGTTCGTGGAGGTCTTTATCTCGGTGAACATGCGGCACTTAAATTAGCAACAAAAATATATGGAGCTACAACCATCGGTCCACATTGCAAAGTTGGAGGTGAGGTAAATAATGTGATTTTTCAAGCTTATTCCAATAAAGGACACGATGGTTTTGTTGGGAACTCTGTAATTGGTGAGTGGTGTAATTTAGGTGCAGATACCAATACTTCAAATTTAAAGAATAACTACGGAAAAGTAAAAGCTTATGACTTTGAGTCAGGCAGTGTAAAGCAAACAGACGTTCAGTTTATGGGATTGATGATGGGCGACCATTCTAAATCTGGGATTAATACAATGTTTAATACCGCGACTGTAGTTGGTGTTTCATCAACTGTTTTTGGTGCAGGCTTTCCTCCAAAGTACATTCCAAGTTTTTCTTGGGGAGGATTTGATTCCAATTCTAAATTTAATTTTGAAAAAGCCATTGAAGCTGCAAATAATATGATGGTTCGTAGAGGTTTACAATTATCAAAACATGAAGTTGAAGTGTTGGAGCATATTTTTCATTCGTTCTAAATTCACACGATAGATGACGAAAAAAAGAAAAATTCTTGCACTTGATTTTGGACTAAAGCGGACAGGTATCGCTATAACAGACGAAAACAATATCATTGCTTATGGATTAACAACTGTTCAATCGACAGCGTTAATGGAATATCTAAAAAAAATTGTCCCTAAAGAAAATGTAGGAACACTCGTTTTGGGTGAACCAAAGCGAATGAATATGGAAGACGCTCATATATCTGAAAACGTAAGACTTTTGTTTCAAGCTTTAAAAGAAAATTTCCCAGCTCTAACCATTGAAATGATGGATGAAAGATTTACATCAAAAATGGCTTCTCAAGCCTTATTTGATTCTGGATTATCCAAAAAGAAAAGACAGAACAAAGCCTTGATTGATGAGGTGAGCGCCACAATTATTTTACAATCTTATTTGCAAAGCATAGATGGACGTGGTTAATTCAATTATTTATTGATGTGCTCCGAATAACCTCCCAATAATTAAATCTAAAAAGTTTAGGTTTATAAAACGGTTATTGTGTATCTTTGCGCCCCATAGTTACAAAATTTAAACAATGTCAAATTCAACAAAATATGTCTTTGTAACTGGTGGGGTTGCTTCCTCATTGGGAAAAGGTATTATCGCTGCATCGTTAGCAAAATTGCTTCAAGCAAGAGGTTATTCTACCACGATTCAAAAACTCGATCCATATATAAATATCGACCCAGGTACTTTAAATCCTTATGAGCATGGTGAGTGCTATGTAACAGACGATGGCGCAGAGACAGATTTAGATTTAGGGCATTATGAACGTTTTTTGAATGTTCGAACTTCGCAAGCTAATAATATCACAACCGGACGAATTTATCAGTCTGTAATCAATAAGGAGAGAAAAGGAGAATACCTTGGAAAAACGGTTCAAGTTATTCCACATGTTACAGATGAAATAAAAGAAAGTATTCAGCTTCTCGGTGCAAAAGGAGAATACGACATCATTATTACTGAAATTGGTGGTACTGTTGGAGACATTGAATCCTTACCTTATGTAGAGGCTGTAAGACAGATGATGTGGGAATTTGAAGATGATTGTATTGTAATTCATTTAACCTTAATTCCGTTTCTTGCTGCTGCTGGTGAGCTTAAAACAAAGCCAACACAACACTCTGTAAAGGCGTTGCTAGAACTTGGAGTACAGCCAGATATACTTTGTTGTAGAACAGAACACGAACTGGATTTGAATTTGCGCAAGAAAATTGCGAAATTTTGTAATGTAGCTTCTGAGGCGGTTATTGAGTCTCGTGATGCTGATTCCATTTACGAAGTCCCTCTTCTTATGCAAGCGGAGGAACTGGACGAAGTGGTGTTGAAAAAACTAGGGCTTTCGCGAAAATCCACACCAGATTTAGATGCTTGGAAAGATTTTTTAGATCGATTGAATAACCCTGTTCAAGAAGTTACAATCGGCCTAGTTGGAAAATACGTAGAATTAAAAGATGCTTATAAATCCATTAATGAAGCGTTTATTCACGCAGGTGCAGAATTTAAAACTAAGGTTAATCTGAAGTGGATTCACTCGGAAAAGATTACTAAGAAAAATGTTGCTTCTAAACTAGAAGGCTTAGACGGTATTTTAGTTGCACCAGGCTTTGGTTCAAGAGGAATTACTGGTAAAATTAACGCTGTTCAATTTGCAAGAGAAAATAAAATTCCTTTTTTAGGCATATGTCTTGGAATGCAGTGTGCTGTAATTGAATTTGCGAGAAACGTTATCGGTTGGGAGGATGCTCATACGGTTGAAATTTCCCCTGAAAGCACCCGTTCGGTTATTGCATTAATAGAAGAACAAAAAAACATCTCTAACATGGGAGGAACAATGCGTTTAGGAGCTTATAAGTGTGAGCTGAAAGCCCATTCAAATGTTTATGAAGCGTATAATCGAGAAGTTATCAACGAGCGTCATCGTCATCGTTTTGAGTTTAATAATGAATACTTAGAAGACTTTGAAAAACACGGAATGATTGCAACGGGTAAAAATCCAGATACGGGACTCGTTGAAGTGGTTGAGATACAAGACCATCCTTGGTTTGTTGGTGTTCAATATCATCCAGAATATAAAAGTACAGTTGCTAAACCGCATCCTTTGTTTATGGGATTCATTAAAGCAGCATTGGAAAATAAATAATAGAAGAAATCAGTAGAAATGGATAGAAATACATTAATCGGTTTAGGTTTAATTGGAGTTGTATTAGCAATTTTCACATACATTAATCAACCTGACCCGGAATTGATAAGACAACAGCAAGAGCAAGCACAAAAAGAATTAGAGGAAAGGCAAAGAGCGCAGCGAGAACAAGCGGATGAGTCTTTGGAAGAAGCTGAGAATATTTTACCGACTAATTGGATTGCGAAAACGGACGAAGAAGGGAATTTATTAAAGGATAGCCTTGGAGCTCAAATTTACCTTGATACAGTTACACAACGAGATACATCAATTCAAGTTGCCCTAGACGAAGTGGTGGAAAAAGTCGCTGTTGAAGATTCCTTTAAAGGAGAAGCATTTCATATTCACAACGATAAATTATTTTTTGAAGTCTCGACTAAAGGTGGAATGTTAACGGCTGTATTCTTGAAAGAACATCAGACGTATGATGACTTCATGAAAAATCGAGATACAGACAGTATTACTCCTTTACAATTTATAGATGAAAATGCAGCTAATCAGCTTGTTTTTCAAATGGGAGGTGAGTTAGTTGAAACTGGAAAATTACCGTTTGAAGTAGTGCAACATTCGGATGAATACATTGAATTGAGACATGTTTTTGGCAGAAATAAATTCATTACATACAAATATTCTATTGTACCGGGTTCTTACCATTTGAACTACGAAATCCAAATGAATGGACTTCAAGCAGATGTTTTGGCTGAAAATGTACTTTTTGACTGGCAAGCAACATTATTGCAAACAGAAAGGTTGTTGTCTGAGCAAAGAAGAACGTCAACTGTTTTCTTTAAAGGGATTGAAGAATCGTATGATTATTTATCGGAATTTTCTGATGATGATATTCAGCCAAAGCACGATTTAGAATGGGTAGCATTTAAACAAAGTTATTTCTCAAGTATTTTGATGCCAGAAAATGGTTTTAAGAAAGAAGGTTCAGAATTGAGCGTTACCAGTATCGACGAGAATTCTTCTTTAGAGGCAAACCATATTAAACACTATGCAGCAAGAGTAAACTTAAACATTCCAAGCACAGCGGATGGCTCCGTAAAAATGAGATGGTTCTTTGGACCAAATGACTACTATTTATTGAGCAGTTATGGCAATGAATCAGAGGATATTATCAATCTTGGTTGGGGATTGTTCCGATGGGTAAACATTTACGCCATTCAGCCTATTTTTTCTTGGTTAACCAATTTTGGAATAGGAATGGGATTGGCAATTTTCTTGTTAACCTTGATTGTAAAAATTGCGCTTACGCCAATTCAATGGAAAATGTATTCTTCTTCGGCTAAAATGCGTATTTTAAAGCCAGAAATTGATGCTCTAAATAAAAAATTCCCGAACAAGGAAGATGGAATGAAAAAGCAAATGGAGATGATGAACTTGTATCGCGAAACAGGCTCTTCTCCTTTGGCAGGATGTGTTCCAATGTTAATTCAAATGCCAATCCTATTTGCTGTTTTCCGATTTTTCCCAAGCACATTTGAGTTGCGTCAAAAAGGTTTCCTTTGGGCGGAGGACTTATCGAGTTTTGACTCCGTTTTAGATTTAGGTTTTGAGATTCCATTTTACGGTGACCACGTTAGTTTATTCACCTTATTAATGGCAGGAACAACTTTGATTTATACGGTGTTGAATAGTTCTAACATGGCTCAGCCGCAACAACCTGGAATGCCAAACATGAAAGTGATAATGTATATTTTCCCATTCATGATGATTTTCTTCTTCAACAATTTTGCATCAGGATTAAGTTACTATTATTTCCTTTCCACGTTGTTATCTATTTTGACAATGATTCTCATCAAAGAAGTGTTTGTGGATGAGGCAAAACTCAAGGAAAAGATGGCTGCCAGAAAAGCTGCAAACCAAGCCAAAGGTGGAGGTAAAGCAAAAAAATCCAAGTTCCAAGAGCGTTTAGAGCAAATGCAAAAAGCACAAATGGAACAAATGAAGAAAAAAGGAAAGAAGTAGGGGAGGAGCTTATTAGGTAATACTACTTTAGATTTTTTTGGTTCTACCATTTGGTTTATGGAAGGAGTTTTACGGGCTTTTGGTTTTGAGTCGTCGTGTTTAACAAAATGTTGCTTTCAGTAAAGCATAGTGCGATGTAATGAATCAGGGCACTTAGTTAGGGTCTGCTGAAAAACGGCAAACTCTATGTTTTACAAATGTTTAGATTGAGAATTTTTAATACAAATGCAAGGTTTTCTAAAGAAATCTTTGAATTTTCATGCACTTATTTGGTAAAAGTCCACTTATTTGGAATTTTTATTTGCCTAGCCATTAGCACATCATCTTCTCGTAAACTGTTTTT
Source organism: Lishizhenia sp. (assembly GCA_007117355.1). Lineage (GTDB taxonomy): Bacteria > Bacteroidota > Bacteroidia > Flavobacteriales_D > Crocinitomicaceae > CSBr16-161. The sequence goes on along the minus strand of SKGS01000041.1, from coordinate 761 downwards.
CAATGTATTAATATACATCTTCAAACACCTTACTTCGAATCTGATGCACTACTGACTTTTTCAGCAGACCCTAGTTATGAAAGAACATTAAATAAAAAACTGATTTAGTGTTTCAATCTTGTGAAATAAAACACTTTTTAAACTGTATTTCGACATTGTTTAACGCAAATATCAAGATTTATACCGCAACTATTTATTTCTATTTCGTGGAAGGGAGGTCTTGACCTTACCTTTGTATCGTTAAGTTAATGATAAACAACTAAAAGTATTTTTTGATGTAAAACTAAACCAAAGTATCATCAATAGCAAATACAAGTTTTTTAATATTTTTCGATATAAAAACCAATTAAAAACCTTTTACGATATGAAAACTAAAGCTACACTAATTCATTTTGGAAGACTTGTTCTAATGACATCCATTCTTATAATGGTACTTGGAAGTCAATATTCTAACGCACAGCTATTGTCTTACTTTAGTTGGGATTCAAACCCAGTGACACAAGCTGATTTTGGGCCAAACGGAACAATCAAATCTGGTTCACCAGCTATTTCATCACCAGCAACATTTAATGGAACAAATGGATTAAACCCAAATGAAGGAGCAAACCATGGTCCAACTGTTGGAATTGATTTGGATTTGGATGTTTCTGATGGCTCATTTGATGTAAATGGAATTGATATAAGTATAGCTTTTCAGAGAGAAGAAGGAGAAGGATACTTTGTAACGCGTGGAAGTGATTTTAACTTTGGGATGCTAGGAG
>SKGS01000078.1 GCA_007117355.1 Lishizhenia sp. | reverse complement strand
GCTACTTTTTGTTGATATACTTTTGGTAACTTAGAGTAGGCTTCTAACAATAGGTGTTGTCCTTTTTGTTTATCAAACCTTCCAATTAATCCGAAGATAACTTGCTGTTTTGGCAGCTTCAAAAGTGCTCTAGCTTCTTGTTTGGATATGTCAGATTGCAACGCTTTAACACTCAACATTGAAGGGATTTCTACAATCCTAGCTTGTGGAAATTTTGTTTTATCTCGAACTTGATTTACCAACCAAGGAAGCGGACAAGACCATAAATCAATCGCTTTAAACCTCATGGTATGCAAAAAATCTTTTTTAGAAATACCTAGCTGCATCTCCATGAAATAAGCATAAAATAATTTTGAGCCCAAAAACCGCTTGACCAAAGCCGCTAAACTCATATCATGCGGGTTTCTAACAATTAAATGAGTTATTCGATGAGAGGAAAATAACCGAGACAATCGATAAGCACTTATGACATCAAAATACTTCTTGTAAGGTTTTACCTCTAAATACGGTAAGGCGTTAGCTTTTGCTTCTTTGGCAATTCTTGATTCTGGCAATACCACTAGCACAACCTCATGACCTCGCTCTTTCATCCACAAGGCATTTCGAAGCTGATTCATTTCTAACCCACCCCAACTATTGGAACAAGATAAGTACGCTATTTTATGGTTATTCATAGCAAGGATTTCTAACTCATTTACGAAATGACTCCAACAAAGTATTACGCATTTTTAAGGTCGGCTCTTTTATGTCCGAAAAGCTCCATAAACTTAATCGCTTTAGCCACATGTTCGGGCACATCATCTTCCCAAGAGGAAACATTCGATTTTATCTTTGCCAAAACATCGTCAGAGTATATATTTAACGACTCTGGGTTGTATTCTTTAATCCCCTCTAATTTATTGTTATCAAACATGTATTGCAAAAGTCCTTTTAGGTTCTCTTCCACTTTAAAGTTCTCCAATTGGTAAAGTTCACCAGTCTCCACATCTTTTGCTGGATAAACATATAACTTAACATTTCTACCAAACCCTCTGCCGAAAGCTTCAAGCAAACCACCGTTTAGGTTTTCGTAATACCTAGGGTCAAAAATAACATGCAAGTTATATATTCCTAGAATAACACCCATTTTCTTACCTCTCGTAAAATCTGCAAGATAATCCACCATTTTGTAGTATTTCAAATAATTAGAAATAACCACAGTATAACCGAGAGCACCTAGGAGTTCTGCCCTATCAATGAAGTCCGTATCTGATATTTGTCCGTCTGCTGTTAAATCCTTGAGGGTTAATTCAAACACTTCCTGCAATTGATTCTCGTCCACCCCTTTTTCATTTAAAAATTGTTTCCGAGATGAACTTAACATGTCGATGTGTACTTTGGTAACAGGTCTAAAACGTCCTCTGATAAGTAAAATATTCTTTTTGTATAAGGCAGTCGCTGGCTGAAGAACTGCGCCTGTTTGGTCGAACATCGTAGCCTCTGTAAGCCCTTTTTTAACCAACTTTAAAGCAATAAGTCTATTATCAATATGTTCGAAATCTGGCCCGTCAAAACGCAGCATATCAATTTCCATTCTTTCTCTCGGAAGTCTATGAACAAGGCTTAGAACAAACGTCTCCATATCCTTATTGAGGTAATGAAATGCAGAATAAACGAGGTTAACTCCCAAAATACCAAGTGCATCTTGTTGCGACCGATTACTTCTATCGTGCATTTTTACGTGAAGGATAATGGAGCTTGGTTTTGTATTTGGACGAACTTGATATTTAATACCAACCCATCCGTGACCTTGATTTGTTTTGTGATAATTTAATGATTCTACGGTATTACAGAACGCAAAAAACCGTGTATCTTCTTGACGTTCATGCAAGTTCTTAGTTAAGGTTTTGTATTCTGTTTCGAGCATCTTTATCAACCGCTCTTCACAAACATATCTTTTCGTTTTACCATAAATAGTATCCGAAACTTTCATGTCATAAGCAGAATGAGTTAGCGCAATTGTTCCAGAGCTTCCACCTGCTTTGAAAAAGTTTGCCGCAACTTCTTGGCCCGCACCTATCTCAGCAAACGAACCGTATATATCTGGGGTCAAATTGATGTTTAATGCTTTCTCTTCTGTTGTTAATCTTTTTTCCTCTGACATAAAAAACTGCTTGTGTTACAAATTAACGAAAAAATGCTCCTTTTTTGAACATAAAAATCAATAGAAGCCATAAAATTTGCTAAAACCCAGAGAAAAATACTTTATTCGGATTTACTTTTCGTTGAAGCATACGGATAAAACGCATTTGTTTTAATTCTGGGATAGCGTCTAGCGGAATCTCTAAAACCAAATCGTTGGTATATTCAAAAAACAAGGTTTGTTGTTGTTTTGTAATTTGTTTCAACCCTTTAAAATAAACAACATTTACCTCTCTATCGGCTTGAACAATTGCTTTTGAAGTTAATCCTAATCTGTAATAGCGTTTTGATAACCCGATAGATAAATGTAGAAAGTGTTCAAATGAAAGAAGTAAAAGAACAAGACCCAAAAGTTGTGTTTCTTTGACAAATAGCGAATAAAACAGTCCTAGCGCCATAAAGAAAAAGACCTCTATTCCTGTATAAAGTAGTAATCTCTTCATACGTGAATCACTAATAAATGTTGAAAAAGACATCTTATCACGCTGCCTAACAAGATTTAAGCCCATCCACTTGCGCGTAGCTTTTAACCCTCCCAAAACGAGCACTAGGCCAGATACAACAGAGAAGAAAATCTCAGAGTATTGAAACTCCTCCCCTGGAATTCGCAAACCAAAGAAATAATAATCTTCATTCATTCCAACCGCCAAAGCAAAAGGAAAAGTAATAATGCATAGAAATAGTATCCAGCTATTAAAAAATTTATTCATTCGGAATCATCTTAAGTTTTGCCTTCAAGGCTGCTAACTTCTCTTTTTCTTTGGTAATTTTTCTCTCTACCTCTTCTTTTAACGAATTAGCGCCTTTACTGTTCGCAAAAAAGCCTAAATTATTCTCGTACTGAACAATAGTATTTTTTACCTCATCGATGGTATTGCGTATTGCTTGTTTCTCTTTGTAAAACAAATCACTTGCGTTTGGACTACTTTTCAATGTTTCTAAGCGAGCCTCGAACATTACTTTTTCTTTCTCTTGTCCCTCTAGTTTAAGCGCTGAATAATGTTCGTCTATGGCTTTCTTATAAGCTTCGTAAATTCTATTTTTATCTTTTATTGGTACATGACCAATTTCTGCAAATCGTTCAGAGAAGCTTTTCAACTGTGCTAATACTTCAGATTTATTATCCGTTGGCTTGTATCCCTTAATTTCTCCTATTAACGCTTCCTTTTTAACCAAATTTTCCTCATTTGCTTTGTCTAATTCAGCAAAATGAGCATCTTTTGCAGCAAAAAAAGCATCTATCTCTGCCCTAAACTGTTTCCAAAGTCGCTGTTCGTTTCGCTGACCAGCGTGACCAACTTCTTTCCACCTTTTCTGAATTTGGATAATCTTGGAAGTCGTTTCTTTCCATTGTGTACTTGTTTTTAATTCTGCAACTTGAGCTATCAATTTTTCTTTTTTAGCTGCAATTTCATCCCATTGCGAATGAACAGATTTAAAAAACTCACTTTTCTTAGCAAAAAACGCATCACACACTCCACGAAATTCTTTCCAAACCTCTTCGTTTTCCTTTCTAGGACCAAAACCAATTTTCTTCCAATCTTCTTGAACTTGAATTAGTTTATCTGTTAAACTATTCCATTCTTTTACGTCCTTAGCTGATTCTGAAACAATTTCTTTCGCCTTTTCAATTAATTGTCGCTTAGCGGAAATATTCTCACGCATTTGTTCTTTGCGCTCATCGTAATGTGCTCTAATCTTATCGTAAAGCGATTTTACTAATGGATAATACACTTCTTTAAGCCTCTCCCACTCTTCTTGTAAAGTAGGACCTATATCTTCCCATTCATTTTGAAGCAACTTTAAGTTGGCTTCTAAATCTTTTATGGAAGTCTCATTTTCTAAAGCTTTGAGTTTAGTTATCACACCTTCTTTTAAATCAAGGTTGCGCTTAAAGTCATAATCCTTGATTTGCTTATAGATGTTCATATTATAAAAGAACTCTTCCAACAACCTACTGTATTCTTGCTGAATATCTTGGCGTTTTTCTCTGGCTATATCGCCAATAGCTTTCCACTTTTCATTTATTTCTTTATGCGTTTGAAAGGCTGTGCCAATGTTTTCCTCCGTATCTATAAGATTGCGAAGCTGATGAAGTAAGCCTCTTTTCTGACGTAAATTTTCTGCTTGAATAGCGTTGCGCTCTTCTATCGCTTTTTTCTTTCTTTCTCGATAAGCATTATACACCTCATAAAAAGCATCCTTTAATGCTTTTGTGTCTATTTCTGACTCAACAGTTTCACCTTTTTCCTCAGCTTCCAATTGAGCAACTTGCGCCAAGTGTTCTTGTTCGAGAATATAATCCTCGAACTCTCTTTGTAAAGTATTTACATCTCTACTAACTGCTATAGGGTCTTCGCTGCTTACCAGCTTTTCTAACTCCTCTTTAAACGCACGTGTTTCCATAAAATTTAAGTGTTAAATGGATTGAACCATTTCAAAATTAGTTAATTGAACAAATTCTTGGATTCTATCTTCTATTTCTCGTTTAGTTAGATTTTCTAATTTACCTGTTCCAAACTCTTCCACACAAAACGACGCCATTGCCGAACCAGTTATAATAGCTCGTTTCATGTTGTCAAAAGAGAAATCATCCGTTGATGCAATGTAACCCATAAAACCACCTGCGAAAGTATCTCCTGCTCCTGTTGGGTCAAAAACTTCTTCCAACGGCAATGCTGGCGCAAAAAACACATTTTTTTCATGAAACAACAACGCACCGTGTTCTCCTTTTTTAATAATTAAATATTTAGGACCCATCGAGCGGATTTTATCAGCTGCTTTAACTAAAGAATATTCGCCAGATAATTGTCTTGCTTCTTCATCGTTGATGATTAAAACATCCACTAATTTTAAGGTTTCTTTTAAATCATCCATAGCTATATCCATCCAAAAGTTCATGGTGTCCATTGCTACTAGTTTTGGTCTTTTATTTAACCGTTCAATCACTTGTCGCTGCACTTGTGGACTTAGGTTTCCGAGCATTAAATAATCCACTTCATTTAAATGACTTGGAATTACAGGGTCAAAATTTTCTAATACATTTAGCTCAGTAACTAAGGTATCGCGCGAATTCATGTCGTTGTGGTATCTTCCTGACCAGAAAAAGGATTTTTCACCTTTTTTAATTTGCAAGCCATCCAAGTTCACTCCCCGATTGGCAAGTTTATCCAACATTTCTTGGGGAAAATCTTCCCCAACCACAGATATAATCGCCTGTTCTTCGGCAAAATAAGAAGAAGAAAAAGCTATGTATGTTCCAGCACCACCAATTATTTTATCGGTTTTTCCAAAGGGGGTTTCGATAGCGTCAAAAGCTACACTACCAACAGTCATTAATCGCATATTCATTATTTTAGAAGCACAAATCTAAGCAATTTTTTATTGGGTTAATCAAATCAGGTATTCGTTTACCCATCTTTCAGAATAATAAGGGATGAATCAAACATAATACATAAGAATTTACAACGTTTATCGCCCTTTTGATTCCCCCTTCATCTCTTCAATACCTGTTATTATCTTTTGCAAAAACTCGATATTACTTAGCTGTTTCATTTCTTGGTCGGAAATGGTGAATTCACTTAAAAACAAATCTATTTCAGCGGGACTTAACTCAACCCAACCACTATTCACGCAAATGTAAACGTATTCTCGTAAGATGTCTTTTTTACGCTCTTTTTGCTTTATTGCTGTCAGTTTTCTTTTGTTTCGCTCTTTTTTACTTAAGTAATAATATAAAAAACTAGCTGGACTCATTATGGGTGGAGGTTTGCTCTTTTCATAATTATTCAAACTTTTTCTATCATCTCGCAATTCCCGCAACTCTCGATGAAAATAAATATAAACATCATCAAACGTTTTTACCGATGCATCTACATTGTGAACAACTTTTAATAAGGTGTCTTTCAATTTCTCAGGTACTGCATATATTAGCGAATCATTGAAGTTGAATTTTATTATTAGCGTGTCTTTAGGGTTTATCACTCCTCGGTATTTTGTGGGACTAACAGTAAATAAAAAGGAATTAGTTGTTTTATTAAAAACGCGCACATTTCGAACTTCTTTACCGCTAACTGTATCTCGAACTTCTCCTTGTATCTCATACTTAGCACCATCCTGTGCTAGTGAATAAACACAAAACAGTAACAATATTTTAAGTATTGCTATTCGAAACAAAGATGAGAATTGATGTTTGATAATACTAATTTTCAACTAAAGTAAACATTTACATTCATTAGCTAAAGAGGTATTGTGTGAATTTTACTTAAAAAATGCACGATAAACATCGTTTCCATTTGCGTACAAGAACAAGAAAATAATAAGAACAAATCCAACTACTTGTGCATATTCTAATACCTTTTGAGGTGCTTCTTTACCTGTAATCATTTCGTACAACAAGAACACGATGTGACCACCATCTAATGCTGGTATTGGCAAAATATTCATAATCGCGAGTACAAAAGAAATGAAAGCCGTGTTTAACCAAAACACTTGCCAATCCCATTTTGGAGGAAATAAACTACCAATCGCACCGAAACCGCCAACATTTTGCGCTCCTTTGGCTGTGAAAATTAGCGGTAACTGAGCGGCATAATCGTACATAGCCCAGCCTGAGCGCTTAATTCCACGATTAACAGACTCAAGAAAAGAATAACTTATTTTTTCCGATTGAATAAATGTTGGTCCTTTTGGGAAAAAACCTACTGTAAACCTTCCGTCTTTATTGTGTGCCCAAATTTCTAATTCTTGCAAAGAGTCTCCTCTGTAAAACCCAATATTAACCAATGCGGAATCTCCTTCTAATTCTGCTAATTCTTCTTGTAAGTTGTTGAAAAACGGCGTTGATTTTCCATTCACAGAAACAATACTATCTCCGGGCATTAATCCTTTTTTGAATGCATCTCTGTGTGGCATCACTGAATCTACAATG
>SKGS01000134.1 GCA_007117355.1 Lishizhenia sp. | reverse complement strand
CCCCCAATCTAAAATCCTCCAATCTAAAATCCTCCAATCTAAAATCCTCCAATCCCTCAATCCCCCAATCTAAAATCCTCCAATCTAAAATCCTCCAATCTAAAATCCTCCAATCCCTCAATCCCCCAATCTAAAATCCTCCAATCTAAAATCCCCCAATCTAAAATCCTCCAATCTAAAATCCTCCAATCCCTCAATCCCCCAATCTAAAATCCTCCAATCCCTCAATCCCTCAATCTAAAATCCTCCAATCCCTCAATCCTCCAATCTAAAATCCCCCAACTCCTAAGCGCATCAAATCTTCTTTTTTATGGTTGGCATGAATTGATATCCGAAGTCGTTCTTCTCCTTTTGGAACAGTTGGAGCGTAAATTGCTTTCACACCGATTTTTTCTTTTATGAGTTGTTCTTCAACTTGTTTTAGTTTTTCTAAAGATTCTAATTGAATAATCTGAATTGGAGAAATTTCACTCGATTTTAAATATTCTTTATTCTTTACTAAAGAACGAAAAGTTTGAATGTTTTTCTGAAGTTTTACTTGAAGTTCTTTTAAGTTATCACTTTTTACATTAGCCAATGATTGTTGGACGATATAATCGGGTAGGGCAGTGGTGTAAATAAATGATCGCGCAAAATTTACTAGAAAGTCTTTAATCAATTGATTCGATAAAATTACAGCACCATGACTTCCGAATGCTTTTCCAAAGGTTATAAGTTTAACATAGTTTATTCCTTGAAGGAGTTCGTTACTTGTCAAGCCTTCTCCAAATTCTCCAAAAACACCACCTGCATGAGCTTCGTCAATAAATAGAAAAGCATCATATTTGCGTGCTAAATCTATTATTTCACGAAGTGGTGCTATATCGCCATGCATGGAGTAAAGTGATTCAATTACAATAAGTAAATTTTTATCGCTAAACTTTTTTAATAATCGCTCTAAATCTTGAATGTCATTATGACGAAATCTTACTGACTTCCCTAAAGAGAGGCGCATACCATCTTTAACACTTGCATGAATATATTCATCAAATAAAACGATGGAATCTCTAGTTGGAATAGAGGAAAAGAAACCGATGTTTGCAGAATATCCTGAATTGAAAAATAACGAACAATCAGCGCGGAAATGTTTGGCAAATTCCTTTTCTGCGATTAAATGATTATTTGTTGTTCCTGCAATTAATCTTGAGCTTCCTTTTGATTGAGGTGAGTTTAAAAAAATATTTTTCTGGGACAAGCCCAAATAGTCATTCGAAAAAAAATCAAGGAAACCATCGCTCGATTTGAGTTTTCGATAATTTCCTTGATTAATTCTATCTGTTAAAGCTTTATATAGTGACTCAAAAAGAGGCATTTATTTAATTGGTTGAAACAACCTTTCGTGGCTGAAAATTTGGGTCTTTTTTCTTTCCCCTAGCTTCTGCCAATTCTTTTTCTCTTTCAGCAGCTTTTCTTTTTTTCTCCTCTATAATTGGATCGGGGTAAGAAACAGGTTTTTCTCCTTCTTGAAAAGGCTCTTTTGCTATCAATCCTAAAATTTCAAACATTTCCGTGTCTTCGTTGAACTCAGGATTAGGAGTAGTAAGTAACTTGTCTCCTGCAAAAATGCTACTTGCGCCAGCCATAAAACAAAGCGCTTGAGCTTCCATCGACATTTTAGTTCTTCCAGCTGAAAGTCTCACTACAGATTGAGGAAAAGCAATCCTAGTTGTTGCAACCATTCTTATCATTTCCCATTGTTCAATTGGTTTTTGATCCTCTAAAGGAGTCCCTTCTACCGCCACTAAAGCATTGATCGGAATAGATTCCGGCGGATTCTCCATTTCCATATAACTCATCAACATACCAATACGGTCATCAACAGCTTCACCCATTCCTATGATTCCACCAGAACAAACGGAAATACCAGCTTTTCTAGCGTTATCGATGGTTTCCAATCTATTATCGTATTCACGAGTTGAGATAATGTCTTTATAAAATTCTCTTGAAGAATCAAGATTGTGGTTATAAGCAAATAAACCAGCCTTCTTTAAACGATGCGCTTGTTCTTCAGTGAGCATTCCTAAAGTACAACACACCTCCATGTCTAAGTCGTTTACAGCTTGCACCATTTCAACTACTTGGTCAAAATCTTTATTGTCTCGAACTTCTCTCCAAGCAGCCCCCATGCACAGACGAGATGACCCATTTGCTTTAGCATTTTTTGCTTGCTCAACAACCGTGTCCACAGTCATTAGTTTATGTGTGTCAATATCTGTATGATATCTTGCAGCTTGTGGACAATAACCACAATCCTCAGGACAACCTCCGGTTTTTATACTTAAAAGAGAAGACATCTGAACTTCTCTCGGGTTGTGAAACTGCCTGTGAATAGTTGCCGCTTCAAAAACTAGCTCCAAAAGTGGTTGGTTGTACAAAGCAATTAATGCCTCTTTTGTATTGTATTTGGTATTTACTTTCATCTTTCGTTCATTAAGTTCAATTAACTATCGTAAGCAATAGTGACAATTCCTAAAAAGCAAAAATAATTATTTTTTGTGCTTGTTTGATTAATTTACTCTTTAAATCGGTTAACAGAATCGAATTATTAATTAGAATATGCAGAAAAAGTTAAAAACGAGACAGGTTTAAGGCGGAGTTATTGAAAATGTAAAAGAATAGTTCTGTTTTCGGGTAACGTTTCAGCGCAAAAAATTAGAATTTACACTTTTTCAACATTAAAAACTGGTATCTTCTATTAAAACCATTATATTTGAAGAAATAAAATTACTTGTTTATAAATAGATACATCACATTTTCAAGAATATTCCATACTTATTAAAAGCATGTTACGAGAAATTGAATAAAACATAAAGTGATGAAAGAGTTAGTTTTTACATTCCTATTACTTGTTTTGAGTTGGAATTCCTCCTCCCAAGAAGAATTTTCCTTTACGCTCTATTTTGAAGATGCTATTGGAAACAAGGATTCCTTGATTTTAGGATATGATGAACTAGCTACAAATGGTGAGGATGAAGAGTTTGGAGAAGAGAATGTTATATTTAATGATTGAAATGAACCATTTGAGATAAGAGTAACCGATGAATATCGAAATAGAACTGCTAATCCAAGTAGTGATGGAACGTATCATTTAAAAAAAGAAGTTGTAAAAAAGCGAGCAATGATGATGGATTTCTTCATCGAATTACCATAGACATCATGAACATAGAAAATTGGCCTGTTAAAATCTCTTGGGATTCAAGTTTATTTGAAGAAGAAGAACGTTACGGCTCTTTTATTACTCATTTTGAATTTAGGCAATGGGGAGACTTGGGAACAATAGAGCATTTTCTTGCTGATAAAAAGGAGTTATTAATTGTAAATGATTATTTGGATGAAACGGTGATTAGTTTTTACAAAAAGAATGAAATTCCAATTTACACACTTTGGTTTGTCTTTTACGATGAAAGTTCTCGAACAATAAATACCAAAGAAGCACTAAATCATCCTTTCAAGGCTTACCCCAACCCAATTTCATCCCACGAACATTTAACCATTGAATTTTCAGGAAATTATTCCATCATAAATAATGCAGGGTAAATAGTTCAAGATGGGAAATTAGAAAACAATCAAATTACGATGGATAAAGTCCCTAAAGGAAGTTGCTTTATCTTACTAGAAAGCGGAAATCAGTTACACAAACTAAAAATTGTGAAATTATGAAACAGCTATTTTTGATAGTAGTCTTAGCTTTTAGTTTTACTCTTTATGGTCAAAACAATTGGCCAAAAGAAGGAGCTCAGTGGAAACTTTGTAAAACTTGGATTGACTGGCCCGGCGGACAAGTTTTTAACAATGAAAGTAGCGTAATTTACGCTAAAGACACTGTGATCAATGGTACAAGCTATCAAGTTTCTGAAGAGATAACTGAAACAGGAAGTGTTAATTTACAAGTATTTACTCGTTTTCAAAACGACACTATTTTTCGACTAATTGACCAAAATGAATATTTGTTTTTTACTTATAACGCAACAGTTGGAGATACGCTATCCATGAGAAGAACAGGAATAAACGACTATAATGAAGACACATGCTCTTTTTCTTTAGAATTGAAGTGTACAGAGATATTTGAAATAACTATAGAAGGAAATAATTATTTGTGTTGGGAATTTCAAGATGTTGGAAATTCTGTTTTCGGCACCAATAACCAAGGGGAAAGTACTGGTTTTCAAAGTAGCAAGTTATATTGGTTAGAAACCGTCGGTTGGATAGAATGGTTTCCGTGGGCAATACAACGAGATGAACACGATTGTAATTCATCTTATTCTTATTCTGTATATAAATTTCCTTATTACTACAGTGATAATGAAATTGAATTAGAAGTTCCGAATCAAACGCATGATAGCTTTTGTGATACAACACTTAACATTCACGAAAACCTAAATAAAAACTCAATAGTAGTATATCCAAACCCCGTTTCCTCTGAGCTAATTATCGAAGGTATTCATAATAACGATTGTCATTTTGTAGTTCAATCTTTTTTGGGACAGCAAAATTTGATTGGAAGTGTGAAAAATCAAAAAATAGACGTTTCATCCTTATCAAATGGAATGTATCATTTATTGATTTATGATAATAATACACTGATACACAGGATGAAATTTTTAAAAGAGTAAAGAAGCTCCATAGGAGGAAATGGTTTTGACATATTCGGAGTGTCATACATTTATTTTTTTCTATTGCTGAAAAATGTGATCGCTTAGCAGTTTTGTGAGCATAACAAAACACAGTGTGAAACAAAAAATGAAATAACCACTTAACATATAAAAGCTGGTAATTCAAACTTGAAAATAACCGTTTCTTTTCGATTTTAACCACTCATCGAAGATATATACCTTCTCAACTTAGAATTAAAACTACTCATCTAATATTTTTGGTTTATCTGGTTAAAAATTTTCATCATCCATAAAATTTCGTTAAATTTATAACGAATACTATACTATATTCTACTTTTTAAAACTAAGCTTATGGAAACTACAACTATCCAAAGAAATAAGCGTTACATGTTATTAACGCTGTTCGTCGTACTTCTCAATCAATTTAACATTTTTACGCAAAGCGGTACAGAGTTTTGGTTTGTAGCACCTTCAGTGACACAAAGTCACGCAGGAAATACTCCAATCGAAATTATGGTGGTATCTGAAAACCTGCCAACCAATGTTACTATTTCGCAACCAGCTAATCCAGCTTTTGTACCTATCAACTTTGCAATGGGGCCAAATGAAGCGATTGTTACAGACCTTACGGCGTTTGTAGCTACAATTGAAAATCAACCAGCAAATACTATCCTTAACTATGGTATATTAATCGAGTCAACAAATAATATCACAGCTTATTATGCTCCACAGATGCAAAATAACCCCGATATTTATGCACTCAAAGGAACACAAGCATTAGGGACGGATTTTGTTGTGCCGATGCAAACTTCTTTTAATAATGGTAACTACAACCCTGTTGCGCGTTCTGGATTTGATATTGTTGCAACTGAGGATAATACAACCATTACCATAACTCCCAGTGCTGACATTATAGGACATGGTGCGGGAGTTCCATTCACTATTGTTCTAAATAAAGGAGAGACTTACAGCGCTGTTGCAGTTGGTGGAAATGCCGCTGATCGTCCTGCTGGATCAATTATTGTAGCTGATAAACCTATTGCTGTTTCAATGAAAGATGACTCTGTTGCACAAGCAAATTGTAGAGACTTAATCGGTGATCAACTTGTACCAACGAATGTAATTGGTGATGAGTATATCGTAATTAAAGGTTATTTGAATATTGATGATAAAGTATATGTGACCGCAGCTTTTGACAACACAGAAGTTTTTGTGGATGGTGTTTTAGTTGCAACGCTAGATATTGGCGAAACGCACGATTTTGATGTCGGAAACCCTACTGCTTATATTAATTCTTCTGAACCTATTTACGTATTACATGTTACTGGTTTTGGTTGTGAGCTTGGAGCGGCTTTACTCCCTTCGATTGAGTGTACTGGTTCTGAACAAGTTAGTGTTACAAGAGCGACAAACGAATTTTTCGCTATTAACTTGATGGTTGCACCGGGTGGAGAAGATAACTTTGTAGTTAATGGTAACCTTGGCATAATCGACCCAGCGGATTTTGATGTTGTTCCAGGCTCAGATGGAACTTGGATGTTTGCACAAATTGATTTTTCTGCAATCGCTGCTGTTGGTAATCCATTATTTGTAACAAACACAGAGAAAAGATTTCACATGGCTGTTGTAAATGGTGGAGCTATTACAGGATGTCGCTATGGTTATTTCTCTGATTTCTCAAGATATGAGTTCGATGCATTGATTTCAGATATTTGGGTTTGCGAGGATAATGAGTTTACAATTAGTGTGGATACTGCTGTTTTAGGGGCTCAATTTGAATGGTCAGGGCCAAATAATTTTTTCGAAATTGGAAATAGTATAACTTTAGAAAATGTAATCCCTGAACAATCAGGTAGGTACTATTTAAATGCAATAATAGACAATTGTCCAACAGATTTAGATTCTGTAGAGATAGAAATTAGACCGTTGCCAGATGCGCCCGAACCAATTTCTAATGCTCCAATTTGTCAAGGAGAAACACTCCAACTTCAAGCCAATGGGGTAGGGGATACGATGAATTGGTCTGGACCTAATGGATTTACTTCAACAGAATTTAACCCTTCGATTTCTCCAGCACTGCCAATACATAATGGTATTTATTCGGTTTTTGCTACACTCAATGAATGTGATGGCCCGGCAGCAGATGTGGCTACCGTAGTTATCCCACCTATTTTCAACGATACCATTGATGTTGCTATTTGTAGTTATGATACTTACGAATTACCGGATGGAACCACGACTAATAATGTTGGCTTCTACACGTTTGATTACACAACTATTGATGGATGTGATAGTTCAGTTATCATAAACTTAATGCATCATCCTGACATGGATTTAGAACTTTTACCAAACGAATTTGCATCTGGAAACAACATCAGCTGTTTTGGCGCAAGTGATGGAAGTATAAATTTGACTATCACAGGTGGTTCACCAAATTATTCTTATGAATGGACAGGTCCAAATGGATTT
>SKGS01000147.1 GCA_007117355.1 Lishizhenia sp. | reverse complement strand
TTTACTTTTTTTATTCAGCATAAAAGTCTTTCAGCGGTCTTTCCCGAAAGTCGGGACAGGCTATGAGCTCACTTCGTTCGGTTCATTGCCAAAAATCCTTCGGCTATGCTCAGGACAGGCTACAACAAAAAAGTCTAGCCCCTTAACCAAATTAGTTTTTTGATAGGATTTAACATTCTTCCTATTACTATTATACTATGTTAAATTTTCTTCTCCAACCTTTTGTTGATTAGTCCAAAATCTTTAAAAAATCATCAATATAAAACACTGTATATCAATCACCTAAAAAAAAGAGTTAGATGGAATTATAAAATTTCTAAACTAATTCTGTAAAAGAATTATCCCATTTCAACATCACTGTTCAATTGGTCCGGGCTTATATTGAATTCCTCGTTGTGGTGGTTTATGGAAAAAGTATTTCAAATCTATTGAAAATGTTGCTCCATCAATTTGATCAAATCCAACTAGACGATAAGTGTCGTGACGGTATTCTGAGGCAATCCAAAAAATGGGTTGAATTGGAAGTTTTCCAGAAATACCAACATAAAAAATTCCAGATCTTTCTGTACGGTACTCAAAACCTACATTGCCATTCACATCGGTATTAAAAAAAGCAAATCTTCTTCCTTCAAAAATAAACATATGTTTTCCAGACGGTACGATACGTGTCTGAACATTAGAAGGATAGAAATTTAAGGAACCACCCAAACTAGCATTCATAAAAGCTTGTTGACCTAGTTGAATATACGCCAACAGGTTAACTGGAATATCGTAATTTATTATTCCTACCGTATTTTTACCTACAACGTTAGAGTCTGCCACAGAAAAATCCAAATTAAAGTTTCTTTTCGTGTAACTTAATCCCGTCTCAATAGCTAAATTTTTATTTAAACCGATTCGAACTACACCACCATAATTATAGCCTAATCGAGAAGATACTGTGGTTTTGAAACTATTTGTATCAATATCAAAAGGCCTATCACCAACTAAACCTAGAGGAATTAATGGTCGATACTGAAAGCCAAAAAAATTCTGAGCCTCTGATTTTTTGCGCTGTGCCAATACAGTTGAAGTCGTAACCATAAAGCATAAAAGAAGAAAAAATGCAATTCTCATAAAAAAATCGGAAAAGTATCAAACTCAATGGCAAATTTAACGCATCCGCTGAAACTAAAAACGTGGCATTTACTCATTTAGTATATGTGTTGAATTAGCGGTGTCTTTTGCCTGACTATTTGAAGTACAATACCCAACAAAAGCAAGTGTTATTATTGCAGTGCTAAATAAAATTAAAAACCATCTAAGAAAAGTATTTCCAATAATAAAATCGCGATGTTTGGCTTCTACTTCAAAATTTATGCGTTGAACTTTATCGTAATCTTGTCTATGTACTCCGAATAAATAGAACAAACGCATGCGTCCCATTTCTTCACTTCTTTCGTACCAAATTTTATTTTCTTCTAAAGCAGTTTGGAAGGTAGTCGCTCTTTCAACATCAGCAAATCGAAAAACAATATAATCAGGATTGGAAGGATGTTGAACATAGTTTACCAATCCTAAATCGGTGATATGCTCTACTTGTGATGCCATTCTGTAACATATTCGATTGGTTTCCTCTGCCCTTTTGGCCATTCCGCTTGAGGATAACCAATGTAAATTAACCCTAGGCATTTGTCCTTCTCTTTTAAACCTAAAAAAGCATCCATTTTAGCCGTGTAAATGAACTTTGGTGTACTCCAAAAGCAACCTAGCCCATAAGCCGTGGATGTTAAATACATATTTTGAACTGCACAAGCTACGGCCTCGACTTCTTCAATTTCGGGAATAATTTCAGATTCTTGTCTTTCCATACAAACAGCAATTACTGCTGAAGCCATAGCAGGCCTCGAAGTCATTCGTGCCAACTTAACTTCATTTTGTTTTTCAGATGGAACAAAATCCAAATACATGGAAGTCAAAAACTCACCTAAACGTTGTTTAGCATCATCCATAAAAACTTTAAATCGCCAAGGTTGAGTCATTCCATGTGTTGGTGCCCAAATTGCGTTATTCAAAAGTAGTTCAATTTGCTCCTTATGAACTTTTCTAGCACTAAACTGCTCAGGATAAATTGTTCTCCTATCCTTTATTACAGCAGTAATTTCACTTAAATTATATTTCATTTTTAATTGTTCTGTATTTTTACAATTACTTCCAGTTGAAATAGATTATTGAATAAACAACACCTATTCTTTTGTTGAATTGTCCTGATTATTAGTTATTTGCTCCTGTGTTACTTCATTTTCTTTTTGCTCTTTAGATTTATCATCCTTTGATTTTTTTAGAAGTAATAGAAAATCAATTAACGGAGGTAACAAGAAAAACAGTGAACCAAATTGAGCAACTTGTACTATCCATTTTCCTTCTGCTTTCACTAATATAAGCGGAAGTAAAACAGCAATCAAAGCAATGTAATAAGACCAGTCTTGCCAACCCATTTTTTTAGTGAAATATCTTTTCGTTAATTGAATCAAAATATAAATGATAATTGCGGATAAAACACTGTTTTGTAGATTTCTTAAATCGCTAACATCTGCGATAGTCCAATAATAAAATGCTATGTGTGCCCCTGCTGCTAATAATAGAATTAACAACGCATAGTTTAACCATAATTTAATTTTTTTCATCTCTTATAATATTGGGAATACTAAATTACAAAAATCTTTTAATTGTAATTTATTCGTTGTTTAAAATGGAATTGGTTTAGGTTAGAATATGCCCGAAAAATCTATGTTGTGATAATTTATATTGAAATCATTCATAAAAGCAATAAAACTTTTCGGGCTTTGTTGTTTACTTCAATTTTTGAATTCGAATAAAATAATAAAATCATTTAACAAAAAAAAGGACTACATCTAGCAATCCTTTTTATTTTAGTGAGTTTACTTTTTATTACTTATTCACGGCATCTACAACTGCTTTAAACGCAGCAGGGTGATTCATTGCTAAATCTGCAAGAACTTTACGATTTAACTCTAAACCACTTTTGTTTACTTTACCGATGAATTGAGAATAGCTCATACCGTGCTCTCTTGCTCCAGCATTAATACGCTGAATCCATAGAGAACGATAGTTTCTTTTCTTTTGTTTACGACCTGAATAGGCGTGTACTAAACCTTTTTCAATAGCATTTTTTGCTACAGTCCAAACGTTTTTCTTTCTTCCATAGTAACCTTTAGCAAGTTTTAAGAAATTCTTTCTTTTTGCTCTTGACGCTACATGATTAACTGATCTTGGCATAATTTTATTTGTTTTTTGGTATAAAGTGATTCACTTTTTCAGAATGCTTGGTTACTCAATACCGGGTTTAACGATTAACCTTTCGACACCATGTCGAAATTATTTCATTGACAATTGTAATTTGATGTTTGATTCATCAGACTTATCCACTAAACCTGCGTGAGTCAAATTACGTTTTCTTTTCTTTGACTTTTTAGTCAAAATGTGGCTTTTAAACGCGTGCTTGCGCTTAATCTTTCCTGTTCCAGTGATTTTGAATCGCTTCTTAGCACTGGATTTTGTTTTCATTTTTGGCATTTTCTCTCGAATTTATAAGTTATTACTCACTAAAATTTTTATTTCGTTTTTTTAGGGTTTAACATTATTGTCATTCGCTTTCCTTCTAGTTTAGGCATTTGCTCCAATGTACCAAGCTCCGCCAATTCTTGAGCAAAACGCAACAATAATATTTCTCCTCTATCTTTAAAAACAATTGTTCTACCTCTAAAAAATACAAATGCCTTTACTTTACTTCCTTCTTCTAAGAATTTTTTAGCATGTGCTAATTTGAAGTTAAAGTCGTGGTCATCCGTATTTGGACCAAAACGAATTTCTTTAATTACAATTTTCGATTGCTTTGCTTTCAGCTCCTTTTGTTTTTTCTTTTGGTTATACAAAAACTTTTTGTAATCCATTATTTTACAAACGGGAGGTTCAGCATTTGGCGAAATCTCTACTAAATCCAAATCTTGTTCCTGAGCAAGTTTTAAGGCTTCAGCTGTTGGAAGAACTTGAGGCTCCATACCGTCACCAACTAAGCGCACTTTTGGAACTCGAATTCTTTCATTAATCCTATTAGGATCTTCTTGCCTTCTTGGTTGAAATTTTTTTGGTCCTTTTCTCATTTATTTTTTTTAATCATTGATTAAATCAATTCTTCATTAACCAACTCTTCTTCTACTAATTTTGTTACAAATTCAATAAACTGAATATGAGTCATATTACCCAAATCACCTTTACCTCTTTGACGCACAGAAACAGTCTCATTTTCCATTTCCTTTTCACCAACGATAAGCATAAATGGGTATTTAGCCAATTCTGCATCTCGTATTTTCTTACCTACTTTTTCGTTTCTTGCGTCAACGAAGCCGCGAATATCGGAATTATTTAGGACATTAGAAAGTTTTTCTGCATAAGCATTCACTTTTTCACTAATTGGCAACACTATAAATTGGTCAGGTGTAAGCCAAAGTGGGAAATCACCAGCGCAATGTTCTAGTAAAACCGCCACAAAACGCTCCATTGAGCCAAAAGGCGCACGGTGAATCATAACGGGTCTATACTTAGCGTTATCACTACCTGTGTATTCTAACTCAAAACGCTCAGGTAAGTTATAATCCACTTGGATTGTTCCAAGCTGCCACTCTCTACCAATAGCATCTTCCACCATGAAGTCCAGTTTCGGACCATAAAATGCCGCCTCTCCGTATTCGACAACTGTATTTAATCCTTTTTCAGCTGCTGCTTCTTGTATGGCTCTTTCTGCTTTTTCCCAGTTTGCGTCTGAACCAATATATTTTTCTGAGTTTTCGGGATCTCGCAATGAAATTTGTGCTTTGAAATTTTCAAATGATAATGTTTTAAAAATATACAACACCAAGTCAATAACATTCTTAAATTCCTCTTTCACTTGCTCAGGTGTACAAAATATATGCGCATCATCTTGCGTAAAACCACGAACTCTAGTTAATCCATGTAATTCTCCACTTTGCTCATATCTGTAAACCGTTCCAAACTCAGCGAATCGAACTGGTAAATCTTTGTAAGAATATGGCTTAGCCTTAAAAATCTCACAATGATGAGGGCAATTCATTGGTTTTAATAAGAATTCCTCATTTTCTGCTGGAGTCAAAATAGGTTGAAAAGAATCTTCTCCATATTTCTCGTAATGTCCAGAACAAACGTATAACTCTTTGTTACCAATATGTGGTGTAATTACTTGGTCGTAACCAGCTTTTCGTTGCGCTTTTTTTAAAAAGTTTTCTAAGCGTTCGCGAAGGGCTGCTCCTTTTGGCAACCATAATGGAAGCCCCTGACCAACAGTTTGTGAAAAAGTAAATAACTCTAATTCTTTTCCAAGTTTTCTATGGTCGCGTTGACGTGCGAGTTCTAATTTCTCTAAATAGTCGTCTAATTCACTTTTCTTAGGGAAAGTAATCCCGTAAACTCGAGTTAATTGTTTGTTTTTTTCATCACCTCGCCAATACGCTCCAGCAACGGAAGTTAACTTTATTGCTTTTATAAATCCGGTATTTGGGATATGTGGTCCTCTACATAAATCTGTAAACGCTCCTTGTGTGTAAAAAGTAATATTTCCGTCCTCTAAATTTTCTAAAAGCTCTAGTTTATATGGATCTTGCTTTTCTTCAAAATACGCAATTGCATCGGCTTTCGAAATTTCTTTGCGTAAATAAGGATTTTTCTGCTTTGCTAATTGACGCATTTTTTCCTCAACTTTAGGAAGGTCTTTTTCTGAAAAAGTATATTCGGCAAAATCCACATCGTAATAAAAACCGTTTTTTACGGGAGGACCTATCGCCAATTTTATTCCAGGGTATAAAGCTTCAAGCGCTTCAGCCATTAAGTGTGCAGACGAATGCCACATGGTAGATTTTCCATCGGTGTCGTTCCAAGTTAGCAACTTTAAAGATGCATCATTTTCAATAGGTTTAGTCGCATCAACAACCTTTCCATTTACATCAGCTGCTAAAACGTTGCGAGCTAACCCTTCACTAATTTCTTTAGCAATATCCAGTGCCGATACACCTGCCGCGTGCTCTTTTACTGTTCCATCAGGGAGCGTTATTTTTATCATCTTGTTATTCTAAAGTGTCTTACAAAGGTTGCAAAAATAGTAGATTCTTTTCTAACAAGGAGATAAAATATATTCGTTTACCCGAAATATTCATTTCTTAACTAAATTTCTTAGTTAGTTCAAGGTTAAATCAACAGGAAATTGAGAAAGTAAATCGAATTTCTTTCCTTCTCGCTTCATGAACTTTTCCCAGAGTTTCTCAACATTAAAATCCATTACTTCAAGCGGGTTTAATACTGGTGCCACTATCCAAGCATGTTGATCTAATTCTTCTTGTAGCTGGTTGGCGCTCCATCCTGAATATCCAAGAAAAAAGCGTACTTCTTTATTCGACACTTTTTTTGCGTTAATCAAATCCACCAACTGATCATAGTTGCCGCCTAGGAAAATTCCATCTTCAATTTTCAAACTACCTTCAATTTTATCAGCACCTAGTGTATGAAGAAAGAATATATTTTCAGTTTGTACAGGGCCTCCGATACTTATTTTAGTGTCAATTTTTGGGAAGTTTTTAGAAATTTCAAATAAGTCTAGATCAATATAGTTATTCAAAACAAAACCAAAGCTACCATCCTTGTGATGTTCACATAAATAAACCACTGACCTTTTAAAGTAGTCATCATTAGAAAAAGGATCAGACAATAATACCCTTCCTCTTTTTGGCTTCCGCTTATTTTCAAAAGAAATATCCATCACAATTAATTTAAAGTCTAAATATATAATATGTATCCAATAATCGCACCAAAAAAAGACATTAAAGTAGTTTGTTAGACCATTTGATGGATGGATTAACCCGTATTCCAAGACTTCAGTAATGTAATCTTTCCGATGGCAGCTCAAGAAGCTTTTAATTTTATAACGTTTTTACAACCGTACTATGTTTACCTCCATGATTGGCTTTTTTACTTTTTTTATTCAGCATAAAAGCTTTTCAGCGGTCTTTCCCGAAAGTCGGGACAGGCTATGAGCTCACTGTGTTCGGTTCATTGCCAAAAATCCTTCGGCTATGCTCAGGACAGG
>SKGS01000105.1 GCA_007117355.1 Lishizhenia sp. | reverse complement strand
GCTGTTTTTAGTACTCCAGCCCTTGCTTTTGACGAATTATCCGATGTTTTTAGTTCAAAGTGCATAAATATGTTGAAAAATAATAGGCACAAAGATAAATCTATTTAGAGAAGTCTGTCATCTTTGTTGTTGTCAATGCTACATGAGCGATAAATTAATAGAATATGGAGTTTTTTCCAGATTGGGAGGATAAGTTTAGTTGGGCTGTTTTGATTGTTTTTCTATCCATGACATTCATTCAATTATATTGGACGCTATTTTTTCACGCTCGCATAGCTTTTCATAGGCAAAAGTCACCTGTATATACTCCGCCTGTTTCAGTAATTATTGCTGCAAGAAACGAAGAAGATAATTTGTATAAACTTCTTCCGAAAATTCTTGAGCAAGATTACCCAAAGTTTGAAGTTGTGGTGGTTAACCATCAATCTAGTGATGACTCATCTTTTATACTAAAGGCTTATGAGCGAACATATAGGCATTTAAAGGTGATAGAAATTGAGCGAAGTAAACATCTTCGACCTGGGAAAAAATTACCTCTTACAATTGCAGTAAAGGGAGCAACATACGAGCATTTAGTTTTTACAGACGCAGATTGTGAACCATCTTCAAAGAATTGGCTTAGAGAAATGGCGGGTAAATTTTCTGAGAAAAAAAAGGTGGTACTTGGTTATGGACCGTATATCAAGGAAAAAGGATTGCTCAATAAAATTATTCGATTAGACACGGTAATGATTGGATTAAGTTATCTTTCTATGGCAAAAGCTAGAACCCCATATATGGGAGTTGGAAGAAACATGGCTTACACGAAAACTGTTTTTGATGAAAACAAGGGGTTCAAATCGCATTACGCTATTCAATCTGGTGATGATGATTTGTTTATTCAAGAAGTGGCGAAAAATAACAATTATACCGTTTGTATTCATCCTGATGCTTTTTGTTACTCGCAAGCGGAAAAAACATGGTCGGAATGGTATAAACAGAAGAGCAGACACTTCACAACTACCGGACAATATAAAGTTATCAAAAAGACATTGTTAGGAATATACCCGCTGAGTTTGTTAATCATGTACCTTTCTTTCGGTACTTTGTATTGGAGTAATATGGTTATTTGGATGCCGCTAGGAGTGCTCGCTTTTACTTTGATTTTGAAATGGTGGATTCAAGGAAAAGCGTTGTATCGACTTCAAGAGAAAGAATTCTTGTGGTTTTTGCCTTTTTGGGATTTGTTTTACACCATTTTGGCTCCATTATTGTTTTATACATCTGAAAAGACAACAGAGACAACATGGCGATAGAAAGCAATCAACATCTTTCTGATAAAGGAAAGAGAGATTTAGCAGTAATTGAAAAGGCACTTGATGGTGATCAGTCCGCTTATGCTGAATTGCTGGGCAACTATAGGGATGCTGTTTATTTTATGCTCTTAAAAATGGTTAAGAATGAAGATGATGCTGAAGACTTGACTATTGAAGCTTTCGGTAAGGCATTTAATCGTTTGAAACAATATACGCCTTCTTACGCATTTAGTACATGGTTGTTTAAAATTGCATCTAATAATTGTATTGATTTTTTAAGAAAGAAAAGAGTACATGTTACCTCAATGGACTCCTTTTACACCAATGATGATGGTGAGAGTATTGGAATCGAAGTAAAATCTTCAACGCTTGATCCAGAAGAATCTATCATGAAGGACCAAAAGGTTAAGTTGATGCGCGAGGTTGTTACAAAATTGAAACCCCGCTATCGTATGTTGGTGGAAAAGAGGTATTTCGAAGAGTTATCATATGAGGAAATTGCGGAAGAAATGGACTTGCCTTTGGGTACAGTTAAGGCGCAATTGTTTCGTGCCAGAGATTTTATGGCAAATATGATGAAGCATACGAAGGATAGAATTTAATACAAATTTTCTCTTGCTTTTATTGGGGTAAGTTCAAAAGTTGGTCAGCTAGCTCAAAAAAGGAATGGTTCTACCATAAGTTTAATGGATAAAGTATTTGTAATAATATTTCTTTTGTAACCACCAAGATTCCGTGCTGAAATACAAATCTTTTACCAACTGATTTTGAACCATTCAGGCATTAAGCCCCCCTCTTAATGAACCTTAATTGCTTAATGGTTTTATTTATTGTCTCCTGATTTTGAACCATTAAGAGCTCAAAGGGATTACCACTTTGCTAAATCTTCGACTAACTAAGCGCATCGCTTCGCGCCTCCTCCGTTTCCTTGCCGTTATATCTGAGCAAAATCTGTTGTTTAACTTATTTGTTGTCATCATTAAAATAACAGTAGAACCAAAGAAATTTTCAATTTTTCCAAATAAAAAAAGATGCTCAAAAGTGAATTATCACCCTAGAACATCTTTCTTAAGAATTCTAAAAAAAATACTAATACCTAGTAATCAACGCTAAACCTTGAAAGTCAGAAAGTTCTTCTTTAGTTAAAAACACAGTATCGCCACCATAACGTATATTGTGCTCAATCATTTCGTCAATAATATCATCAACTACACCAGGTTTTTGCGCTTCATCGCTAGCTAAAAGAGTAAGGCTTTCGCCATCCCATGTTGCTGGCTGGAAGTAACCTTTTTCTACATATAAAGTCTGTCCTTTTCCGTTTAAGATAGAGTGCCAAATATCTGTGATGTCACTCTTGAATTTACCAGTGCCAACCGCAGTTTTTAATTCTTCTAATCTTTCCGTGTTTCGCTTTTTAATAATGTCAGAAACGTGTGTCCACGCTTCGCTAACGATTGCATGAGCTTTTTCTTTATTTACATTTTTCTCTAGATGTCCAATAAACACATCCTTATTATCTGCCATTTTGATATAGTCTCCATGATTCGCAGCCTCAGCAACAATAAAAACAGGTAAAGGATTAGAATTTAAAACTTCTTGAACTACTTTATCCACTCGATTAAAGAATTCTTGTGTTAAATTCGTTTGCTTTGTTGCATTTGCAATTTCTGCCTTTGTGGTGGAATATAAAGTTGTGTTTTCTATTGGGAAAGGCGTGCTCAATTCTTGAATTACAGCATCATTGTGCGCTTCAATCATTCTAGCTTCATTTCTGTTTAATGTTAAAACGTAGTAACCTGACTCCAAGTGCATCGCTCGAACTAAATCGCGCGTTGCAAATGTACTATCAATAACCGTTCTGTTTGAAACACTAATAGGTAACCTTGTGAACTCAGCAATTTCCTGACTAACAAAAATAGCCAAACCTTCAGTGTTGTAGTTGTGGTCAATCTCATCTACTAATTGGTTGAGTTTTTCCATTATCGACCAAACAAATCTTTTGTCGTATTCTTTTGTTAAACGCTCCTCAACCTCTTTTACTAAATTTTTTAGATTGATACCATCTTGCTGATTATCTGGTTTTGTTCTATGTGTTTTTAAAGTTATTGTAACACAGCAATCTGATGTTATGTCTTTAAGTCTTTTAAGTGTTTTATTCATGTTTTAAAAATTTGAAGTGTAAAAATACTAATTCTACAACCACACTAAAAATGACATTTGTTAGCATTAGTTAAATTTCATAAAATATTTTCCCATTTCAAGGTGGTAGCATTTACTAATTCTAATGCTGCCTTTGTGTAGTGAAATCAAACAAATACTTGTAGAAATGTTAAAATCTTTTCATGGTAACTCTTATGCAATAAAAAGATAAGCAGTATGTTTGTTTTGAAATTATAGACAAATGGACACCAAAGTAAAAAGACATATTGAGTTTGACCGCACTGGATTTTCTGATGAAGAATTAATAACGATTTACAAAGCTATTTTGAAACCTCGATTAATTGAGGAGAAAATGCTCATTTTATTGCGTCAAGGTAAAATTTCTAAATGGTTTTCTGGTTGGGGACAAGAAGCGATAAGCGTGGGGACGACTCTAGGGATGGAAAAGGATGAAGTGATGCTTCCCATGCATAGAAATCTCGGTGTGTTTACGACGAGGGGAATTCCATTAAATAGACTTTTTGCGCAATTTCAAGGAAAACAATCTGGATTTACCAAAGGACGTGACCGTTCTTTTCATTTTGGAACAATGGACTACAATATCGTTGGTATGATTTCTCATTTAGGTCCTCAATTGGGTATTGCAGACGGAATTGCGCTAGCTAATAAGTTGAGTGAAGAACAAAAAGCAACGTTGGTTTTCTCTGGTGACGGTGGAGCAAGTGAAGGAGATTTCCACGAAGCTCTCAACGTTGCTGCGGTTTGGGATTTACCCGTGATTTTTACGATTGAGAACAACAGTTGGGGACTTTCTACTCCAAGTAATGAACAGTTTCGATGCAAACAATTTATAGACAAAGGAATTGGTTACGGAATGGATGCTTTCCAACTAGATGGAAATAATATTTTAGAAGTAATTAGTTCAGTGCGTAAAATAAGTGCTTCCATTCGTGAAAAACCCCGTCCTTTCTTATTGGAATGTATGACCTTTAGAATGAGAGGTCATGAAGAAGCATCAGGAACGAAATATTATCCTGAAGGCATTCAAGAAGAATGGATGAAAAAAGACCCTGTGGTAAACTACGAACTTTATCTAAAAGAGATTGGACTTTTATCAGA
Source organism: Lishizhenia sp. (assembly GCA_007117355.1). GTDB lineage: Bacteria > Bacteroidota > Bacteroidia > Flavobacteriales_D > Crocinitomicaceae > CSBr16-161. The sequence continues at coordinate 2,628 of SKGS01000105.1, read as the reverse complement.
GGAGGATGTTGCAAATTTTTCTTCGGAAATAAAAGAAGAAATTCAAAGTGGTTTGGAAGTGGCTTATGCCGAGCCTAAAATTGTTCCTAATACAGAAACAGAATTGAATGATTTGTTTAAACCACATAAGCAAACAATTGTTGCTCCAAACTCTTCATCGAAATCAGAAAAACGATTTATTGATGCTATTTCAGATGGTTTGAGACAGTCCATGGAAAAATACCCGGAATTGGTATTGATGGGACAAGATATTGCGGAGTATGGCGGAGTATTTAAAATTACAGAGGGATTTGTTGAAAAATTCGGTAAAGGTCGAGTGCGTAATACGCCATTATGTGAATCGGCAATTGTTGGCGCTGGTCTAGGTCTTTCCATCAAAGGAATGAAAGCTATGGTGGAAATGCAGTTTGCGGACTTCGTAACCTGTGGTTTCAATCAAATCGTGAATAATTTAGCGAAAATTCATTGGCGTTGGGGACAAAATGCGGATGTGGTAGTTAGAATGCCAACGGGAGCAGGAGTGGCCGCAGGACCTTTTCATTCGCAAAGTAACGAAGCGTGGTTTTTCCATACTCCAGGGTTGAAAATAGTTTATCCTGCTTTCCCTAGCGATGCAAAAGGATTATTAGCAGCAGCCATTGAAGACCCAAATCCTGTGTTGTTTTTTGAACACAAGAATTTGTATAGAAGTCTCAAAGAGGAAGTGTATGACGACTATTACACCACAGAAATTGGAAAAGCCCGAGTGGTAAAACAAGGAGATGAATTAACCATTGTTACTTATGGAATGGGTGTTCATTGGGCAATTGATGCCGCCGAAGAACTGCAAGATATTTCCATCGAAGTCATTGATTTAAGAACGCTTTCTCCGTTGGATACTGAAACAATATATGCGAGTGTTCGAAAAACAGGAAGGGTAGTCGTGTTGCACGAAGACAATGAAATTGGTGGAATAGGTGCAGAAATTGTAGCATTGATTAATGAACATTGTTTTTCTTCGTTGGATGCACCTGTCAGAAGAGTTGCTTCATTAAATACACCTGTTCCGTTTGATGCTGGACTTGAAATAAATTTCTTACCTTCGAAAAGATTAATTCCGACAATCGAAGAGTTAATCGCTTACTAAAAAATATAATTTATGGAAAATTCAGCCAAAGAAACTACTCAAATTGTCAAAGGTGATAAGCGTGTAATCAAAGGTTGGATTTTTTATGATTGGGCAAATTCGGTGTATAACCTCGTTATTTCATCGGCAATTTTCCCTATTTTTTATGCGAATATCACTGAGAAGCATTATTTAGAAAAAATAGAAAGGGAAGGGGAGGCCCTAGGACCTGGTGAATCTGTAATGGTGAATTTTTTCGGCTTCGAATTATCCAATTCTGTACTTTTCTCTTACACCTTATCTGCCTCTTTTTTGATGGTTGCGCTGCTTTCTCCTTTATTGTCGGGAATAGCCGATGTATCTGGTAGCAAAAAGCGATTCATGCAGTTTTTTTGCTATTTGGGAGCAATTTCGTGTATTTCACTTTATTGGTTTAACCCTGCTCAAATAGAATTAGGGATGTTATCCGTTTTTTTAGCCAGCATTGGTTTTTGGAATAGTTTTGTTTTTTATAATGCCTATTTACCGGAAATTGCTGAGCCAAAAGACCATGACTCCATTTCGGCAAGAGGCTTTTCCATGGGCTATTTTGGAAGTATGATTTTATTAATCATCTGTTTGAGCATTATTATGTTTATCGATGCAAAATACACGGCCGTTAGTTTTATTTTAGTTGGTATTTGGTGGGCGGGTTTTGCTCAAATTACTTTTACCCGACTTCCTTCCAATAAAAACAGGGTTAAAGCAGGAAACAGTGCTATTTGGAAAGGGTTTACCGCCTTGAAAAAAGTGTTTATTGAATTTCGATACACGAAGCGACTAAAACGTTACCTGATTTCTTTTTTCTTTTTCAATACAGGAGTACAAACGGTTATGCTAATGGCGGTAGTATTTGCGAAAAAAGAAATCAATTGGGGAGATTCTGGTGGTGATATTGGTTTAATTGTTGCCATTTTGCTCATTCAGCTTTTAGGTGCAGGTGGAGCGTACTTGATGTCTTTTATTTCCAGTAAAATCGGTAATTTGAACACCTTGATTAGCGTAGTTATTGGTTGGATTTTCTTATGTGGTTTTGCCTATATAATAACAGAACCAATGGAGTTTTATCTGCTTGCTGCTGGCGTAGGTTTAGTTATGGGAGGAGTGCAGGCTTTAGCGCGTTCCACGTACTCTAAATTTTTGCCAAAAACAAAAGACAGTGCCTCTTATTTCTCATTTTATGATGTAACTGAAAAAGTAGGTATTGTAATTGGTACGTTTTTCTTTGGTTTAATGGAGAACCTAACTGGAGATTTGCGCACTTCAGTTTTGGCTATCACGGCGTTTTTTGTTGTGGGGCTGGTGCTTCTGATTTTTGTTCCGAGAAAAGAAAAATTAACGATAGAAACGAGGTGTTAGGGGGTAAGGAAAGCGTTGTAAGATTAATTAAAAAACAAAACCTTACTGAAACGTTTTGGACAAGCATCTTTATTTTACCTAACCACCTACTCCACACTCAACACTTTTAATCTATATTTTACAAT
>SKGS01000277.1 GCA_007117355.1 Lishizhenia sp. | reverse complement strand
CTAGATGACCGTGGTCTTTTCCTCCATGCCCAGGGTCAATAACTAAAACAACTTTAGATTTTTGTGCATATGTATTAATTCCAATACAGCATACACATAGAAAAAAGAACCATTTCATTCTTTAAATTTTATAACCATTTTTCATTTTTTGAACCATTTAGGAATGAAGGAAATTAAGAGGACAACCCTTAATGAGCCTTAACCTCTTCATGGTTTTCATTGTTAATCCACTTTTTGAACCATTTTTCATTTTTTGAACCATTTAGGAATGAAGGAAATTAAGAGGAAACCCCTTCATGATCCTTAACTTCTTCATGGTTTTTACTTTTATTCTCTTTTTATAACCACTTTTCATTTTTTGAACCATTAGGAATGAAGGAAATTAAGAGGAAGCCCCTTAATGAGCCTTAACTTCTTCATGGTTTTTACTTTTTAGCACCTATTTTATAACCATTTTTCATTTCTTTTTGTCCACCATGGAATGAATCCTAGAAAAAAGCTCACAAAAGTAACTCCTTGTTGTGTTTCTAAGGTGTCTTCAGGTAAAAATGATAGAATAGAAATAACCGCAAAAGTCAAGCCTAAAATATTTCTGTTTTGAATGGAATTTTTCAAAACAAGCACCCACAAAAGAATAAATAAAATGAAACCAACTAGTCCAAAAGCCACCCACATAGCTAAAAACTGATTATGGGTTCTGTTGCGATACGTACTTTCTAATGGGGAGTTTATAGCTTCATACCCTTTATTAAACTCTTTTTGAACATCACCAGTGCCAACACCAAAAAGAAAATTATTACGAATAATGTATGTAGCAACTTTCCAATATTCTATTCTTTGTAACATGGAATTTCCACTAGGAGAATTTCCCATTTTATAATTGTAAATTTCGGTTTTTAATTCATCAATCCGGGCATTCAAACCTCCTTCAACAGCGGTTATGGATGTAATTCCTTGCTCTACATTTAAAACATCTTCTTTCGTAAGTTGAGCACAACCGTCAAAGTCTTTTCTCAATCCTAAAGAAGTTAAGTAGCGAATCAAAGTGGCTTTTAATGGTTGGCTTTTATTATCTGTTCCATCATAATCTAACGTTGATTTAGCATTCCAACAAGCACGTAATTCTTCCTCAACGATGTACAGCATTATTGGATTTCCGTTTTCTAGCATTACATTCGATGTATCGTGAAAATAATCATTCCCACTTGTTGAATGTGTTGCGAGGTTTTCTATATCGTATCCACTAAAATTAGTTGAAAAAACTTGAATGGTTTTCCAAGATAAAGCTATTAATATCCCAACGGAAACAACGATAGTGCCGTAACGAAACACCTTATTTCGAATACGTGATATTGCAACAATAATAAAGGTAACTATTACTCCAAGCCATGCTATTAAACCACTAGCCACGCCAGATATCATCATGTAGTAACTAAACCAAACTAGCGATAGAAATCCAATTATCTTAAGGGCAATATTCCTTAGAAAAAATAGAAAATAACCACCAATAGAAAAGCCAAAAACTATTAATAGGCTGTAGCGAATATGCGAACCGAATCGGGACATATAACGAATATCACCAAGTTCAGCAACTTTACCAGAAAGCAACTGAAAACTATTCATTCCGCTAGTGATAAATAATGTGACAAGAAAAAGCAATAGAACTGTTAGCCTGTACTTTTTCTCTAGTGGTTTTGCTATTAGCGCTAAGGGTAAAGCTAAAAGCGGAAGTTTTGTTCTGATATCTTTAAAAGCAAATTCTATATCCTGAGACCACAACACACCAATTAAATGCAAACCGAAAATGAGTAACACAAGGATAAGGATACTGTTTCTTTTAATTTTACTCCAATAAAGACTGTAATTAGCCTCTAAGACCACATTGGATATAAGCCAGATAGTTCCAATCGACATAACCACCTTATTAAGAGGCAAACCAACGACCACCAAAGCACATCCCAAAAAATGCAAAGGGTTATGTAATGGAAATCGGAATAATTTGTCCAGCATAAGGTTGTTGTTTGCTTATCCTGCCTTATGGTTGTAAAATAGAATTGTATCTTTTGGCATCATTTAAAATACTCATTGCTTCTCTTAAAGCTCTGTCTTCATTAAATGAATTAACTATTCTACCCGTTTGAAAGTAATACCTTGAAACTATTTCATTTTGAAGCAATTTTTTAATTTGTTCTTTAAACAAAACTAAATCTTTTTCTTTGGAAGCTTTTACCTTATTTAAAAGTGCTTCGTATTCATCTGCGATAGCCTTATCGTAATTTTCACTTTTTGCAGTTTCCAAAAGTTTCTTTAATTTTTCTTCGGTTCTAGTTGTATATTCAAACTCCCTAGACTCTACATACCTCATAAATCGCTCGTATTCTTTATCGCTTACATTAAATGACTCCACATTTGCGATGGTCGGATAGTTATTGGCGTAATCTGTAGCGTAGTCAAAAATGATATTTTCCATAAGCAGCACTACTGCAAGACGTGAAAGATCCTCTGTTTCAACCTTTACATCCGGTTCAATTCCTCGACCATCAATTACATCTCTTCCGTTTTTAGTTTTGTAGATTGTTATCAAGGAATCCGGTATTTCATCCACTTTTCCTTCAAACTTATGAAAATAATCTAACTTTTGAACACAACGACCAGAAGGGGTATAATAGCGTGCAATGGTTAACTTCATTTTAGAACCATATTTCAAATCTAGTGTTCTTTGAACTAGTCCTTTGCCAAAAGAAGTTTCTCCAACAACCACTCCTCTGTCTAAATCTTGCAACGTTCCAGCAACTATTTCTGATGCCGATGCAGAACCTCCATCAATTAATACGACTATAGGAATGTCTAAATCCAAAGGTTTGTTCTTTGTGCGATAAGTTCTGTTCTCCTCTACTATTCGCGCTTTCGTTTCTACCACTTTTTCTCCTTCAGGAACAAACATATTTACAATGTTTACAGACTCAATTAACATACCGCCACCGTTACCTCTTAAGTCTAATATCAATTTAGTCATACCATCTTCTTTCAAGGCTTTGTATGCTTCAATAACACTACTAGAGGCAGTTTGAGTAAACGAATTTAATTTGATGTAGCCAATGTTTCCTTCCAACATTCCAGAGTATGGTACGTCTGGCATTTTGATTTCATCTCGAGTAACCGAAAATGTCATTTCCCCTTGGCTTGGTCTATCTACCTTCACATTAACTGACGTTCCTTTAACACCTTTAAGGGCAGTAGAAACTTCTTCGGTAGATTTTCCCTTCATGTCTTTGCCGTCAATTTCAAGAATTTTATCTCCTGCTCTTAATCCTGCTTCTAACGCTGGATTATTTTCGTATGGTTCTGATACAATAACATAATCGTCAATTTTACGAATTACTGCTCCAACTCCACCATATTGACCAGTAGTCATCATTCTGTAATCCTCTATATTTGATTCGTGATAAAAAACTGTATATGGATCCAACTCTGCGAGCATAGCTTCAATTCCAGCTTTAGAAATGGCTCCTGTTCTTGTTTCATCAACATAAAACTTTTCCAGATTGAGGTAAATAAGATCAATAAGCTCTAAGTTTTTGATAACTTCAAAACCATTACTTTGAGCGGATAAGCATGTTGAAAACATTAAAGATAATCCAACTATCCAACTTTTTATATTTATCATTTTAAGCATTTTGTTTCTTGTGTTTTTCACCATCCAATTCTTTACGTAAACGTCGAAAAAGAGAAACTATTTTCGACTCAGTGTCTTGATAAGTGTTTATTTCTTTGCCAATAAAAATCAAAAATAACGCCAATTGTTTATTTTCGGTAGAATTTTTTTCAATTAATCCTTTATTCTTGCGCACCGCCTCCCGTATAAGTCGTTTTATTCTATTGCGATCTGGCGCACGTTTAAATTGTCTTTTAGGCACTGCGATAGCTAATTGAAAAGAAGTCTCTGTTGGTAAATCAAATGTCTTGTAAACCAATTTATAAGGAAAAGAACGAATTGTTTTGCCTTCTTTAAAAAGAGACTCAATGACTTTTTTGCTGCATAGCTTATACGATTTACCGAAACTTTGATCCACTAAACAAAGCTAATCATTTTTTTGTGCTGTTGTATTTTAATTGTCTATAAAGCTGTTCATGAAAATACTCAATTTAGGTGTTCGAGAATTCTTCTTCTGAAATAAGCTCTCTTTTGGCAATGGTAATTTTTTCTTACTTTTGAGACATGCGATTTTTAATAGCTGATGATCATCCAATTTTTCGCAGTGGTTTAAAAGCACTACTTGAAAACGTATTTCCTGATTCTAGCATCGTTGAGGTAGAAGACGGTATTGCGGCAGAAAGAGAATTGAAAGAAAATAATGTTGACATTGCTATTCTGGATATCGACATGCCAAAAAAGAATGGTTTAGACGTTTGTCTCACAGTACAAGGAAGGTCAAATGCAAGAATAATTATTCTCACTATGTATAACGATGGAGAGATGTTGGCTAAGGCTATTTCGAACGGAGCTAATGGTTACTTAGTTAAGGATAACACCTCTGATGAGATTGTAGAATGTGTTGAGTCTATTTTGTCTGGAGAAACTTATCTGGCAAAAGTTCTGCGAAAATCAGAGGAAGTTCAGCAACAATTGAAACAACACCAAGAAACGATTTCTGTATTAAACTCTTTAACACAAACAGAGTTAAAAACACTTAAATTAGTAAGTAAAAAGTACTCAAGTAAAGAAATAGCAGAATTATTATTTGTATCTCCAAAATCGGTAGAGAATTACCGTTCTAGAATTTGTAAAAAATTAGAGTTAGACGCCCGAAACAACAGTTTATTAATTTGGGTTTTAGAACATAAAGATATTATTGATGCGCTTTAGCCCGAATTAAAAACAACAAAAAAAAACGAAGTGTAAACTTCGTTTTTTTTAGGTTTATGAAGAACTATTAAATTAATTTCAATCTTCCCTGGTTTACTTACTAATAACTTTGATTTCTACTCTTCGGTTTTCTTGTCTTCCTTCTTCGGTATCGTTTGTTGCTATTGGTTCATTCTTTCCATAGCCTTTGAAAGTCAACCTGTCTTTTGGAATGCCATAGTCAATGAGATAGTTTACAACGGATTGCGCTCTATCTTTAGAAAGCCTTAAATTGTATTCCGCTGCACCTCTGGAATCGGTATGACCACCAATCTCAATTTTCAAGGTTGGGTTGGTTTCTAAAATCTTAATCAGTCGTGATAATTCATTTTTAGATTCTTTTCTAAGTGTTGACTTATCAGTGTCAAAGAACACATTTTTTAAAATCACTTTTGACCCAACGTCAAGCTTGTTCATCAATACATTTTTCTTTACCTCTTTATAACTAGATAATGAATCGTTTGTGAGGTCAAAGGAATGCGATACAAACAAGTAACCTTCTTTCGAAAAATTTATTCCATAATTTTTTCCAGAAGGTAAAGAAATGAGGTATTTTCCTGTTTCACTATTTGCTGTAAAATTTCCAATAACCTCATCTTTTTCGTTGTCAATTACTTCAATATTAGCACCAAGTGGAATAAGTGTTTTTCCATCTTTAACAGTACCGCTAAAAACGGTTAGTTTAGGACCAGATTCATCACCAATTGGAGTAAAGCGTATTTCAAAAATATTCTTTACTGCATCTCCACGTCCAGATGCATAGTAGCCTGTTCTACCATCGGCTGTTAACACAAAGAACATATCATCTTCTTCGGTATTTATGGGTGTTCCTAGATTAATTGGCTTTGTCCATTCGCCATTTACTAGTTTAGATTTGAAAACATCATACCCTCCCATAGAATTGTGACCTGTTGATGAAAAATAAAGGGTTGTTCCATCAGGATGAATAAACACTGCTTCTTCATCTTGGTCTGTATTAATTAGATTTCCTAAGTTTTTGGCACTACTCCAATTTCCGTCGTACGTTTTAGTTGCAAACCAAATGTCTCGACCTCCTTCACCACCTGGTCTATCACTAACAAAGTATATCGTTCTTCCATCTGGTGCAATACTTGCTGAAGATTCATGGTATTCGGAATTTATAACTCCCCCAAGTGAAACAGGTTTTGACCATTTTTTTCCTTCGAGAATTGATTCATAAATATCTCCATTGCCTTTTCCGTCATCTTGGTATTTTAATAATCGTTGACCATCATTTGAAATAGCAATATTAGAATTGTGTCTTCCCATAATGTTAATTGGGTCTGGCAATGCAACTGGATCTAACCAAATACTATCCACATCATCAAAAATAGCCTCATATATTTTTTCCATTGACTCTCTATTTCGCTTAATTTCTTTGACAGAATATGGTCTGCGCGAAGTAAAGTACATGTACTCACCGTTAGCAGTAATTACTGGAGCATAGTCATGAAAAGAACTGTTTATCTCAGTGCCTAAACGCTCTATTTCCACGATAACACTATCTTTCGTCTCTTTAATAACATCGTTTTTTTGTGCAAATGTAAAAACACTTAACAACAAGCTAAATACAAGGAATTTTAATTTCATTTTGAATCAATTTAATTTCTATCGCACTAAAGTAACATTTCCGCTTTCAAGAAAGTCTTCTCCATTAGTTAATCTTGCTCTTAATTTATAAACAAATACACCAGCGTTTTGAGGTTTTCCTTTAAAAGTACCGTCCCAACAGTCTTCCTGAGCACCACTTTCAAACACTACTTGCCCCCAACGGTTAAAAATCAATAAATCCATATTAGCAATACATTCACCTTTCACACAAAGGAAATCATTATTACCATCACCATTTGGAGAGAAAATATTTGGAACAAATGGATCTTTACAAATTTCTTGAATAGAAACTAATGCTTGCGCTTGACCAGTACAGTTTTGGTCATTGGTTACAGTAACTGTATAAACTGTAGTAACACTCGGAGATGCAACAGGATTAGGGCAATCTGTACAACTAAGCCCCGTCGGTGGAGACCAAGAATAGCTATTGCTTGATGACTGAGGAATTGTAGTTGCTACTAGCGTAACACTTTCTCCAGCATTAATCGTTGTTGAGCTTGGCATTACATTTACAATAACACTATCTCCTAAAATTACTGTAAATACTTCTGAAACTTCGCAATCGTTTCCATCTGTTACGGTAACAATATAATTCCCAGGCTCTAATCCGCTCACTGATGATCCTGAACCAACGTTTGGTTGCCAAGCATATGAATAATTTCCTGCCCCACCAGAAGCAGT
>SKGS01000270.1 GCA_007117355.1 Lishizhenia sp. | reverse complement strand
GAAATGAAATCGTTAAATCCAGAAGCAGTTGCGGTTTTTGAAGGTGTTCAACCCCACTACATCAAAACAGCTTTTGAGGTGATTGAAAAAAAATATGGTAGTATCGATAAGGCTTTAGAAGTAGAATTTGGATTAGATGAACAATCTCGTTTAAAATTGGTTAGAAAATATACATTCTAATTCTAACGAGAATACGAGTGTAATAGGTTAAGGTTTTTACCTTATTCATTTTCTTTTGATTGAAAGGTTGTCATGTTTTGGCAACCTTTTTTTATTAACTTTCTTTTGGTTTATATTCAAATAGAAATTGAGATTTTATACCTCAAAAACTTCCCTTCTAAACGACGATTTAATGCATAATATATTTCAACCTAAAAAAAATCGCTACATTGGCAACTAATAAAAATTCAAAATCGTTATTAATCTGAAACGAAAGTGGAACAACATCAACTCAAAGAAATCATAGAAGGTTGTATTAGAGAGGAAAAAGCCGCTCAGAAAAAACTTTTTAATTATTTCTATGGGAGAATGTTATCCATTTGTATGCGCTACACGAGGGATAGAGATAGAGCTCAAGAAGTCGTACAAGAAGGTTTCATTAAGATCTTTGATAAATTAGCAGAATTTGACTTCAAAGGTTCATTTGAAGGTTGGATGAGAAGAATAATGGTTAATGCTTCCATTGACGCTGTGAGAAAACGAAATAGAGGGGCTATTGCAACAGATGAGGATTATTTACTAAATCAGACTATTGAATATGAAGAAGATAACCCCTATGATGAGGCACTTACTAAACTTAAAGCAGAGGAAGCAATGAAAGCCATTCAAGCACTTTCTCCAGCTTATCGAACCGTTTTTAACCTTTATGTAATTGAAAATTATTCTCATGCTGAAATAGCTGAAATACTTAATATTTCTGAAGGCACATCAAAGTCAAATCTCGCTAAAGCAAAGCAAAATCTTAGAGTTATGCTCGAAGATAAAATTAAAAAAATAGATAAAATGGGTTAATCCATCTTTTCAACGAACCAAAGGATTAAACAAAAATGAAAGATAATTTAGAAAAAGCTTTTAAAACGCTACTAGAAAATCATGAGGAACCTACACCAAACGGCGCTTGGGATAATTTTGAATCTTTTCGTAGTAAAAATAGTGCTAGCTCTCAATCTAGTCCTTCTTCTAGTAATACATTGAAGTACATAGTTGGTTCTGGAGTTATAGCTGCATCGATTGGTTTATTTGTTTTATTTCAAACCGACAATACCGCTAACTCAGTTGAAATATCGGAAAATAAATCATCCATTTCTACCAAAACAAATGACTTATCATCAGAAAAAGTTCTTGAAGGAGAACAAAAAGAGTTTTCCAAAAAGAATAATGCAGAAAAGTCAATTGAAAATAATGCGATACTTTCTGAAAATGATTTAACCAATTCAGAGGAATATTCGAATAATGAATCTGCTGGAGAAGAATCGAATAATGCAGTAAATCAGAATACTGAATTTGAAAACTATTCTGAATCAAATCAAACTACTGAAGAAGAACAAGTTCAGGAAACGAAAGAAAGCACTTCGAATTTTGGAAGTTTGAAAGAAAACCTGACGGATAATTCGTCCAATGATAAGCGCTATGGAATTGGTAGTTTGTCTAGTCTAGAAATTTGTGCAGGCGAGGCTGTAATAATTAGCAATGAAACAGAAAGTCAAAAAGTTAAATTCAAGGTAGGACAACGCATTATTGAACTTGGAAAAAATCAATCTATGCAGATAATTCCAACTGGTAATTCAACTGTTTCGTTTTTGAATGAGAACAATGAAATCATTTCTAGTGAAGAAATAAGTGTGCATTCACTTCCTTCGCCAACCATCTCTCATACATCAAATATTTTTGAAAATGGACTACCTGTAACAAACTTGGAAACAACTGGTTCGTACAAAAAAGTTGAGTGGTATTTCGAAGATAGATTAGTTTCTAAAGAAAATACAGCTCAAATGAACTTCTTCGAAAAAAGAAATTACCTTGTCGAATTAGAAGTAGCAGACTTCAATGGTTGTTCGAATCGCATAGCGCAAAAAATAGACATTGTAAAAGAATACAACCTCCTAGCAGTTGATGCATTCCGACCAAATAATCCAGATGTTCGGTTACGTACATTTATTCCTTTTGCATTAACGCAAAGAGAAGCTAATTTTGAAATGTTTATTATTGATCCACGGGATAACAGCGTAGTTTTTCAAACAAAAGACAGCAATAACCCTTGGGATGGAAGAGACGGGAGAAATGGAAAAATGACACCTGCAAATACTGTGTATGTTTGGAAAGTGCGACTAAAAAACCCTTTACCCGGTGAAAACGCACAATACGTAGGAACAGTAATTCACGATTAATGAACTATTTATTTTAAACCAAAACTATTTAACTTAAGTGTATGAGAGAAGGGAGAAAATTTGAAAAAAACGATGAGGTTTACTCAAAAGTTATCAGAGCAGGAAAACGCACTTATTTCTTTGATGTTAAATCAACCAAAGGAAACGATTTGTATTTGACTGTAACAGAGAGCAAAAAATCTACTTACAACGGTGTGGAGCGTTTTGAAAAACATAAAATTTTCCTGTACAAAGAGGATTTTGATAAATTTCAAGAAGGAATGCAAGATGCTCTTGCTAAAATAGAAGAACTCCGTTCAACGGGAGAATATCAAAACGATGACAACCACTATTCATCAGTAAATTTTGATGAATTAGGTTAGATTATTCAAATTGTTAAAAACATTTTCTTGTAATTCACTTCCAAACCAAGTTGGATAACCCTAAATTTGTGTTTTCGATATCTGAATCGAGAATACTAAAAAGAATAAAAATGGGTAAAATAATTGCTATTGCCAATCAAAAAGGAGGAGTAGGAAAAACAACCACTTCGGTAAATCTAGGAGGGTGTTTGGGTGTTCTTGAATATAAAACACTAATCGTTGATGCTGATCCGCAAGCAAATGCCACGTCTGGTGTAGGCTTTGACCCACAAAATATTAAAAGTATCTACGATTGTTTAATCAATGAAGTTCATCCTTCTGAGGTTATTCTTACCACTAAAAATCCTAACTTGGATATTTTACCTGCACATATAGACCTAGTTGGTGCAGAACTAGAAATGATCAACATGCAAAATAGAGAATACATGTTGAAGGCTGCTTTAGATAAAATTAAAGACGAGTATGATTACATCATTATAGATTGTTCTCCATCATTAGGATTAATTACAGTTAATTCATTAACTGCCGCAGATTCAGTAATTGTTCCAGTGCAAGCCGAATATTACGCCTTAGAAGGATTGGGTAAATTATTAAATACCATAAAAATCGTTCAAGGAAGGTTAAATCCTAACCTAGAAATAGAAGGCATTTTATTAACAATGTATGACACAAGGCTTCGACTTGCAAACCAAGTAGTTGAAGAAGTAAAAACACATTTCCAAGAATTGGTTTTCGATACTGTAATTCACAGAAATACTAAGTTGGGCGAAGCGCCATCTTTTGGAGAAACGATAGTTATGCATGACGCTGGTAGCAAAGGAGCAATTAATTACCTTAACTTTGCGCGCGAAATTTTACAAAATAACTCTGGGTCAAAAATGGAAATTGATGACCCACAAATCCCATTAGATAATGAGCTCTAATTCGAAAAAAAGACCAGCTTTAGGAAAAGGTTTGAGCGCTTTATTAGAAAGCTCAGCTACAGATATCACTTCCAAAGATTTAACGGATGCTTCCGTACTTGGTTCAGTTGCGCTTTTGCCAATTGATAGCATTGAAGCAAATCCATTTAATCCTAGAACTCATTTTGAGGAAACAGCCTTGAAAGAGTTATCTAATTCCATCGAACAGCATGGAATTATCCAACCACTTACGGTGCGAAAGCTTGGTAGAAATAAATACCAATTAATTTCAGGTGAACGAAGATTTAAAGCTTCGAAAATGGCTGGATTAAAAGAGATTCCTGCTTATATTCGAGTTGCTAACGACCAAACAATGTTGGAAATGGCGCTCGTGGAAAACATCCAACGAGAGGACCTTAACGCCATCGAAGTGGCTCTTTCTTATCAACGACTTATTGATGAATGTCAATTAACGCAAGAAGAATTAGCAAGTAAAATAGCTAAAAGCAGAACTTCTATAACGAATCATTTACGTTTACTCAAACTTCCTCCTGTGATTCAGTTGGCCGTAAGAGAAAATGAAATATCTATGGGTCATGCTAGGGCACTTGTGTCAGCAGGAGATGAAGAAATTCAAATTCATTTGTTTGAACGCATAATAGCAGAGCGACTTTCTGTACGTGACGTAGAAGCTATTTTGAGAGGAGAAAATAATCTGAAACAAGCAAGTAGTGCAAAAGCGAAAAAAGTAGAACTTTCTCAAAATCAACAACAATTTGCTCATCAATTAAGTGAAAAAATTGCCGCAAAAGTCCAAATTAATAAACTACCAAAGGGAAATGGCAAACTGATTATCAATTTTAACTCAGATGTTGATTTAAATCGTATCATTGAGTTGCTCAATTCATAATCATGCGGTTGGTAATTTTGCTTTGTTCTCTATGTTTACTTGGAAGTTACGCCAAGTGTCAAGAAAAGCAAGAGCTTGCTGATACATCCATGCATTCTCCTAAAAGAGCCGCAAGACTTAGTATGATACTTCCTGGGGCAGGGCAAATTTATAACCATCGTGCAATGCCAAAAGGGAAAAAAAATGCTTGGTGGAAGTTACCAATAATTTACACAGGTCTCGGATTTACATCAAGTGCAATTATTTCTAACCATGTGATGCAACGGGATTTGAGAAGTGAGTTTCAATATCGTTTGGATAATGGAAGTCCAAATCCAGCGTTTCCGGAATTTGCAACCTTTGATGATACTGGGGTGTTGCAATTGTATGAGCAACACAAAGGAGCTCGGGATATGATGATTTTTGCTTTTGTTGCTGTTTATGGATTAAATGTTTTAGATGCTTTGGTAGAAGCTCACTTTGTGGATTTTGACGTTTCTAGGGATTTATCTTTATCGCTCAGACCAACTATGACAGATATACAAACTCCCGGAATTCGATTATCGCTCAAATTTCGTTAATTTCGGGAAATATTTAACAAATGTTGCCGTTTGGTTGCGAACAAAAATAGTAATATCGAAGGCTAATTAAAGCTATTAAAAAAATAAAAGACACCGCATGAAGATAGCACTTATAGGCTATGGAAAAATGGGAAAAGCAATAGAAAAAATTGCGATTTCCAGAGGACATGAAATTACTGCAAGAGTTACTTCCAGTCAAAAAGTAGAAGCACAAGACTTTAGTTCTACGGATGTAGCTATCGAATTTACAGCACCTCATGTTGTTATAAATAACTTGGAATACCTGTTAGAAAAAAACATCCCTGTAATTGTAGGAACGACTGGCTGGAACAATCATTTGCAACGCATAACCGAACTCGTTGCCAAAAAAAATGGAAGTCTCCTGCATGCTTCTAACTTTAGCGTTGGTGTGAATTTGTTCTTTGAATTCAATAAGCAGTTGGCTAAATTGATGAACCAACATAACGATTATCACGTTTCCATGAAAGAAATTCATCACACGGAAAAACTCGATTCACCAAGCGGAACGGCTATTACACTTGCAGAAGGAATAATTGAAAATCATGACGCAGTGGAAGACTGGAGTTGTCCGCAACATCCAACAAAAAATGAATTTGAAGGAGGTGTAGAAATTACAGCAATTCGTGAGCCAAACGTGCATGGGACGCACACAATTGAATATCATTCCCCAATTGATTTTATACGAATCACGCATGAAGCTAAAAGTAGAGAAGGATTTGCTTTAGGAGCAGTCATAGCGGCAGAATTTATTCAAGGAAAACAAGGTGTTTTCACTATGAACGATGTATTAAAACTTTCAAAATAAACACATGAACGCACTATATTTTTATTTATTCTTTTTGATTTTCCCATATTTAGCTTTATGGTTTAAAAGTTTTCCTAAAGCGGGAAGAAAATCTTGGGAAGCGTTAATTCCCGGTTATAACTACGCAATTGCATCCAAAATTGGTGGTCAACCTTGGTGGTGGGTGTTTTTTATGCTAATTCCGGGACTACACCTTGTGATGTGGATGGTTTTCAATGTGAGTTATATTCGTAAATATGGTTTTTTCTCTTTAGGCGAAACCATTCAAGGAATCCTTTTCCCTTTTATTTTGATGGGAAAAATCGCCTCTGATGAAAGTCTCCAACCCAACTTTACGACAGATTGGGAAAATGACGAACACCTCAGACGACGAGCACATGGAGACCACTTGGTTCTCTTTCTATCCCTACCCATTTTCGGGCATGTTATTGCTTATGTGATGGGCTTTTTACAAAAACAGAAAAAGGGACGAAAAACGATTATCAAAGAGTGGGGTGATAGTATTTTATTTGCCCTTGTAGCTGCTAGTGCGATTCGTACTTATGTTTTTGAGCCATTTCAAATACCAACAGGCTCGATGGAAAAAACACTATTAGTTGGTGACTTTTTATTCGTGAACAAATTAGCTTACGGTCCAAAAGTTCCAGTTACTCCTTTGTCGTTTCCTTTGGTGCATAACACGATTCCATGGTTGGATGTGAAGTCGTATTCACAATTGGAAACACTAGAATATACACGTCTTCCTGGCTGGAGAAATGTTGAGCGTTTTGATGTGGTCGTATTTAACTATCCATCGGGAGATACTGCGGTTTATGACCCACGAATGCCGCATGGATTAATGGGTCATGACTATCATGGAATAGTTATCAATGAAGCCATACGTTTGTACCAAGAGCAAACAACAAAAAAACTTAGTTCTTTTGAAAGCAAACAACGCGCTTTGATTAAAAAAATTCAAGATACTGGACTAGAAGAGGAGGCCTTAGATAGTATTTACCAATTAAAATATCCTGAATTGGTAGAGAAGTATCAAAATGAAATGAATAATTATTGGCAAGATTTTATAGAAAATTATACCACATGGACTGCTAAATCTAGAAATGAAATTGCTGTAAACAAACGTACTTTTTCTGGTGCTGAAGGTCGTATGATAGACCATTATGGTGTTATTTATCGCCCTGTAGATAAGCGAGAAAACTACATCAAACGCTGTGTGGGTATTGCTGGGGATTCACTTCAAATCATCAATTCTCAACTATATTATCGCGGAGAAAATGATAACGAATTTCAAGAAGCTCCCATATTCTACAATCAAAATTTGAAGTACAGGTACAGTAATTTGAATTTACCTAGAAAAGAAATTTTGCGGGAAGAATTTGGTTTAACCATGGGATATGATGTAAACCCCAATAATAGAACCATGGATTTGTCAGGATGGCAATTGGAAAAACTCAAAGAGAAATATCCTGATGCTAATTTCGAAATTGTGCTTTATCCTAAGCATGAAGGGCCTGATTTCACCAATTATGAAATGGTAGAAAATCTTCAACATTATCCAAAGTCCATGCATATTTCTACTACGATTACAGAGTTCGATAAATTCTGGATTCCGAAAAAAGGAGCTACGATTGAACTAAATGACCATAATTTGGCTTGGTATGAACGTGTAATCACCGCCTACGAAGGTCATTCTTTGGAAAGGAAGGACGGAAAAGTATATATCAATGGAGTGGAACAAACGACTTATACCTTCCAAATGAATTATTACTGGATGATGGGAGACAATCGCTATAACTCAGCTGATTCACGTACTTGGGGATTTGTTCCGGAAGACCATATTGTTGGAAGAGCAGCAATGGTTTGGTTCTCAAAAGACAACAATCACGGTACAGGTGTACGTTGGAATCGCGTTTTCACAAACATTGAGTAATGCTTTTTTCAACGAGTTACTTTGGTACTATTCCGTATTTTCAGGAATTGGTAAAACAAAGCACCATTCTTATTGATGCTCATGAAAACTACCAAAAACAAACTTGGCGAAATAGAACGGCAATTCTCTCAGCTGATGGAACGTTTTTAATTTCTGTTCCTGTGGAGCGACCTTATGGAAAAAACACTAAAATAAAGGATGTTGTTATCTCCAATGCTACCAATTGGCAAAAAGACCACTGGAAAGCAATTGAAAGTTGTTATAAACATGCTCCTTTCTTCTATTATTATGAAGAACGAATTCATGAGCTTATTTACCAAAAAGAACAAAACCTGCTAGCCTTTAACAGTCAAATTCTAAAACAACTCTTGGATTGGCTAGACTTCGAAATAATATTTGAATTTTCTGAACAAGAATTTCCTTATTGCGGAAAAGACGATATAAGAATTCTTTTAAATCAAAAAGTTTTATCCTTTCCACAAGAAAAATATATCCAAGTTTTTTCGGATGTACAGCCATTTACCCCAAATCTTTCTATACTAGATTTATTACTCAATGAGGGACCTATGGCAAGAAATTATTTAACTGAAAGGTCTCGAGAATAGAATACTTCTCATAATCACCCTACTTCATCCAAGCCTTTAACGCATTTTGTTGACTTTTATCCGATTGGTCAACTACTGTCACCCAATATTTTTGGTAAAATGGGCGATCCATTTGAGGGATAGAAAAAGTAATGAGTCTTCCCATTCTTAGTACTGAAATAGATTTTAATTCATTTTCAAAATAATTTGTCCAAGCTGGTAAGTCACTATTAATTGATACATCATTTAATGCAATGACCTCATCACCAACTGTAACCCCTGCTAAATCACTTGGGGAACCTGGGTAAATTGCCTGAACGATGGTTTTTTGGTCAATTTCTTGTGTTTTTAATCCCAAATAGGCTGCTGCAGCATCGTCTGAAGGCGCATGATTTAATTCTAATCCGAGGTATTCTAAGCAATCGGTTAAGATAATTTCATACGCTTTTGTTCCGTAATAATATTGGTCAAAAAGCCAATCGAACGATACACGTCCTGCGCAATTTTCAATGGTGTTTTGAAAATCCTCTTTAGTTATGCCTTGTTGTTTTTGTGCGAAATTGAAATACAAATTACGCATTACGTCGTCTAAAGATTTTGAATTATCACTCGCTTTCATGATAAGCACATCCACTACAAACGCCAGTAAGCACCCTTCTGTGTAAATCGATACTTTTCTTCCTGGAGCACCAGCTTCATAACCATCTAACCAAGTATCAAAAGATGACTCTGCCACCGAATAATTAAACCGACCGAAATTATCAAAGTGCTTTTGTAATTGCACATTAAACTCGTTCAAATATTGTTCTAGAGAAAAAACACCACTTTTCAACAACATTAAATCTCCTTGGTAAGTCGTTACACCTTCTGTAATATAGCCAAGATGTGTGTAATTTTCTTTGGAAAAATCATACGGATACATTTGTTTTGGTCGGATTGCTTTCACATTCCAAGTGTGGTATAATTCATGCGAACTTACTCCCAGTAATTCTTTGTAAAACGATTTAAAAACAGCATAAGATGGTCCAAGTGTTATAACTGTGCATCTTTCATGTTCAACACCATGATAAGCTTTGTAAGGCAAAATTTGAAATAAGAAATGATACTCATCCGTTGGAAATTCAATAAATTTCTCTAGTTGCTTTGCTGTAAAAGCTTCAAAGTCTGGTATCAATTTATCCCAATCTGGTTTTATTATTCCATTGAACCAAACGTGAAAAGTTACATCATTTACTTTATAAGATTGGTGTTGAAGTCCAGCTGAACAAATAAATGGGGAGTCTGCTAGTTCATCAAAACTTACAGCAGTCAAATTATTATTCTCCATTTCAAGTGGCCCTGCATACTTCCAATGCTTTGGAATGTTTAATTCCACTTCTGCTTTTTCATCCATCAAAAGCGGAACATACAAGCAACAATTCACGGGGTTAACATAAAGCTGTTCTTGGTCTAAAAATGTTGAACCTGCATTCATTTGATTAGCATAATACTTATAGACAATCTTTACCGATTTTGTATTGGCTGTATCAATTAGCCATTTTGATTTTTCAGTCTTATGAAATGTACATTTTTTACCTTGGTCATCAAAAACTTGAAATGTCTTAATGTTTTTCGCAAAATCTCCTACCTGATACCTGCCTGGTCGCCAAGTGGGTAAACAAACTTCGGTCTCCTTCTCTGTAACTGAAAATGTAAAGGTAATAGCGATGTATTGCTGTTGTGGCGCATCTATCGAAAATGTATATTTCATGTGTCTTTGTATTCTTTAATTCTAATCTCAAAACTACACATTTTTTTGTTGTTTCAATTCCCGGTGGATGCTATTCTTGAGGAAGATTACAAAGCACAAAAGAATAAGAATATTGAAAAAGACGAATAATTGAATTTAAGAATTATTTCAATCATAATTTGTAAAGTGAAAAAACTATAATATGTAAAACAATAATTATATAATATGCAAAATACATAGTTTATAATATGTAAAATAACAATTCTATAATATGTAAAGTGATTTATTTATAATTTGTAAAATAACTCAACACAAAACGACTTTTAATATTTTTAAATCTTTGTTTTACAGAGACTAAACTTATTTATTTTTAATGTTTATATATTTTTACAATACTTGAAATTAGCAAAACTAATCCCCAACTTTTAATCAAAAATAGAAAGTAAGGTTTTTGCTTTGTTTTCCGTTTCGTTCCATTCATCTTGTGGGTCGGAAGCATCTGTTATACCACCTCCCAAATAGAGGGCAAAGCCATTTGCGGTTTTTTCCATACACCTCAAGTTAACATAGACTTGCAATTCATTAGCGGTAATAAAACCAATAAGACCAGTGTAAAATTTTCGCTCATGCTTTTCAAAGCTCAGGATATGTTTGACAGCTTTTTTTGTAGGAATTCCGCAAACAGCAGGAGTGGGATGTAATTCTTTTATAAGAGGCAGCCAATTTTGTTTCGGTAACTGAAAAGAAAAATCGGAACGAAGGTGATAAACCGCTCCAGAGTAAAACGTATATGGTTCACTTTGAGAAAAATGAGTGGGTTCATATTTTGTGATTTTATCAGCAATAAAATCAGTAACTATTTGTTGCTCTTCTTCTTCTTTCGATGTCCATTGAATACCTTCTTTCGCTTTTGTTCCTGCGAGAGACATAGAGCGGATTTCTGTTGTGTTTCCTTCAAGTAAAATCTCTGGCGTCGCACCAATCCAAGTCCCAAAATTATCGGATGACACAATATAAATCAACGCTTTATTGCCGTATTTTTCTTCAAGACGACTAAACAAAGTAGAAAGAGCAATATCATTTTCTATTTCCGATATCCTTGAAAAAACAGCTTTTTTTATTTCGTTTTTAGAAAACCCTTCAATGAAATTATTAAGTTGCTGCAAATATTCCTCCATTGAAATAGTGAAAAGAGATTCTTTCGTGGATGGTATTTCAAAATTATCAATTTCCGAAATATCGTTTAGTTTGTCCTCTTTCTCAAAATAAAATGTTTTTTCCTTGAGAAAGTCAGTTACAAAAAAGTGATTCTCTTTTAAGAGCGAAAAAGTTGTTTCTTTCCAAATCCCTTTTGCAAGAACTTTCTTTCCACTTGGTGAGGAATACGCGAGAAAATCAGTCATTTTTTATTTTCTTGGCACTACCATTACCGTTAAACGACCAGTGCAAATCAGTTTATCTGTGCTATCATCAAAAATATCAACCTGCCAAACATGTGTTCGTTTTCCAGCATGAATAATCTTTCCTACTCCACGAACCAAACCAGATTTCAACCCTCCGACATGATTCGCATTGATTTCTAATCCAACTGGAACTTCCTTATCTAAATCCAACAAAAGAGATGAACCCATCGAACCAATACTTTCTATCAATGCAGCACTTGCTCCACCATGCAAAAGCCCCATTGGTTGGTGCGTTTTTTCGTTCACGGGCATTGTGCAAACCACATAATCATCACCGATTTCGGTGCATTTCATATCTAATAATGCCATCAAAGTATTTTTGCTCATGGCATTTATAATGTTAATATCAACTTTCTTCAACATACGTACAAAATTAACTTTTTGGGTTATTAAAAATCAATTAGGGATAAAACATTTCTAATGCTATTTTGTGCAATTTAGTAAATGATACTTTTGTAAAAACTATTTTATGGTCGTTTCCAATTTTAATCTTCAAGCTCATAACACCTTTGGTATTAACGCTGTTGCAAAACAGTTTTCTTGTTTTAGCTCCATTGATGAATTAGAAAATTTAATTAATCAAACTAATAATTCGCCGCTTTTAATTTTAGGAGGGGGAAGCAATTTACTTTTTACAAAAAATTATGAGGGATTGGTTTTAAAAAATGAAATCCTTGGCAAAACAGTAATTAAAGAAGATGAAAATCATGTTTGGGTTCAGGTTGGCGCTGGAGAGAACTGGCATGATTTTGTAATTTACTGTATTAAAAATAATTGGGGTGGCATTGAAAACTTATCACTAATCCCTGGAAATGTTGGTGCTAGTCCAATGCAAAATATTGGAGCTTATGGCGTTGAAATAAAAGATGTTTTTGAAAGTTTGGAAGCTTTTCATCTTACATCTAAAGAAGTGCATACTTTCAACAACAAAGCATGTAAGTTTGGCTACCGTGAAAGTGTATTTAAAAGGGATTTAAAAGGACAATATGTAATTTGCAATGTGACTTACAAATTGACTAAAAAAGACCATAAACTAAGTACTTCTTACGGAGCTATTCAGGAAGAACTACAAAAAATGGGGATTCAAGAACCAACGATTTCAGCAATAAGTCGAGCTGTCATTGCTATACGTTCCTCAAAATTACCTAATCCAGCAGAAATTGGAAACGCAGGAAGCTTTTTCAAGAACCCTGTTGTTTCAAGTGACATTTTTGAAAACTTACAAAAAGAACATCCCGACATACCTCATTATAAACAAGCAGATGGAACAGTAAAAATACCAGCAGGCTGGCTCATAGAGCAAGCGGGTTGGAAAGGTAAAGTTATAGGAAACACTGGGGTCCATAAAAAGCAAGCCTTAGTTCTTGTAAACTATGGTAACGCTACTGGAAAAGAAATTTTTGACCTTTCTGAAACCATTTTGCAAGATGTTTTTAGCAAGCTCGGTGTTGCTTTAGAACGAGAAGTAAATATTGTTGGGGGGATTTAGGAAGTTAGGATTGGAGGATTTTAGATTTAAAGATTTTGTGATTGTAGATTAATACATTAGACTTTAAGAAATGGAGACCGAGTGATTTTAACCGTAACAACGTGGATCGTTTTAAAGCGGGGCTTCGAGCTTGTCGAGAGGCGCTGCTTCGAGCTTGTCGAGAAGTATCGAGGGCGAAATGGAGATGTTAGGACTTTACGACATTAGGACGCTTACAATCCTCAGCGAACTACACCACACCCTAAACGTTCGCTAAGGATTTAATAAAGGGTTTAATGCTTAATAAAGTCTCATTCTAGCATGTCTTATAAACCACTGTTTGTTAGTTATTTTTTACTCTCAGAGCTATCAAATGCATAGAAATAATTTTAAATAGATTATCTTTGCGGTAAATTTAAGGTGAAGAATCGCCTGTAAACAACAATTTTATGGCTCAAGACATATTTGAAAAAATTAAAAAGAATAGAGGCCCAATCGGTCAGTTTGCGAAAGGAGTTCACGGATACTTTACCTTTCCTAAATTGGAAGGAGAAATTGGTAACAAAATGACCTTCCGAGGTAAGGAATGTTTAGTTTGGTCGGTTAATAACTACCTTGGTTTAGCAAATCATCCTGAAGTTAGGGAAGCGGATGCACAAGCTGCTGCCAACTGGGGAATGGCCTATCCTATGGGGGCTAGAATGATGACAGGGCAAACGAGTGAACATGAAGCATTAGAGCAAGAGTTATCAGAATTTATGCAAAAAGAAGATACTATCCTTTTAAACTTTGGTTATCAAGGTATGGTTTCTGCTGTTGATTGTCTTGTAGATAGAAATGATGTTATCGTTTACGACAGTGAGTCTCACGCTTGTATTATGGACGGAATGCGTCTTCATGCTGGAAAAAGATTTGTTTTCCAACATAATGACATGGAAAGTTTCGATAAGCAAATGACGCGAGCAACTAGAATTGCAGAAGCTCAAAATGGTGGTATATTAGTTATTACAGAAGGTGTTTTTGGAATGGCTGGTGACCAAGGTAAGTTGAAAGAAATTGTCGAATTCAGAAAATCTGGAAAATACAACTTCCGCCTTTTCGTTGATGATGCTCACGGTTTTGGTACCATTGGTGAAACAGGAATGGGAGCCGGTGAAGGTCAAGGAGTCCACGATGAAATTGACGTACTTTTTGGAACTTTTGCGAAATCTATGGCTTCAATCGGTGCATTTATTTGTGCTGATGAGCAAATAATTGAATATATGCGTTACAATATGCGTTCTCAAATGTTTGCAAAGTCACTACCAATGCCTTTAGTTGTCGGTGCTCGTAAACGTTTAGAATTGCTAAGAACAAAGCCTGAATTAAGAGAGAGTCTTTGGAAAGTTGCTAAAGCTTTACAGGAAGGTTTAGTGAAAGCAGGTTTTGATATCGGAGTTACTAATTCTCCTGTTACGCCTGTATTCCTTCAAGGAAATCTTGCAGAGGCAACAAATATGACTTTTGACTTGAGAGAAAATTACAATATCTTCTGTTCAATTGTTATTTATCCTGTTGTTCCAAAAGATGTTATAATGCTACGATTAATTCCAACGGCTGTTCATACATTAGAAGATGTTAACTACACTATTGAAACATTCAAAATAGTGAAAAAGAAACTCGATGATGGTGAATACAAAGCAGAGGAACTTGCAAAAGTTGATGTTGATAAATAAAAACAGTTAAATAGGGTCTGCTTAAAAAAATAGTTCAAATATCGAAATAAATCATTAAAAATCAATTTGTTTGAGTTTTTAAGCAGACCCTAAATACAGTAAAAAAGGTTATTCATTAAATGGATAACCTTTTTTATGAAATGAAAAATGTACTAACCCGATTTATTCATGTATTTAATTTTGAAGCTAATTTAGGCACAAGCCCCGAAGGAATATAAGTATATTTCGAGGGTCTTGTAACGACAAATAGGTCAAAATTAAATCAAAATCTCGATGAAAAATACGTACCCAAAATTGGGTTAGCCTAAAAAAGACAAAAACAACAGCTAATATATTGTATTTCTGTCTTTTAAAATTCAAACAGCATCAGATTGGTGAACCGACTGCAAGGAGCTCAACAAAGTTAATAATTCGGGCTAATCAACATTTGAAATTACAACGGTAATATTTCTATTATCTTCATCAAGGATAACATTATTATCATAAAATTCTTGATGTAATATTCCATTCTTGTAAACTTTTACAAATAAACCATTGTCGTTTCGTTCGTAACTAAGTTTGTACTCATCGGATACAAAAGCACTGCTAAGATTACGTTTATCATTGTCAAAATAAACAGTGAATTCATTCTGTGTTACCGATTCATCTAAATACAATTTCCAAATTAGTTTATCAGGAGAGTATTGAGCTGTATTCGTAATTGGTGACACCTCGGGAATTATACTTCCTGCTCGAACAAGTGTAGGGATGGATGATTCATTAGTTTCTTTTAAGATTACTGCACTTTTTTCAGAAATATTTTCGTAACGCTCATTGGTATAATAGTCAATCCAAACGGACTTAGGCGGTATAATAACCTCTTGACTTTCTATTTCTTTGTGTAAAATAGGAGTAATCAAAAATGACTTTCCCCACAAATAGCTTATCGTTGTAGTTTGTGCAACTGAGTCTTCCGGGAAATCAAAAAACAAAGGTCGCATCAATGGCTCACCAAAATAAGTGTTTCTGTATGCTAGACTGTAATTATACGGTAATAAAGCATACCTTAAGTCAATAGCTTGTTTTGCCAACTTCATGGTTTCTTTATCTTTAAAAACAGGCTCACTCGGCACTTCTTCTTGTGCATGAGGACGAAAAACAGGCTGAAATACGCCATATTGTAACCAACGTGTGTAAAGTTCATTGTCATCGTAATCTCCTGCAAATCCGCCTAAATCAGAATGCATGTAAGCTAATCCTTGCATATTCATTTGTAACGCTATTTCTACTTGAGAACGCAATCCGCCCCATGTTCGATTTACATCACCTGACCAAGGAATAAGTCCAAAACGTTGTGAACCTGCGGCACCAGATCGCATCAAATTGAATAATCTTTCTTCAGGAAAATCTGTTTTATATCCTTCATAAATTAATTTTGCCCATTCGTGACCAAAAATATTATGCACTTCATCTGCCTTTTCACCTCCAAAATGTACAATTTCTGATGGATGCACCTCTGGCTCACCTAAATCTCCCCAAAACCCATCTACACCTTTTTTCTTCAAATCCTTGTATATATTCCAAAACCAACTTCTCGCTTTTGGATTAAACACATCTATAAGTCCTGTGTTTCCAAAATAAAAATCATAAGTATAAATGTTTCCCGAACTATCTTTACTCAAAATGTCTGCCTGAACACTTTCACCCCATCGATTACTTGAAGTCAAAATAAATGGCTCTGTAATAAGTATTGGACGAATATTCTGAGTTCTTAAATTTTGCAGAAACGCTGTAGGTTCTGGAAAGGAATCCAAATGAAAATCTAAATTTCCCATCGTTCCTTTTATGGAATCTCCAAACCAATATAAGTCTAAAATAACAGCGTCTAAGGGAATTTTATTTTCTTTAAATCTTCTGACTACATCGTTTACTTGATTTGCCGAGCGATAACCAAATCGACTTGCGAAGTTTCCAAAAGTAAACAGCGGAGGTAAGGGCTGTCTTCCAGTTAAAAATGTGTAATTGTAGAGAATCGCATCCCAATTTTGACCAGTTATTACATGATAACGATAATTCCCAGCAATCAAATCAAACCTGACTTGAGCTGAATCGGAAGCTGCCAAATCCAAAACTCCTTTCGTCGGGTTATCTACATGAACCAAGTATTTTTTAGAACTGAGAAATATGGGCAAAGTATAATTCATTAGTTCTGATCGCTCTTCATAACCATAATGGGCTTTGTTGTATAATTCTAAATTATTTCCCCTTCTATTCATTCCTAGTGCACGTGCGCCGCCACCGTAGAGCACCTCATCCTTAGAAATATCAAAAGCAATTTGAATAGAATCTGAATCGATTTTTGTATTGGAGATAGCATTTTGGTTCAAAAACGCTGTACCGTTCTCCAATTCAAAATAAAGTTTAAATGGGCTTTTATGGATTACAATTTTTTGCTCACCAGACTTTATCTTTAGGTGTTTTTTTGATTCCTCAACAAACTTTAGCGGAATTCTTCGTGCAATTACTGCATGAGATTCTTCAGAAAACTCCTTACCATGTTCACTAAAAGAAACTTCAATGATTCCATGACCATAAGATGAAATATGGTATTTTCCAATATCGGTTTCAATGACCAATATAGAATCCATTAGTTCTGAACTAATGACTTTTGTTTGTGAACTTGCGTGTAACCAACTAAAACAAAACAATACAACTGCCCAAAACCTTATCATATTTTAGCGTTCTAATTCGATAATCATAGAAGACTTTGGAGCGATGGAAATTTGATTTTCATCAAAATGGACAATATTTCCTGAAATGATATCCTTTCCTTTAGAAAAATTCCCCAACACTTCGTTAAATCGTTCTGAATCCAAATTTCTTTCCTCCAAACTATTATTAATAACTACCATAATTGTTTGATCATTATGGATTCTAAAATAAACGTAGCAATTTTCATGTGGTAAAAA
Source organism: Lishizhenia sp. (assembly GCA_007117355.1). Classification (GTDB taxonomy): domain Bacteria; phylum Bacteroidota; class Bacteroidia; order Flavobacteriales_D; family Crocinitomicaceae; genus CSBr16-161. Next base: position 5,546 of record SKGS01000270.1, on the reverse strand, counting down.
TTGAATAGTTCTTCCATGATGAACAGCTGGAGCAGATTTTCTCCAATTTAATAATTTTTTCGTGAACGAATGATAGCTTTCTTGCTCCTCTGTTCTTCCTTCTTGTGTAAATGCGTTATTTTTGTCACCTTCCCATCCACCTGGAAAATCCTCTCGAATGTAAGCATCACCTTTGCTTTTATCACCGGCCATGCCAATTTCAGAGCCATAGTACAATTGTGGTATTCCTCTATGCGTAGCCATTAAGGTCATAGCAAGTTTGTAATCTTTAATATCCTTATAATGGTGATTAAATCTATCTGTGTCGTGATTCTCTAAAAATATCAAAAGGTTATGAGGGTCTGCATACAAAAAATCATTGACTAGGTTTTCATAAAATCGATACATTCCGTTGTCCCAACCCGCATGCGGTTCTCTAAAAGCCATGCCAACGGCATCATGAAAAGTAAAATCCATGACTGAAGGAAGGTGCGAATTATAAGACTGAATAGCACCAATCGGACTATCTTTTTGCCAATAACTAATTTGAGCTTGATCGTGCATCCAAACCTCACCAACGATATTTAAGTTTGGATATTCGTCTGTAATAGCTTTGGTCCATTCCGCTATTTTGTATTTGTCATTATAAGGATAGGTATCAACTCTAATTCCATCGAGATCTGCATATTCAACCCACCAAATAGCATTTTGAATTAAATAATTCTGAACTAAAGGATTACGTTGATTTAAATCAGGCATAGATTTTACAAACCAGCCGTCCTCGCAGTATTTCAAATCCCAATCAGAACGATTTGGATCTAAATGTGTAGATGATCTGTAATTAGTTTGTCCGTAACCCGGAAATTGATGTAACCAATCATACGTCGGCAAATCGTTCATCATCCAATGTGCTGCTCCCCAGTGATTAGGAACCATATCCTTTATAATTTTAATTCCTTTTTCACGAGCTTCTTGTACCAATCTAACATAATCTTCATTTGTTCCATAGCGTGGGTCTATTTTGTACAAATCACTTTGACCATAAGTGTGATAAGAATAGGTGGAGTCATTATCTTCCAATAAAGGTGTTGACCATATTGCTGTTGCACCCAAGTCTTTAATGTAGTCCAAATTCTTAATTATCCCTTCAATATCTCCACCGTGACGACCTCCTGGTAATTCACGATTCACTTTTTCAACCACATCAGGATGTGAATCATTATCAGGATTACCATTGGCAAATCGATCTGGCATCAATAGGTAAACAACATCCTCTGTGGTGAAACTTGTTCTTTCGGCTGACCCTTCTCTTCTTTCTTTCAATTCAAATTGTAAGGTTTGGACTATTTTATTCTTGTTTTTTAAGTTTACAGCGTAATTCCCAGCTGCTTTGTCTTTAGTTTCTACGGTAAAGAAAATATAATTAGGATTTTCTGTACGCAACTGTTGCATAACTGTAAGTCCTTCAACTTGAAGTGTGTATTGAGCAATGTTATCGCCATAAAGCATTACCTCTACCCTACTGAGATTCATATCAACCCACCAGTTTAAAGGTTCCATTCTTTCTACTTTCTGCGCTGAAAGTACTGGAACAATAAAAATACAAACAATGGTAAAAACAATTATTTTTTTCATAAGAGCTATTTTTTCTGAGTTTAATTCATACTTGTATCGACTTAACAAAATTTAATCCATAATTCCTATTCCTAACGAAATCGATTAGAATTATTGAAATACTTGGAGTTTTGGAACAGTTCAAAACAAAAGTTATGTCATCTTTTCTCACAAATTTAGAAAAAAAACTACATTGTCATTTTGACACTAAGGAAAAAATTGTAAATTTGAAACAACTAAAAATTAAATTATTATGAAAAAAACATTTACACTTTTGAGCAGCTTACTAGTTGGAGCGGCACTTTTTGGTCAAGTAACCATCACTTATCAAGTGGATATCACCAACTATCTTGAAGACGGAAATACTTTAGATCCAGCAGGAATTTCTATTGGTGGTAATTTCGAAGACAATGGAGGTGATTTACCAAACTGGTCTCCAGGTGATAGCCCATTAACTAACGTTGGGGGTAACCTTTGGTCAGTTGAAGTAACTTATCCTGCAGCAGCAGTTGGAGAAACGCAACTTTTTAAATTCATCAATGGTAATGATTGGGGAATGAATGAAGGAAATGCAACTTTGGCCGAATGTGGCGAAGATGATGGTTTTGAAGGATTCAACAGAACTTTCGTAATTCCAGCTGAAGACGAAGTTGTATGTTTTCAGTGGGATTTATGTGAAGGATGTTTGCTATCAACAAAAAATGAGGCATTCACTTCTTTCAATGTTTACCCTAATCCAGTTGAAGATGTAGTGACATTCTCATTTGAAAGCTCTGTTAATGGTAGTGCTTCTGTTCAACTTATGGACTTATCAGGTCGTGTTGTAGCAACGCAGCAGCAAAATAATAACGCTGACGTTCAAATGAATGTTTCTTCTTTAGCTCCTGGAACTTATGTTTACAAGGTGGTTATTGGAGAAGCTGTTAGATCTGGAAAATTAACAGTAAAATAAGTTTTTAAACAAAAAAGGGAGTTTCTTTAATGTGCTCCCTTTTATTTTAATTAAAATAATATGAAATAAGCATAAAGAGATTTCCCATAAAAACACTAATAAATAAATCTCTTTTGCGATTCCATATGACATTTGAAAAATAAATAAAATACATATGAAAAGATTAGTAATTTTATCCTTAGCATTTACCCAAGTTGTTTTCGGGCAAATTTTGGATGTCACCCCTGCCTTTCCAACTCAAAATGATATCGTAACAATTATATACGATGCCAAACAAGGGAATGGTGCGCTACAAGGGGTAGAAAATGTTTATGCACATACGGGAGTAATTACTGATCAAAGTACTTCACCAACTGATTGGAAATTTGTACAAGGAAACTGGGGTACAGTTGATCCTAATGTGGCGATGACGAATCTTGGCGATGACTTGTTTGAAATTAGCATAGATATATCAACTTTTTATAATTATCCAGCTGGAACAACCGTTGAACGTCTTGCATTTGTTTTTAGAAATGCAGCAGGTACAGTCGTTGGTAGAAGCGCAGATGGAAGTGATATATTTTATGATGTTTTCCCAGAAGACGCTGGTTTGATAGCACAAATTTTTTCTCCAGAGTCATTCGTATTAACTAATCCTAACGAACCAGTTTTTGTACTTGGAAAATCCAATGAAGCTGCTGATTTGAAAATAGTTAATACCACAACAGACGTAACCTTAATTGAAGAAAATAACACCAATGAACTGACGTATGAATTTTCTTCTGCTGAACCAGGTTCTTATTGGTTGAAATTCGAAGCAACTACTAGCTCTGAAACAGCTTATGATAGTACTTTGATAATTATAAATGAAGAGCCTGAATCCATTAATCCACCAGAAGGATTATTAATGGGACTTAATAGAATTCAACCTGATAGCATCATTTTAAAATTTTATGCACCGGAAAAAAATAACGTTTATGTAATTGGCGATTTTAACGACTGGACTCCTCTACCTGAATATCAAATGAACCTTTCTGAAGATGGAACTACTTGGTGGTTGCCAATTTCTGGTTTAGAAGATGGTGTTCGTTATGGTCTTCAATACCTAGTAGATGGTCAGGCGTTTGCAGACCCTTTAAGTGAGTTGATTGCAGACCCTGCAAATGACGGTGCGATACCAGCACATATTTATCCAGATCCTTATCCTTATCCTGTAGGAAAAACAACTGGTTTTATCACGCTTTTTAAAACCAACCCTACTCCATACGATTGGCAACATAGCGATTTTGAAAAACCAGACAAAGAAAACTTAATTATTTATGAATTATTGGTTCGTGACTTTATTGCAAGCCATAATTACCAAACACTTGTAGATACACTTGATTATTTGGTTAATCTTGGTATTAATGCGATTGAACTGATGCCTGTTAACGAATTCGAAAATAATGAAAGTTGGGGATATAACCCAAGTTTCCACATGGCCTTAGATAAATATTATGGAACACCTGAGCATTTCAAAGCATTTGTTGACGCTTGTCATGAAAGAGGAATTGCTGTAATACAAGATGTTGTATTAAATCATTTATTTGGTCAGTCTCCAATGGTTAGATTGTATTGGGATGCCGCTAATAACCAGCCAGCAGAAAATAGTCCTTGGTTTAACCAAGAATGTCCACATGAGCCATTTTGTTGGGGGTATGATATTAATCACGAAACACAAGTTGTAAAAGATTATATCGATCAAATAAACTTGTTTTGGTTGAATGAATATAAAGTAGATGGGTATCGATTTGACTTTACAAAAGGTTTTGTTAACGATAATACTAACTTTAGTCAGACGAGAATTGACATCCTCAAAAGAATGGCTGATACAATTTGGGCAGTACATCCTGATGCGTATGTTATTCTGGAACACTTTTGTGATAATAGCGAAGAAACTATTTTATCAGATTATGGTATGATGATATGGGGGAATATCACTTGGGAATATCATAACGCCATGAAAGGTAATAGCTCTAATTTGAATTGGGGTGTTCACTCAAACCGTGGATGGGAGGACAAACATTTAATTGCTTACATAGAAAGCCACGACGAAGAAAGAGGTATGTATGAAGCATTGAATTTTGGTAATGAGTCAAATCCCTCTCACAATGTACGAGCAATGGAAAACGCATTAAAACGTGCCCAAACTGCCGCTGTATTGATGTTATTAACACCCGGCCCGAAAATGATTTGGCAATTTGGAGAATTAGGTTATGATATTAGTATAAACTTCCCTTGTCGGGTTTGTAACAAACCAATTCTTTGGAATTATTTCGAAGAAGGAAGGAGAAAACAAGTCTATGATGTATATGCTGCTACTATCAAGTTAAGACGAGATTATCCAACATTTCAAGAAGGAGAATATACACTTTCATTGACAGGTACAACAAAAAGAATTATTTATACCCACGACGAAATGGATGCTGTTGTACTAACTAATTTTAATGTAAATGATGCACAAGCTATTGCTGGATTTACGCAAGAAGGATGGTGGTATGAGTTTTTTACTGGTGATAGTATTCTTGTTGAAAATGTAAACATGCAAATCCCAATGGAACCAGGAGACTTCAAGGTGTTTACAACAGAGAGAATAGCAACTCCGGAAATTACTTCAACAGTCGGTGTTGACGAAATAGTGCAAGATGATTGGATAAGCAACATTTATCCTAACCCTGCATCGTCGGAAATTACATTTTCAGTTAATGAACAGATTAACCCTGAAAAACTTTACATTATCCATACGGATGGAAGAATAGTAAAAGAAATTAATAATAACTTGGATTTTCAAGAATTAACCCTAGACATCAACGACTTATCAACAGGCATGTACTACTTATATGTTGAACATAAAGGTCAGTTTAGTGTTAAGAAATTTGTTGTGAGTAAATAATTGAATTCCATGAATTAAAATGTATTGCAATATGAAATCAACTTATAACTCTTATTGGATTAGCTTTAAACTAGTGTTTATAGCGGTGTT
>SKGS01000019.1 GCA_007117355.1 Lishizhenia sp. | reverse complement strand
GCACAACCAAGTCTTCTAGCGGCTGTATTGTTCATTGGTGGTCCATGCGAATATACTACTCCAATTTCCGAGGTTGTAGGGTTTACAGTGAAATTTGCACCAATAACGATATCTTCATTTTGTGTAAACGGACCTCCGCCCAATGTCTCCCAGTCAGCTGGAGCGTAACCATTTTCAAGGTTCATTATGTATCCCGTAATTGAACCGCTTTGACCGTCTTCTTCCGTAATTAACATATATTCATCATCACCATTAAAGATTGGAATCATCGAAAAATAATCTGATCCATAATCGTGGATTGGTGTAAGGGAGATAAAATCTTCTCCCTCTTCCTGAATTATATTTTTCACTGAATATAATCCGAAATTTGAACTATTGTCTCGTTTGATAAATATTACAGAATCACCTCTTGAAGTTAGGTTTAGTGAATTAAGTCCACCGCTAACAGGTAAAGATAAGATTTGATCTGCAAGTAATATTGTTGGTTCAGAGGATGTTTCATTGTGAACATAAGAATGCAGGTTCAAAGCAGCAGCCGTAGCTCTTTTCGAAAGAATGATTGTACCAGTTTCTGTGAATTTGATTTTACCATTTTCAACTGCTGCTCCAGATGTTCCCTCAGCAACTTCTGAAAAGTAAGGAATGCGGTGCCATGGATTGTCTTGAATTTTTACAGCATAAAAACTTGCTGCTGTTGTTGGAAAACGAAAAATCGCAGCCATACTTCCATCAGACTGACGATAATCAAAATCAAAAGTTGACACCTGCTGTCCGCTTACTTGAGATTGCGCAACTTCGAATAGATTAGTAGTAGCAAAAGGCTGAAAACTACCATTCTCATATACTAATACATTCAAATCAAACATTACTTGAATTTGATCTAATTTAGTAACACGTGCAACTAAAGGTTTGTTGTCTTCCCCATAGGTGAATTTAAACTCCCTACCAGCCATAGGTAACATAGCAATTTCTTGCCAAGTCGCACCGTTAAATTTATTGATGGAAGCAAACCAACCATTTGCATCTTGTTCGGCATAAGCTGCAAACATGGTGTCTTGATAAATAAGGGTTTGAGCGTTTTCTGGAAAATCTCCGGGGAAACTGAAGTTACCACTTCCAACAGAATACCAACTCTGCGCATTAGAAATAAAACTGATTGCTAAAAAGCAAATCATTAAACTATAAACTTTTCTCATAACAAATTATTTTTGGACAAATATCTGTCATACATGTAAGATTTTTCACAGAATTTCATGAAACAGAGGGTTTATTACACGAAACCCTTGTTTTTTTTCATGAAGCATTTTTAATTTTTATTTAATCATCTCTTCCATGCGAAAAAACAATTCTCTGTAAACAAAACTAAAACAGTGCTGTTATTGTCATTTATAGTACAATTCACAAGCATGAGATTTATAAGCACCTTCTTTTTTATTTCAATAACATCAATATTTTTGGCGCAAACAACGGGCATTATTCGCGGAGAAGTAATTGACGAAAACACACAAGAACCTTTAGCATTTGCAAAAGTATTTATTGAAGGGACACAGTACGGAACGGACACTGATCTCGATGGAAGTTATCGTCTGGAAGTTCCGACAGGTTCTTATACCGTAAAAGTAACCTACCAAGGATACAACGATGCTAAAAAATTTAACATTGTTGTAAATTCTGGAAATCCACAAACCATCAACTTTAGATTGGTAAGCATGACAACAGATTTGGACGAAGTAAACATTATTTACAACAAAAATGCCATGGCAAAAACCACGGACATGGTCACTCCCCTATCAGTTCAAAAGTTAACGGCAGAAGAAATAAAGTCGAATCCAGGAGGAAATTTTGATGTTTCAAAAGTGGTGCAAACACTACCTGGTGTAGGTGGGTCAGCAGGAGGTGCGCAGCGTAATGACATTACCATTCGGGGAGGTGCGCCCAATGAAAACGTTTATTACCTCGATGGCATTGAAATCCCTGTATTAAATCACTTTCAAACGCAAGGATCCTCTGGTGGAGCACAAGGAATTTTAAACGTCTCCTTTATCGAAGATTTAAAACTTACCTCATCGGCGTTTGATGCTCGGTACGATAATGCACTTGCTTCTACTTTCGTTATAAATCAGCGTCAAGGTAATACAGAAAAATTCACGGGGAATATTCGTGCAAGTTTTACTGAATCGGCGCTTACGCTAGAAGGACCAATTGGCAAAAACAAAAAAACCGATTATTTAGCATCTGCCCGTCTTTCATATTTGGACTTGCTTTTTACACTGATTGATTTACCCATTCGACCCAATTTTTCGGATTATCAATTGAAAGTTTCACACAAATTAGACGACAAATCCAGTCTTACATTCATTGGAATTGGAGCAATTGACCGATTTAATTTTGCGGAAACGCGTGAGGAAAGTTTAGAAACTGCTTTCTTGCGACGCTCTCTTCCATTTATTTCGCAATGGACTTATACAACAGGAGTTGCCTATAAAAAGCGCTTTGACGGTGGATACTATAATATTGCGGTCAGCCGAAATATGTTTGATAATCAATTGGATCAGTTTGAAGACGCTCAAAATGGCATTGAGGAGTTTCGAAACTTAGGACTAAACTCACAGGAAATCGAAAATAAATTCCGTTTTGATTACAACAAATTTAAAAATGGCTGGAAATATTCCTACGGAGTCATGGCGCAGTACGTCAAATTCAACTCTAGTATTTTTAATCGAGTTTCAGCAGGGATTTTTGATGAAGATGGTAATCAACTTATGCCTCCAATTATCGTTGATGTGTCCAGTGAAATTGATTTTTTCCGATACGGCGCCTTTGGTCAAGTTTCAAAAGACTTTTTCAAAGATCGATTGCTCGTTTCTTTTGGTGCACGAACAGATATGAATTCTTTTACTACTAATGGAAACAATCCAATTGAGACTTTTTCACCCCGATTATCATTTGCGTATCGCCTAACTGAAAAATGGGACTTAACAGCCTCCATAGGAAGTTATTTTAAAATTCCAACCTACACTGTATTAGGTTTTAGAGATGCCAACAACACCTTGGTTAACCTTGATGCCAAATACATCCAATCGGATCATTTGGTTTTTGGAACTCAATATTTACCCAATGATGGTTTGCGTATCACCGTAGAAGGGTTTCTAAAACAGTATAATAACTATCCCGTCTCTGTAGAAACTGGGATTTCAATTGCAAACCAAGGGCAAGAGTTCGGTTCAATCGGAAATGAAAATATAGAAAGCATCGGACAAGGATTGACGTATGGAGCAGAAGTGTTTGTGCAACAAAAATTAGTGAAAAACCTGTTTTATGTGGTGAGTTATACCTATGTCCGTAGTTTGTTTTCAGGATTAGACGGTGAATTAATTCCATCGGCTTGGGACGCACAGCATTTATTGTCCGGAACCTTAGGCTGGAAATTTGGTAAAAAGAAAGATTGGCAATTAGGATTAAAATACCGATTTGCAGGAGGAGTTCCCTACACCCCATTTGACTTGGCAGCTTCCCAAATGAATTACGCAGTACTAGGGAATGGCATTCTTGATTTTGCGAATGTCAACAGTGAACGATTAAAAAACTTTCAACAATTGGATTTTCGACTGGATAAAATTGTCAACTTTAAAAAATACAGTTTTGATTTTTACATCGACTTACAAAATGTTCTTGGCTTCGAAAATCAAGCGCCTGATTATTACACCTTTCAGCGCAAAGATGACGATAGCGGTTTTAAAACCACGGATGGCCAACCTTTGCGTCCTGATGGTTCAAATGCTATACCAGTTATTTTGCCAAATGTTACTACGCTTGTAACTCCAACTATTGGGATAATATTCGAGTTTTAGCCCGCTTTATTTACGTTACTTTGGTGAACTCAGCACATCGTGTTGAGCTCCTTACACATTCGGCGTTGCTCAGTGCAGGCAGTCTGTTCACCAATCTTATATCTCTTGTAGAATAACACGTTGAATTTAAAGTGATATAGATGCAGATATAGTGTTTTACAGCACCCCCATTTTTGGGGACATTTCTTTGTATCAGATTTTGATTTAATTTTGACCTATTTGTCGTTACAATCCCCTTGAAATATACCTATATTCCAACGGAGCTTGTGCCTAAAATAGCTTCAAAATTAAATTCATAAATAAAGCGGGTTAGTTACGTGTTGCTTTGAAAAGTCCTTAACTTTGCAGCAAAAATCTAAAATGAACGCAAAAAAAGCATCTGAAACACTAACTGTATCTACTAAAGTTGTTTTGCCGAATGACACCAATCCGCATGGAAATTTGTTTGGAGGTCAGTTGCTAGCTTGGATGGACGTAACCGCTGCGGTTTCTGCTCAACGTCACTGTCGTAGGGTGGTTGTAACTGCCTCGGTGAACAATGTCTCTTTCGGAAGACCGATAAAAGAGTCTTCCATTGTTACACTTGAAGCGAAGGTTTCTAGGGCATTTAATAGTTCCATGGAAGTATTTATAGATGTTTACGTGGAAAACCCAGTTTCAGGAAAACGTGTGAAGCGCAATGAAGCGATTTACACCTTTGTGGCTGTTGATCAAAACGGAGGCCCGATTCGCATTCCTGAACTAATCCCAGAAACAGAGGAAGAGATAAAACGATTTGATGGAGCTCTTCGGAGAAAACAGCTAAGCTTAATTCTTGCGGGTAAAATGAAACCCGATGATGCTACAGAATTGAAAGCACTTTTTACTGAGGCGAAATAAACTAAGTTCCTAGCAAAAAATCAATTTAGTAGCACCTCTCACTTTGGAGGGAGCTGAAGGAAGGAAACTACCGAAGTAACAAAAGGTTATTTTCGAAATTGAGCGATGAAAAATTAGTAAAAGGTAAAGAGGCTGTCCTTTTCGGACAGCCTCTTTTAAATTACAAGCAAAATAACTTTACAAGTTTTGAAAACTATAATTATAAACTTCCAATCATCTTTGATGGAACCACCCATTCATCATATTCCTCAGAAGTTAAGTAGCCTAGCTCAATAGCAGATTGCTTTAATGTAATTCCTTTTTCGTGTGCATTATTAGCAATTTCAGCAGCTTTGTAATAACCTATTTTAGTATTCAAAGCGGTAACAAGCATCAAGGAATTATTCACTAGCTCTTCAATTCGATTATGATTTGGTTCAATTCCTTCGGCGCAATGTTCAGCAAAAGAAACACAAGCGTCTCCAATTAATCGAGCAGATTGTAAAACATTTGCAGCCATCATAGGCTTAAAAACATTTAATTCGTAATGTCCTTGTGTTCCACCAACTGTTACAGCAACATCATTGCCCATCACTTGTGCGCAAACCATTGTAATAGCTTCACATTGCGTTGGATTTACTTTTCCTGGCATGATGGATGAACCTGGTTCATTAGCTGGAATTATTAACTCACCAATTCCAGAACGCGGACCTGATGCCATCATTCGAATATCATTAGCAATTTTATTTAGAGAAACAGCCAATTGCTTCAATGCTCCGTGAGTTTCAACAAGTGCATCATGTGCAGCGAGTGCTTCAAACTTGTTTTCTGCTGTAATAAATGGCAGCCCAGTAAATTCAGCAATCTTTTTTGCAACAAGTTCAGAATAACCTTTTGGTGTATTGATTCCTGTGCCTACAGCTGTTCCACCTAATGCCAACTCTGCCAAATGAGGAAGCGTATTTTTTAAAGCTTTTAAACCATGGTCTAATTGAGAAACGTAGCCTGAAAACTCCTGTCCTAATGTCAATGGCGTAGCATCCATCAAGTGAGTTCTACCAATTTTTACCACATCTTTAAACGCTTCAGACTTTTGTTTTAACACATCTCTAAGTCGTTCAACACCTGGAATAGTTGTTTCTACAATTTTTTTATAACAGGCAATATGCATTCCCGTTGGGAAAGTATCGTTGGAAGACTGGGATTTGTTTACATCATCATTTGGCTGTAAGGTTTTTTCTCCTTCACCTAGTTTTTTTCCTGCTAAAACATGTGCTCTGTTTGCAATAACTTCGTTGCAATTCATATTAGATTGTGTACCAGATCCTGTTTGCCAAATCACAAGCGGAAACTGATCATTGTGCATCCCAGTTAAAATCTCATCACAAACAGCACTGATGTAATCTCTTTTTTCTTCTGATAATACACCAAGTTCACAATTTGTATGCGCAGCTGCCTTCTTCAAATAGGCAAAACCATGAACAATTTCAATTGGCATTGATGCCTCTGCTCCAATTTTAAAGTTGTTTCGAGAGCGCTCTGTTTGTGCCCCCCAATATTTGTCTGCTGGCACTTTAACCTCACCCATGGTGTCTTTTTCAATTCTGTATTCCATTTTTGTATAGGATTTATAATTTATTTACTAATTTTACCGCTAAATTTGCATTTACGATTTTAACGCATACAAAAATATAATAAGATGAGTACATTTGGTATAGTTCTATTTCTTTTATTTGGTGGAATGGCATTTTGGCTATTATTATTCGTTTTAGGATTTGCAGTGCCTTATTGGTTAACACTAGCTGCTCTTGAGCAATTGCGTCCTAAGCGTGTTTTTGACGAAGAAGAGGAAGAAGAAAAATAATTTTTATTATTTCTGTCGGTAAAGGTTTAGCTCATCACTAAACCCTTTTTTTGTTTTATATAACTCACAAACTATGAATTTTGAAATGATTTCTGTTGATACAGCTGAGAAGATTTGTACAATAACAATTGAAAGACCAAAACAACTCAATGCTTTAAATAAGCAAACAATCCAAGAACTTCATGAAGCGCTAAAAGCTGCTAATAAAGACCCTGAGGTTAGAGTAATTATTCTTACAGGTGCTGGGGAAAAAGCTTTTGTGGCTGGTGCAGACATCAAAGAATTTGCAAATTTCAATATAGAACAAGGACAGGAGTTAGCGGCAAACGGCCAAGAAATATTATTCAATTTTGTAGAAAATTTAACCACGCCAGTTATTGCAGCGGTAAATGGCTTTGCTTTGGGTGGAGGGTTAGAATTGGCTATGTCTGCTCATTTCAGAGTTGCATCTGATAATGCTAAATTAGGACTTCCAGAAGTCTCATTAGGAGTTATCCCTGGTTACGGTGGAACCCAACGTCTTGCACAATTAGTTGGCAAAGGAAAAGCCCTAGAGTTAATAATGACGGCAGGAATGATTTCTGCCGAAGAAGGATTAAAATGGGGACTTGTAAATCACGTTACTTCACAAGAGGAACTTCTGCCTTTAGCTAAAAAAATAGCATCAAAAATTGCTGGAAACTCTGGT
>SKGS01000100.1 GCA_007117355.1 Lishizhenia sp. | reverse complement strand
ATACGGGGTTGGTTGTAAATGGATTCCCCCAACGAAATGCACAAAATGCACAAACGGATTTTGGCACAATTCAAGTGGATAATGTGGAAGAAATCATAGTCAGCAATGGCGTTGGTTCTGATGGTTTATTGCCAGTTTCTTCTCAATTGTTGGGAAGTTTAGTGGAGATATCAACCTTTGAAAACAGTTTTTCTAATCAAAAATTAGCTGGACGAGCATCAACTTTACCAGGAAGTTACGGTCAGCAAGAGGTTTTTCTTGGGTTAAAATCGGGCTGGGGAAATGGTTTTATTAGTGCATCTGGAAAATTCAGAAAGGCAGATGGAAATTATTTTTACCGAATCCCGATGGGGACAAGTTTTTATGAAGGAACACGCAGGAATAATGCGTTGCAAGAATATTTCTATGCACTAGGCGGCGGATGGAAATTCCCAAAACAGCATAACGAAAAACCATCGCATGTGTTGAAATGGAATGCACAGCGTGATGTTGCGAACAAAGAGTTGCCTGGGGCAGTAATTTTTTATAACGATTTAGCTGACCAATCCTTGGAAACGGAAAACACACGAATCGGTGTCCAATTGAAATCATTTTATAAGGACTTAAAGGTGGTGCATTTTGCAAATGTGCAACATTTTATGCTCGATTATTACGATCCATCATTTCTAAATTCTGATGGATTTTTACATAATAATTACCGAACCAATAGTTTAATTTTAGGTTCTAATGTACTTTACAATAGAAATGCGCTAAGTTTTTATTCTGGAATTGAATTGGCTTCCGATAATTTAACCGCTAATCGACCAGAACTTGGAACACCAAATAGAAAGCAATCAAATACCAATTTTGGATTGAATTACGAAACAAAAAATGTAGTTTACAAAGCTGCTGTTTTTCATCAATACCTTGAAGACAGAAATCGCTTGATAAATCATACCAACCATTATCACCGATTTAATCCAATGCTTGCTATTCAAACAAGTGAACAGTTTTCTAAACGTTTTCAAATCAATGTGTGGTTTAAAAAAAGCATGAGACCTCCTAGTTTTAATGAATTGTACTATTCGCAAATTGGAAATAATTCATTGGAACCAGAAGACGCAATTCAAGTCAATATTGGAGTTATTTACGCAAAAAGCTTGAAAAATTCAAGGTTTAATCTGTCTTTAAATGGATATCACAATCAAGTAACAAATAAAATTCTGGCATTGCCTACAAAGAACCTATTTGTTTGGTCAGTTCAAAATATTGGCGCTGTAAATGTACTAGGAACAGATTTGAATGCATCTTTTTTAGTGAATAAAGATAATTGGAAATTGAATTCATCAGGGTCTATTTCATTTCAAAATGTTATTGATGTAACAGATGAATCTAGTCCAACGTATCGTCATCAATTGGCTTATATTCCCAAGTTATCAGGAAATTTAGTTCAATCGCTGTTTTACAAAAACACAGGATTACATGCTACGCTATTTGTGATGGGACAACGCTACAGTTTGAACCAAAATATACCGGCAAATGAAGTGGCATCGTTTTATGTGCTTGATTTTTCGGCTTCTCATGAATGGAAATGGAAAAATAAAAAACTACTTGCTCAGCTAGGCGTGAGAAATGTAACAGATAACCATTATGTATTCATTCGCTCGTTTGTGATGCCAGGTAGAAATTATTTCATACAATTGAATTATGGATTTTAATAAATATTTGGTATTTCTTTTCGTTTTTGTTTTGTTGTCTTGTGATAAAGACGAAAAAGAAGAAATACTTTTCGATGAGTTGAGAAATGGTTATTTAGTATTAAATGAAGGACTTTTTCAGCATAATAATAGTACCGTTTCTTGGTTGGATAAGAATGAAGAGCAGTCTATTTCAGATATTTTTCTACGAAAAAGCGGACGAAATTTAGGCGATACAGGAAACGATATGAAACGCTATGGTGGTAAAATTTATATCGCTGTTACAACTTCAAGTACTTTAGAAATTCAAGATGCTCGCACTTTTGAGAATTTACGACAAATAAAATTGCACTATCAAGGAGTAGCGCAACAACCAAGAAACATGGTATTTCACAGTGGAAAAGTTTATATTTCTTCTTTTGATGGATTTATTAATGTTATTGACACAATGACTTATGCTATAGAGCGAATTCCTGTAGGTAAAAACCCCGATCATTTGGTCATTGCAGAAAATACCTTGTTGGTTTCAAATTCTGGAGGATTGAATTTTCCCGAAATGGATTCCACAGTCTTTGCGATTGATTTGTCAACGCATCAACTAACCGATTCCTTTGTTATAGGAAAAAATCCGGGTTCCATTGTTTACGATGGAAATAATGGAGCTTATGTGGTGCGGAGAGGTAATTATTCTAATATTCCTTCAGAATTGTTTTACATTGATTTAGTTTCTAAATCGGTTGAATCAATGGGCGTTGCTGCGTCTTCGTTAGTGGTGCACCACAACAACATGTATGTTGTGGATTTTAATAGTACCACTCATGATGCTACAGTTAGTACTTTTGATTTAGTGACCAAAACAATTACTACCAATCAAACGCTAAATTTTGAAAATCATGTGCAAACTTTTTACGGGTTGTTTCCTCAGGACGATGGTTCGTTTTTGGTTTTGGACGCCATGAGTTTTACAAATCAGGGATTTCTGCGCTTTTTTGATGAAAATGGAACATATCAAAAAAGTGTGAGATGTGGATTAAACCCAACAAAATTGATAAAATATGACTAGAATTTTATTTTTAATTTCTTTAATGCTTTGTAATGGATTAGTAGCTCAAGGACCTTATGCACCTCCAGCAGGACAAGAAGATTCTGATGCTATTCACAAGGATAGCGAACTATTTGTTGCTTGGGCAATAGGCATTGAAGTAGTAAGAGGTTTTATTAACGCTGAAGATACAATATTTACCATCAACGAATCGAATAGAGCAAGTTTTGGTGAGCCAGAAGACGCGCTAGGTCAAGCTTCAGGAGTAACGACTTCTGTTGTTTCGCTTGGAGATGGGGGAAGCGCAACGCTTACATTTTCTCAGCCCATAATGAACGGAGAAGGTCCTGATTTTGCCATTTTTGAAAATGCGGTTACGCCTGATTTTTTGGAATTAGCGCATGTGGAAGTAAGTTCTAATGGAGAAGATTTTGTACGTTTCCCAAGTCATTCTCTGACACCTGTAACCCAACAAACTGGAGCTTTTGGTTCAACAGATGCTACAAATATTCATAATTTAGCTGGGAAACACATCGTTGGTTATGGTACACCATTTGATTTAGAAGAATTGAAAGACCACCCAAATCTTGATGTAAACAATGTAACCCATGTAAGAATCATTGATGTGGTCGGCAGCATTGGAGAATTGGGTACTGAAGATAGTTTTGGCAATAAAATCAACGACCCTTTTCCAACACCTTTTGAATCATCAGGTTTTGACTTAGATGCTGTTGGGGTAGTTCATCAAAAGCCATTAAATACGAAAAATGAACTTCTTGCAGAAATTAAAGTGTTTCCAAATCCAAGTGCTGGTATTTTAAACATCAGAGGTGTAAAAGAGCCTATGCAAATGGAAGTGGTTAATTCACTCGGAGGAATTATTCATCAAACGGAATTATCCAGCGATGTAACATTCAATTTCGATTTTCCGAAGGGAATCTATATTTTGGTTTTTACATCGGATGCGTCAAGAACAATAGTGAAATGGATGAAAGAATAGCATTTTTACAAATCCAGTAGGGGCGTATTGTAACCAGAAGGGGCGTATTGTAACCAGTAGGGGCGTATTGCAATATGCCCCTACTGGTTCATGGTATTAATAAAAAAGACCGTTAAAAACGGTCTTTTTTATTTAATAATATTTCTATTTTTTCTTCTTTTCTAGTCTCGTCCAAGTATCTGTTCTACCAATCATTGAAACACCGATGTAACCTCTTACATCTAAAGTGTTCTTATTTTTAAGTTTGATAGTACAACTGTACAAACTCCCATTTTCAGGGTCATAAATTGTTCCATTTTCCCACGTTTTATCTCCAACATATTCAAAATCTTTTAAGATTTTATACCCTAATAAAGGTGTATCGTGCATTTTAGGATCTGGATTGTTTTTATCTGTTTTTTTAGTTCCATCAGGAAAGGTCGGTTCTTTTAGCCAAACAATTTTTCCGTAATATTTAGAACCAACTTTGGTGATTTTTACCTTAGCTTTTCCGTGTCCAGGTTCCCAAACCCCAATTAGTGCGTCTCCTTCTTCTTCTTGAAGCATTAAGTTCGAGTCATTCGTAAATGAGAAAAGGAAGAATAATGAAGCTATCAAAACTGTAAGCGTGAATTTTTGTGTTTTCATAATAATTAAAATTAAAATTTATAAAGTTAAAGCAAAGTTTATGCCAAGAACTACTCCTCGGTTGATTCAATAATTAAAGTGAAATCACCAGAAACGTCAAAAACATCGTCTAAATCTGTTGTTAGATTTCCTTCAATCAATAAATAGAACTCATCTACCTGATTAAAGTTCTTTATTTTAGCAGATTCGAGGCCATCAATTGTAATGGTATTTCCATTAGGAACGTCATTCAAAACGCCAATGGTCAAAGAGGATGTGTTTTCACTCGAAACATCTATTTTAAGGTTTTCAAAAACTCCAAAACCTTCAGGGTTATTCGTTTTAATCGTTATGGATTTTAACTGCATTCCTCCTACGGAAGATTTTGAAAAGCCAAACTCTTCAGGTTTGAATGGAATTGTGGCAACGGCTTCAGCAGGCCCTTCAAAAAGCATGTCGTCACCATCTTCAAAGGCAGTTTCAAAATTGATTGGCCCATACTCTTTTTCATTATAGGATTTACAACTAACAAGTGCTAGAATTCCTAGAATTGGTAATAATTGTTTGATTCTTTTCATAGCAAATTAAATACGTTTCTAAACAAATTTAAAGTTTTTTTTGAATTATACGCTTTACTATGGCTAATTATTTCGAAGTAATTAAATTTAATTTTAATACCATCAGTAAATCAAACAGATAATAGTAGAATAGCGACAAGTGCTAAAATACCTCCAAATAGTTTTAGTGGAGTAACTTTTTCTTTGAAAAACAAAACCCCGACTAAGAAAGAGCAAACAACTATACCAACATTGTTTATGGCATAGGTTATTGAGTCTTCCATTGGTTGACGAATAGCCATAATCAGAAAGAATATGGAAAAATAATTAGGGATTCCTAAAACGATTCCAGCAAATAAACTTTTCAGGGATAGCTTTTCTTTACCACTAATCAATTTATACACTAAGAATAAAGATCCAAAGATTGCTGCAATTCCAAAGCCAACAGCGGAAAAAAGAGCTGGAGTGATTAATGTCATCACATTTTTTTCGGCATAATTTAGTAATGTATCTAATATTCCGCTACCTAAAAATAGAATTACTAAAAGAATTGGTGTTGCCTTCTTAGTGTCAATGGACGAGTTCTTGCTTTTTTCTTTGTCTTTGGTGATTAGGTAAACACTAATTAATGCTCCAGCAATCCCCATTATTTTAAATAAATATACTGACTCGTTGTATAAAAAAATAGCCGCAACAACAGGAATGGCAAGGCTCATCTTAACAGCGACAGACGTTGTGCCAATGCCATTTATTTGTGCACTTTTCCCCATCATTAAAAATAGTGTTATAAATAAAAAACCAATTATCAATGCAAAAGGAATCCATTCTGTTTCCACTAAGCTTTGTGATTGCCACTCGCTTCCATAAAGTAAAAATCCAACAGTGAAAGCTACAAAATAGTTGGAAACAATGGCTTGAAAAGTGTTTATGTTAAATCGTTCAAACCACTTAAAAACAACCAATATAAGTGTTGAAAAAGTTATGCTAAGGATTAAATAAATCATGTGTTAAAGTAATAGGTTATTTCATCTTTCCCAAAGTGAGACTGAACTCGTTGTGCGTTTATTTCTGGCGCAGAAATTCCATGTTCGAAGTAAGTATTTCCTTTTAAAACTCGAGCTTCGTCCCAACAATTCGCTTCAATAAATTTGTTCAGCGTAAAAGCTCCTCCTTCTACGAAAATTGATAAAAAACCGAGGTTGTATAGCTCTTTCAAAATAGAAGAAATGGAAAAGTCTTGTATTGTTATGAATTCAATATGATTACCGAGAAATTCTGTTTTTTTGGGAGAATTATTGAAAATAAAAGTCTTTACATCATCTTGAAAAATAGCAGAAGGTGTAGCGATGATGTTATCAGGGTCTAAGATGACACGAATAGGGTTTTTCCCGTTAATTTCTCTTACAGTAAGCGAAGGGTTGTCATTGATGATAGTATTCGCGCCGACAAGAATAACTTGTTCTTCACTTCTCCATTTATGCACTAGAATTTTGGTTTCTGGTTGCGTAATCCAGTTTACACCTTTTTGTCTATTTTCCGGTAATCTATCAATATAGCCGTCTTGCGTTTGTGCCCATTTGAGAATAACATAAGGTCTTTTCTTTTCGTGAAAGGTGAAAAAGCGTTTGTTGATTAAACGAGCTTCTTTTTCTAAAACACCAACTTTAACAGCTATTCCCGCTTTGCGGATGCGTTCGATGCCTCTTCCAGAAACTTTTGAAAAAGAATCTACACATCCTATAACAACGCGTTTGAATTTCAGTTGAACGATTGCATCAGCACAAGGTGGTGTTTTTCCGTAATGCGAGCATGGTTCGAGTGTAACATATATAATAGATGTTGGGATTAATTCCTTATTTTGAACGCTATTGATTGCGTTAATTTCTGCATGCGCTTCTCCATATTTTTGATGGTAGCCTTCACCGATTATTTTTCCATCGCAAACGATAACTGCGCCAACTTTCGGATTTGGAGCTACGAATACACCACCAAGTCCTGCTAGTTGCAAGGCTCTTCTCATAAAATGCTCATCTGTATTTTTGCTTTCCATTTCTACTAATAAGACTTACAAAATTAATCTTAAATTGCTAAGAGATGGTATTTAACCATAGTGTGGAATAAGAATAAAGTTAGAAACATATTTGAACCATTAAGAACGAAGGAGATTAAGGGGTTTTCTTAATGAATCTTAACTTCTAAATGGTTTTAACTTTTACAATCTTTATTTTGAACCATTTATTTTTTTTGAACCATGAAGGAATTAAGAGAATTAAGGGGTTTTTCTTAATGAATCTTAACATCTAAATGGTTTTAACTTTTACTATCTTTATTTTGAACTATTTATTTTTTTTGAACCATGAAGGAATTAAGAGAATTAAGGGGTTTT
>SKGS01000110.1 GCA_007117355.1 Lishizhenia sp. | reverse complement strand
TTAGACATAAGATATTAGACTTTAGAAGTTAGACTTTTGACGAGAGAAAGTAATTTTGATAGAGATAGGAAAAGTATACAAAGAAGATAGACAATGAGAAATAGGCATCATAATTTCAGGGAATTGAATATTTGGAAAAATGCAATGCAAATTGTAAAATCCGTTTATTTATTGACCGAGGAGCTTCCTTTGGATGAAAAGTATGGTCTTAAATCTCAAATTCAACGTTGTGCAGTTTCTGTTCCTTCTAATATTGCTGAAGGCTCCGGAAGGGGTACAGTAAAAGATTTTATCTATTTTCTTAATGTAAGCTTGTCTTCTTCGTATGAATTAGAAATACAACTTATTCTACTGAATGACCTTTACGGAATTAAAGCTAATGAACTAATTGATAACATCAATGAAGTCCAGCGGATGATAATTGGTTTTAAACGCAGTTTAAACGCTGAGCAACCAGTAAATAATACAGAATGAAATAAAAAACGAGATGTTAGAATAGAACCATTAGATGTTTTTGACTTTATGAAGTCTAACATCTAATGTCTTTAGTCTAACATCTATAAAACTAAAAAAATGAACGCATACATAGTAACAGGATACCGCACGGCGGTAGGGAAAGCTGGAAAAGGAGGCTTTCGATTTACTCGACCGGATGATTTAGCGGCGGGGGTAATTAAACAAATCATGAAAGAGGTGCCACAATTGGACCCTACGCGTATTGATGATGTGATAGTTGGAAACGCAATGCCAGAGGCGGAGCAAGGGTTGAACGTAGGTCGTTTAATTTCTTTAATGGGATTAAATACCGACAAAGTTCCGGGAATGACGGTAAACAGATACTGTTCATCAGGTATAGAAACCATTGCGATTGCTACGGCAAAAATTAACGCAGGTATGGCAGATTGTATCATCGCTGGTGGTGCAGAATCCATGTCTGTTATGGCAATGGGGGGATGGAGAGTCGTTCCAAACCCAAAAGTGTCTAAAGACAACCCAACGTGGTACTGGGGAATGGGATTAACGGCTGAAGCAGTAGCTGACCAATTCAAAGTGAGCCGTGAAGAACAAGATGCCTTTGCTGTAAAATCACATGAAAAAGCACTAAAAGCAATCAAAGAAGGACGTTTTTCTGATGAGATTGTGCCAATCGAAGTTGAACACATCTATTTGGATGAAAATGAGAAGCGTCAAGTTAAGACGTACACTGTGGATACGGATGAAGGTCCCCGTCCTGGAACTTCCATGGAAGGATTGGCGCGTTTGCGTCCTGTGTTTGACGCTAAAGGTTCGGTAACGGCTGGAAATGCTTCTCAAACGTCAGATGGTGCAGCATTTACATTAGTGATGTCAGAAAAAATGGTGAAAGAGCTTGGGCTTGAGCCTGTAGCTCGTCTGGCTTCTTATGCTGCAGTTGGTGTAGAACCACGCATCATGGGAATCGGGCCAGTAGATGCTATTCCCAAAGCAGTTAAAATGGCTGGACTTTCATTAAACGACATTAACTTATTCGAATTGAACGAAGCATTTGCTTCTCAATCTGTGGCTGTAGTAAATGAAGTTGGAATCAATCCAGAGATTGTAAACGTAAATGGTGGTGCAATCTCATTGGGTCACCCACTTGGTTGTACTGGAGCTAAATTAACTGTTCAAATCATGAATGAGTTGAAAAAGCGTAATGAAAAGTACGGAGTAGTAACCATGTGTGTGGGTACTGGTCAAGGTGCTGCTGGTGTAATTGAAAGGTTGTAAAACACAAAACAAAATAACAAAAAATCCGCTGTTTTTGCAGCGGATTTTTTACTTTTAGCATAGCCAATAATAGTTTGAAAACTTAGTTTGTTGGTCGTGTATTAAATAAAATTTCTTTAAAAAGCTATGAATAAGGTTATTAAAATAATTGGAATTGTAACAGGCGTATTTTTAATCCTACTTTTTGTAGTGCCTCTATTTGTTAAAAAGGAATATGAAGTAACAAGAGAAATGACTGTTCAGGCTGAAAAAGAAACAGTAATGGATTTTATGAGAAACTTTAAAAACTTTAAGCTTTGGAGTCCTTGGGCGGAATTAGATCCTAATATGAAAGAAGAAATAACAGGAAATGATGGTGAAGTCGGTGCAAAATATTATTGGAAAGGCAATGATGATGTAGGGGAGGGGAGTATGGTTATTGAGTCCATATCTGATAATGAAATAGTAATAAATTTAACCTTCATAGAGCCTTTCTCATCTGAAAGTCCAACAGTTTATTCTTTTGAAGAGTTTGAATATGGCACAACTATCACATGGCACATGAAAGGGGAAATTGGATACCCTTGGAATGGTATATTGTTATTTATGGATATGGAAAAAGCAATTGGAGAAGATTTAACAAAAGGACTTCAAAACTTAAGGAGAGAACTTTTAATTAAAAGTGGTCAAAACTATTAAATCAAACCCTTTTAGTTGTTATTTGTTGTATTGTCCATGATGTTTTCAATTATTGATATCGAAACTACCGGTGGAGCGAAAAAAGATACTAAAATAACTGAAATTGCTATTATTTTACACAACGGTAAAGAGGTCGTAAAAGAATTTGCAACTTTAATCAATCCAGAGTGTGAAATTCCTAAATTTATTACACGACTAACAGGTATTTCTAATGAGATGGTGCAAAAAGCACCTAAATTTTATGAAGTTGCTAAGCAGATAATTGAACTCACACAAGATACCGTTTTTGTTGCTCATAATGTTGGTTTTGATTACTCCATAATCCGGAAAGAGTTTAAAGAATTGGGCTATGATTATCGTCGCCCTCATTTGTGTACAGTACGTTCGTCACGTTACATTCTGCCCGGACACAACTCTTATAGTTTAGGAAAGCTTTCGGCGGATTTAGGCATTCAACTTGAGAATAGACATCGGGCACTAGGAGACACCAAAGCTACGGCAGAATTATTTACTTTATTGGTGAAAAAATCAGAAGGTACAATCGAAAAATTTATTCAACAAGAAATTAATCCTAAGATACTTCATCCTGGACTTGATTTAAATACAATTGAACAACTTCCTTCTAAGACAGGGGTTTATATTTTCAAAAATACAGATGAGAAGATAATTTACATTGGTAAAAGTAAGAGTATTAAATCTAGGGTACTTCAACATTTAAAGAATAATTCTACGCGCAAGGGGATTCAATTAAAAGAAGAAATAGCACAAGTTGACTATAAGTTAACAGGATCGGAATTAATCTCTTTACTACTTGAATCAGAATTGATTAAAAAGAATATTCCCAAATATAATAGAAGGTTGGTGCGAAATAAAAATAATGTGGGGCTTTTTTCATATACGAATCAGAATGGATACATAACATTTTACGTACAAGATGTTTCGAAAACAGAAATGCAGCCATTTACAACTTTTGAAAACAAACGAGACGCAATGTCTTATTTAGAAAAATGCGCAGAGAAATTTGAGCTATGCAAAAAACTCGTGGGTGTTTATGCAACACCTAATGCGTGTTTCGGGTATCAAACCAAACAATGTAAAGGTGCGTGTGTCGCAGAAGAAGACGCTGAGCAATATAATGATCGGGCAGTGGCTCTTCAAGATTATTTATCCTATTCTAACGTTTCTTTTTTTGTAGTAGAGAAGGGTAGAAGTAGAGGTGAACTAGGTCTTGTGTTGGTAGAAAGCGGTGCTTATCGTGGTTATGGCTTCATAAACGCAAATGATGAAAATCACAATATTGATGACTGGAAAGATGCAATTTTACACAAAGAGGAAAACCGTGATGCTAAGAGAATTATTCAAGCGTATGTCAGAAAATATCCAAAATTAAACCTTCGAAAATTTGATCCATTTGAAAGCTGTTAAATGCACTGATTAGAATGTATTAGTTCTTGAAAAAGAGCATAAGACTTTGCAAATTCACTAAATAAAATATATCTTTGCTATATTAAATAGAATTGTGTTGCTTAAATGGTGTTACAATCACACCAGAAAATACTCAAAAAATTTCGTGATTCACTTCTTTATTAATAGGTTAAACCACGTTGGTTTAATTTTTTATTTAACATAATACAAATATATGGCTCGTTCATCAGAAACATTTAGTAAAAAAGAAAAAGAGAAAAAAAGATTAAAGAAAAGACAAGATAAGTTGATTAAAAAAGAAGAGCGTAAAGCAAACGCTGGAGGTGGAGATTTAGATAGCATGATAGCCTATGTAGATGAATTTGGAAATCTCGTTGATACGCCACCTGATTTAACTAAAAAGAAGAAAGTAAGTGCTGAAAGTATTGAGCTAGGTGTTCCAAAACGTGAAAAAGAAGAACTTCAAACCGAGTTCAAGGGTAAAGTCGCATTTTTTAATTCATCCAAAGGATACGGCTTTATTAATGATAGTGATTCTGGGGAAAAATATTTTGTTCATATCAATGGCTGTATAGATCACATTGAAGAAAACGATACGGTAATATTTGAAATTGAACGAGGTCAGAAAGGAATGAACGCCGTTAATGTAAAAAAAGCGTAAAATAAAACTAACATAATTTGAATCCTTAATGAATTGTCATTAAGGATTTTTTGTTTTTTGAATGTTGTTGAATAAAAATTTGCAATATTATTTTTGTCCTATAATTAATATTATGTTAAATAGAATAATTTAGAACTATTCTCCCAAACGCAAAAATAACTACTCCACAACTAAATAATTAGATTTAGAATATTGAGAATTACCAAGTTCCTTTAATTCGTTGGTAAGTACTAAAAGATTATGTAAATGCCGAACACAATGTTTGATTGGGTTGATTGTTTGATTAGTAAATGATTAATTTTATGTTAGTTCTAATCGCCTAATTCAAATCAATTAACTCAGCATGAACATCCTTCAATAACTCAACCAACTCTGGTTCAAGAAATTCTGCATATTTCATATTCATTAACTCCCAGAAATCATGAGCTTTTTGTTGAAAATAATCTAAATTATCTTCAGTAAAAAAAGATTCATTAAAGCAGTTAGTCAATTGATTTTCCTCAATTTGAATGATGGTTTTTATAAAATCTTCTCTTCTGTCATGTAACTCTTTTGGAGTAAAATTCTCGTTGTTTTTTATTGATTTTTCATGGAACGAGACCCCCTACTTGAAATTCCATCTCTAAGTCGAAAAACAGAACGCGCAATTAAGTAATTCACTTTTTCATTCACCAATTTCCATCTCTTGTGCTTACTTCTTACCAATAAAAGATTGACTACAAGTAAAATAAATGTAGTACCAATTAACTCCGATACTAAATTTAAAGATAAATCTTCATTATAGCTATCAAGTAACGTCGCTCCATAGATTGCAATAATTAAAAAAACAAAAATAATGATGGGAATTTCTGTTTGGTTTATAAACCTCCGTTCTACCCTTTCTCGCAATGTTTTTTTCTGTTTCATCCAATTATTTGTTCATTATTATAAATCACAATCTAAGTTAAAAATAAATTTGATTTACATGGGAATCCGTTCATTATTTTGAATTCCCTTAAAGAACTCTTAACTTTGTGGTATCTTGAATAATTCAAGTGAGAATAAAAATTTACGTTTAAAATGAGTCAAGTTAAGCAAAATGACAAGGTGAAAGTACATTACACTGGAAAACTTTCAAATGGTGAAGTATTCGATAGTTCACTAGACAGAGAGGCAATGGAATTTCAAATGGGTCAAGGTCAATTAATTCCAGGTTTTGAAAATGGAATTTTGGACATGAAATTAAATGAGAAAAAAACAATAGTTATTCCAGCTGATGAAGCATATGGAGAAGTTCGTCAGGAGCTAATTCAAGAAGTACCAAACGATAGACTACCACCTGAAATTAAGCCTGAGGTTGGTATGGGATTAGTTTCAACTACTCCAGAAGGTCAAGAAATTCAATTGGTCGTAAAAGAAGTAAAAGAAAATGCTATTGTTGTTGATGGAAATCATCCATTAGCTGGAAAAGAACTTACATTCGAGGTGGAAGTTGTTGGTATAAATTAAGTCTTCCTTTAATTGTTATTTTAAAAGGCGTCTTTTTAGATGCCTTTTATTTTTTTATCAAACTACCTCTCCTCCCCTTTTACCAAAAATTCAATCAAACTTACCAAACTTTCGGTGAAAATAACCAAACTTTCATTTGTAAGAATTACCTAGAACAAAATGCCTAGATTTGAAGTGTAGAATTAGAAATGCAAGAAACGATATACGTTATTTCTAAGACCTAAATCTCGCTTCTTTAAATAGGAGTTTTTTTGTAGTATAGTTTGCTAAGAAGGTCAGTTTTGCTGACCTTCTTGCTTTTATCTAACTGGCTAAATATTGAAAAAATGAAAATATTTCATAAAATATTAAAAAAAAATAATCTAAATTCGTACACTAAAACAAAAGACATGAAAAAAAGCTATGTATTACTACTAACCCTTGCGCTAGGCGTTTCTGGATTGACAGGGTGTAAAAGAGAAGGATGCACCGATGAGGCTGCTACTAACTATAACGAAAAAGCTAAAAAAGATGATGGATCTTGTGAATACGAAGATATCACGCTGAAGTTTCCAGTTATTACAGTGAATGGTGATAACCCAACATCTGTTTTTTTAGGAGATTCTTATGTTGACCAAGGGGCAACAGCTACAAATCCGGAAGACGGAAGTTCGGCTGAGGTAGAAGTTGAAGGTGATAATATTGATACAAGCGTAGCAGGAGAATATGAAGTTACTTATACTGCAACAAATCAATATGGAACTTCGACAGCAACTAGAGAGGTGAATGTTGTTGTTGGCGTAGGTAACTACGAAGGTAGTTATTCAACGGATCATGATTGTTCAACTACTCGTTTTCCAATAGCTGGTTCAACAGACATTGAACTTTCAAGTGCATCTACAGTAACAATAACAAATGCATTTAACTTAATCGGCGGAGAGATTGAGGTTTCTGTGGACAATATGACTGCGACAGTTGAAGAACAAACTGTATCTGTTTTAGGAAGTGACATCATCTTTAACGGATCAGGAACAATGAATAACACTGGTACAGAACTAGTAATTAATTATAATTACAACAACTTAGCTCCTTTAATTGGTGGTTCAGGAAGTTGTACTGTAACTTACATTAAAGAATAACTTCTTTCTATTTTGAAAAAAGTAAAGCTCACTTTTGTGGGCTTTTTTTGTATTTAATTGTTTCAAAATTAGCTAAGGTTTTAACTACCAAGCACCCAAGGTTTCGATAAGGGCAGCAAGGAATAGACTCTTTGCGTCCCTTTCGATAAACTCCTTTCTACTATGCTATTAGAAT
>SKGS01000143.1 GCA_007117355.1 Lishizhenia sp. | reverse complement strand
TAATATTTTCTACACCAAGCGCTACGGAAAAATGTTGATTTACAGCATACATCGCTTTGAAGTTGATCGTGTACCAACTCGGTGAATACGGATTGCCATTTTCATCTTTAGCATATAAAAATGGTTTTTGCCGTTCCTCTTCGTTTAAATTTTCAGCTGAAATTTCTCCGCTATACATCGCATACAGTTGTAGGTCTAACTTTTTTGCTGAATAAGTCAAACGGGTAACACCAAACCACGGCGCTGCATGTCGTGAACGGGTTTGTGAACCATCTTCCATTTCCTCGATTCCCAATTGATAATTAAATCGTGAATTTAAAGAAAGCTTTTTCATGATTTTCCATTCAAGATTAACATTAAAACCATAGACCTCCGCAAAGGCTGCATTTTGCAAAGCAAATACTTGACTCATAACACCATCGTAAAGAATACTGTCTTGTCCCGCTACTTGGAAAGTTCTACGAACGATGGCATTATCCAAATAGGTGTAAAACCCAGTAACATCCATTTTTACTTTTTGTCCGAAAATTCGTGAGGCTGTGGCTTCAAAGTTATACGCATATTCGGCTCCCAAATTCGTGTTTGGTACGGTAACATCTCCCACTTGAAAATCAAAAACCTTTCCTATATCATCTACGTTTGGCGCTCGAAAACCTGTGGAAACATTCGTGCTAAAAAACCACTTTTTTGTAGGAGTGTAAACAAGGCCAACACTTCCGTTTATAGCATTGTTTCGTACACGACTATCTGCAAAATCAAAAGGAAATAACGCCAAATGTTCTGAAAAGTCTGCATCAATTAAAAACTGACTGTAACGTACCCCCCCTTGTAAACGCACTTTTTCTGTCCATGCAAACTGGTTGTTTACATAAGCCGATATACTATTCCAATTGGCTTGTGGGTAGCGATTGGATACAGTCATTGGCGTGTTGTCACGAATATCAATAGCTATTCCTTCAGAACGCACATCATTTCTCACCCCTTCCAGTCCGTAAAATAATTGGTTGCGGTTACTGATTGCTTTTTCAAAATCTACATTCAATGAATAAGCATCCACTTGTTCTAATTGAGTGCGCAAACGATGATGATTGAAACGCCTGTCAATGCGACTTTCTTCAAAATATTGATAAGCCAATCGAATGTTGAGGTCATCATAAAACCCGTCTCTTTTCACGTTTTTATGGTCAAAGCGCAGGTTGTGCATCATCCATTTTTGTGGACCATAATTCCAAACGGCACTCCTTGGTGTTCCATCGTTGTTCAATTCCATCAAACGATCAAAACGACTGTACTCCGAAGTTTCAGAATAATGAAAACCATAGTCGATAGACCAGTTTACATTGGATTGATAACTTACTTTTTGCATGACATTGAATTGGTCATACCCCGTTGGATCTTGCAAATATGGGTCTGGATTTGCTAAAACAGAATCCTTATCATTAATACGCTCTACCAAAAAAGGTTTTTGATAAACTTGCGGTGTGTTGTTTTCTCCCATGCGCAAATCGCCAAAACGATGGTATGAAAAAGAGGAAACACTAGCCCAATTTTTGTTGGCGATTGAAATGTCAGCGTGACCAGTATATTCATTATTTGCCGTTGCATGACGCACCAAGGTATTTCCACTAATGCGAATAGAATCATTTGTTGAAAACGCTGGAGACAAGGTTTGAAAAGCCATGACGCCACCAATGGCATCACTTCCATACACGACAGAACCCGGGCCAAAGAAGACTTCTGTGTTTTCAATCGCAAACGGGTCGAGTGAAATCACATTTTGTATATTCCCCCCACGAAAAATGGCGGTATTCATGCGTACTCCATCCACTGTGTAAAGTAAACGATTGGTTGCAAAACCGCGAATCATTGGGCTTCCACCCCCTTGTTGACTTTTCTGTATAAAAACCTCTCCTGAAGTAGCCAATAGATCTGCTGCTGTTTGAGGATTTTGTAGTGCCACTTCTTTCGAAGAAATAGATGATATTTTGTTGGGTACATTTCTTTTGGATTGCTTCCAGCGCGTTGCTGAAACGACAAATTCGTCCTGCGCAAAAACATCTTCTTTGAGTTGAAGTTTAAAGTTTTGACGCTCAATTTCAGTGTACGAGAGTGTTTTTGACTGATATCCAAACAGAATAATTTGAATATCTTCTGCCCCTTTTAATTTATCAATATTTGCTTTTCCTTGTGCATCTGTAAACAAGGAAATCTTAATTTGTTTGGAACGCAATTCCACCATCTCTAAAGGTTGATTGCGCTCATCTGTAATTTGTACCTGTTGCGCATAAGATGTTAGACCTAAGCACAGCAAGGCAATTAAAAAAATATGTTTCATTTTTTATAAATTCGTTATTAAAATTTTAAGATATAAGTATAAATATCCTTGATGTAAAAACGAATTTATATCCAAGGTGGCGCATCAATGACTGGAATATAATGAATTGGTGTTTTACCCAAATAGAAAAAGGTTAAACGTTGCTCTAACCCTGTTGATAATTGAAGGTTCAGTAGTTGGTTTTCAAAAAACAAGGATTTATAAAATGATTGTACCAACTTGTTTTTTTCTTGTTGATCGGGCGCGTTTCCAAAAATTTCGGCAGCAATGCGTTTTACCTGTTGGTTCAATTCTGTTTCCTCTTTATCCCACCACACCCAGTAAAATGCAGAATCAGCGGTTTCTCTTCTCTCCACAATATCGTACATTTCACCGTTTAATTCAAATTCTTTGGAGTGCTTCCAATTGAGTTTAGTGCTTAAATCTTCGGAAGAGAAAGCCATAAAAATCAGTTCTTCTTTGGGAATACCATTCATGATTTTTCGCTTGACCGATTTTTGTACCTTCTTCTTTTCCAATTGCAAATAGCCGAGTGACCCCCACATTGGGAGGAAAAGTAATGCTATCAGCCCTATTGAAAAAACACTTTTCACTAAGCAAATTTAATGTGTTCGTTTGATTTTATCCATATTCCTGCAAACAATATTGATTGAATGGTAAAAATTAAGTTGTAAAATGCAAATAAAAAATCTAACAATTGTTATATTTACCGAAGAAATTAGTTATAACTATGAAAGGCGTTGAATTAACTAAAGCAGAAGAACAAGTCATGTTAGTGCTTTGGGAGCTAGAGCTAGCAAGTGTTAAAGAAGTTCTTGAACATTATGAACACCCTCGACCAGCTTACAATACAATCTCTACAATTATTCGAATTTTAGAAAAAAAGAAGGTTGTTGGTCACAAACAAAAAGGACGAGGATATATCTATTTCCCAAAAATTTCTAAGGGAGATTACGCAGAAAAACTAACAAAACACTTAGTTTTACATTATTTCAATAATAATCGAAGTGAGTTAATTTCCTCACTGAATAGTAAAAAGTCATTACATGAATTACTTTAGTATCACAAGTTTAAGTTTATTCTTTTATGTTTTAATAGCAAGTGCCTGTTCGGCTCAAGGTGAAAACAAGAAGGTTATTCAATCAGATAGTTCTTTGTATCCACATGAGTTACTTTTAGATTTTGAAGGACATCCAGTTGTTTTTTATAACGTTGAAAATCTGTTTGATACCTTGGATGCTCCAGGAAAAAATGATGTAGAATTTACTCCAGACGGAAAAAAAGGTTGGAACACAGAGCGCTACAACGATAAGCTAGAAAAACTAGCAGAAGTTATTACATTCCCTCCCAACCACCAGCCCTTAATGGTTGGCTTGTGTGAAGTAGAAACGCTTCCTGTTGTGGTTGATTTAATGCAAACAGGAAAACTTGCTGCGTCAACTTATCGGGTTGCTCACTTTGATAGTCCTGATAGTCGTGGAATTGATGTTGCGCTTGCCTACGATAGTCAACGGTTTTACATGCTTCATCAAGAAGCTGTATTTGTCGATATTGGCCCTCGACCTACGCGAGACATTTTATATGTAAAAGGCTTGTTGAAAGATAGTATTGAATTGCATGTGTTTGTAAATCATTGGCCATCTCGTATTGGAGGTGTTGAAAGGTCAGAGGTAAAACGTGTTGCCGCTGCTAAAAGGTTAAGACATAAAGTGGATAGCTTGAATAAAGTTCATGAGCATCCCAATATATTAATCATGGGTGATTTCAACGATAACCCCGATGACATTTCTATTGATAGAGCGTTAGGTGCAAAGGCGCCTGCTAATGCAAAAACTAACGGGTTAGTTAATTTAAGTAGAGGTCCCTACAAAAAAGAGGGTGCAGGCACTTACAATTATAAAGGCAATTGGGACATGCTAGACCAATTCATCGTTTCTTTTGATTTATGGATGGGGCACAATGGCTTATGGGTCAAGGATGGCAAGAAATATATTATTGACGATGACCGATTTTTGTATTTTCCAAATTCGGGCGGAAGTACTCCAAATAAAACTTATGGAGGCAATAATTATTATGGTGGTTACTCAGACCATCTCGCCATTTATTTGTATTTGGAACGCCATTAAATGAAACATCTAGGACTACTAATTAATGAATTAAATCCAACTTCACTTGGTTTATTGTTTAGTGGGTTTTTATTGGTTTTTTTAGCAATAATCACAATTGGTAGAAAAAAAAACTGGAGCATTTCTATTCTTTTTGTTGCAAGTATTTGCTTAGGTTTCGGGTTTGCTTTAATAGATCCGTTTTTTCATATCTGGGACGAACAATATCATGCGTTAGTAGCAAAGAATTTATTAGCGAACCCTTTAGAACCAAGGTTGTTTTTACATTCTCCTTTAAATACCGACTACACGGATTGGACAAGAAATGAAGTTTGGCTACACAAACAACCACTTAGTTTATGGCAAATAGCTTTATCTATAGGCATTTTTGGAAAATCAGTTTTGGCGGTGCGAATACCTTCAATACTATTTCATGCGTTGTTGGTTTTTCCGATTTACCGCATGGGAAAGCTCGTTTACAACCAAAAATCTGGTATAATAGCAGCCATAATTTTCACGCTCTTAAATTACCCGCTGGAGCTAGCTGCTGGAGTTTTTACCGCTGACCACGTTGATGTTTCATTTTTATTTTACATAACATTGTCTGGCTGGGCTTGGTTTGAATATCAAGATAGTAAAAGTAAAAAGTGGTTGGTTCTAATTGGTGTTTTTAGTGGTTTTGCCGTTTTAACTAAATGGTTAGTTGGATTACTTGTTTATGCAGGTTTTGGGTTAGTTACTTTACTGTATGATTTTCGCAAGAAGAACATGCTAGACCTTTTTTCTGCTTTGCTAATCACTGTTTTAATAGCGGCTCCATGGCAGTTGAATTGCTGGATAAATTTTCCCTCGGAGTTTGCTCATGAAATGGCTTATAATTCAAAACATTTGTTTGAAGTCATTGAAGACCATGGCGGTGATTGGAGGTTTTATTGGGACAATATTTCACTGATATACAAAAGTGGACTTATAATTCAGTTAGTTATAGTTCTTTCACTGATTTCATTGATTTTTTCATCAGTGAATCTCAGGCATAAGCTTTTCTTGCTAACAACAATTTTCTTCCCTTACCTTTTTTTCAGCATTGCTGCCACCAAAATGGATTCATTTCTTGTCATTGTAATACCTTTGGTGACGGTAGTTGTCGTTGGTGAAACAAGTAAGCTATCCAATTTGATTAGTTTGTTTGTGCGTAGTGCAAAGCTAAAAACGATTGCTCGAACTGTATTTTTAGTTTATATTTCGTTTGTGTTGATAAATCCTAAGAAAATAGTGCAAAATCATCTATTCGCTGAAGATTTTGATCCAACCCACAGGCTGCAGCGCATTGCAATTAATGAATTCATTAGTACGTATGCTTTTCCTGAAAATGAAAAAGTAGCACTGTTCAATGCAGATATGCAGTTACGAAAAAATATTGTTTGGATGTTCTATAAAGATATTGCTGCCTACAATCATCGCCTTTATGGTGAAGATAAATGGAAGCTTTTGGATGATGGATATACTATTTATATAGTAAAAGAGCTAGAAGGTTCTGAAACAACTAAATATTTAGTGGAAAAACATCCCGTTCACAACGAATAGAAAAGTATTCCTAAAACAATATACCAGCCATCAATCCAACAAGAAAAGAATAATTCTTTCCGTGTTGGGGAAGTAAGAAGAACCTGTGCTATGTTCCCAGAAAACAATACGTACAACCAAGGACTATAGATAATATCTGAATAGGTAAAATAAAAAAGAAATCCAGATAATAGCAGTAAAATAAAGGCAAGCATTTTAGCACCGTTAACTCCAAATATTTGCGGGATAGTCTTTTGAGTTGTTGCATCATAACTTAAATCCCTTATATCAAATGGAATTGTGGTAGCAAGAAGGTATAAGTATAAAGCGATAATCAATGGAAGATATACTGAAATTGCTAGTCCGCTGTGCATTAATGGCCATACAACTAATATGATAGTCCAAGTGATAGCGATGAGGTGAATTTTTATGTATGGCAATTCCCTCAAAGAATAGCCGTTTTTGTTAATCCTCCATGCATACAATAGTGAAAATGAAGCGAACACAGAAAGCAGCAGCAAGGATTTCCATGAAAATAAAAACAAAAAATAGCTAATTGCGGCGATTAGTAATCCCAACACAAACAACGACAACAATACCCGCTGATGTTCTTCTATCCATTGATGTCTATCTGATTTCAACGTTGAAACTTGCTTTGCTCGGATAATGCGTTGTAAGGAATAAACAGACAATGTTGCTCCAAAAACGAACGTTCCGAAAAAAACGTATTTTTCTACACCAATAAAACGAGCAAGTCCAACACTCATTATTGCACCACTTAAACTCACCCAACTATTGGAAAAAACAAGAAATAAAAACAACCGCAAAAGCATTTTGCAAAGGTACTTGTACGGCGTGGTTTTTAGTTAGACCAGGAGGGATTATTTTGGGTTTAGTTGATAATTGTAAAGAAGATAATTTAGAAGTATGGAGGAGAAAGTTTCGAAATACAATAGGGTTTTGTATATTTGGTTGATTCAAATTATGTTCAGATGAAAGTAATAAATAAAAGGGTATCCCTTCGAAATCGTTATATTTTGTGATTGACACCCTCAATACTATAGTAATAAAAAAGAAGAATAACACTTCAGAAATACCTATATTCGTCAAATGCCAGATTTGAATAAAATATACCTCTATCGGATGACTCATATTGACAATGTGGCTCATATTCTTACCAATGGTATTACACACCGAAATTCCCCTGATGCGAATCCAAACTTTGTAACTATTGGCGATTCTAGTTTGATTTCTACACGAGATTCTTATAAATTGGAAAATGGGAAACTTTTGGGAGACTATGTTCCTTTTTATTTTGGAACCCG
>SKGS01000056.1 GCA_007117355.1 Lishizhenia sp. | reverse complement strand
CGTGGTCACTTAGATAATATTTCGAATAATATGTTGATTGGTGCTGTAAATGCTTTCAACCAAGAAACAAATAAAGTGGTAAACCAATTGACAGGTGAGCATGGAGAAGTTCCTGCAACAGCTCGTGCGTACAAAGCAGCGGGTGTTCCTTCAGTAGTTGTTGGAGATCACAATTATGGTGAAGGTTCTTCTCGTGAGCATGCAGCAATGGAGCCGCGTCATTTAGGAGTTAGAGCGGTTATCGTTAAATCATTTGCACGTATCCACGAAACAAACTTGAAGAAACAAGGTATGTTAGGATTGACTTTTGCAAATGAAAACGACTATGATTTAGTAAGAGAAGACGATACGTTTAACTTCGTTGATTTAGAAAATTTTGCTCCAGACCAGCAATTGACACTTGAGTTGGTTCATGCGGATGGAAGTAAAGATACTATCAAATTAAATCATACGTATAATGCACAGCAAATCGAATGGTTTAAAGCTGGTTCAGCATTGAATTTGATAAAGCAACAAGCAGCAGCGAATTAAGCATTAGCGCAATAAGATAGCTGAATTGTTCAAATAAATTAGGAAGCGGTCATTTTGACCGCTTTTTTTATTTCAAAAAGGCACATTGAATTTTGAATGTAGTGCTAACTGGTACTTGATATTCAGGTTACTTAATTAAGTTCAAAATAATATCCTTATACTCTTGGTAAAATGCATCAAATCGAATCAGATGTTTTTCAAAAAATGTAAAAATATGTTTTTTATCATCTGATTTGAATTGACTTACATTACTTAATTCCCAAATTATACTTGAGATTGGTTGTCTTGCTTGATTTAGTCTTTCCTCTATCCATGTACCTTCACTTGGCATTTCAGACTCCAAAACAACTTTTAATTCTAGTAGTTGCTCCCAAATTATAGAACGAATTCCATCGTCTTTAGATTGTATATCTACAGAAAACTCAGCTTTTTTAGAATCTACGGATAAACGAATATATAGCAGTTTAGTCTCCGTTGGATAGTTTAACCAATTGATTTTACTCCCATTTGAATTTGGAGTATTTCGTATATAAGAACGAAATTCTTTCCAATAAGCTTCGTTAAATGCTTTTCTCTCCTCTTTTGTAAACACTTAGTCGTTGTTTAGCCAGTAAATGAAGCGTTCCCAAAGTGATTTAGGTTTTTCTTGTGCTACATTGCTTTTTGCAGTTTTAGAATTACTTGTGCGCTTTTTCTTCTTATTTTGATTTTTATTAGTGTTAGTTTTATTTCGTTCTGAAATAAGCTTTTCATAATGCTGACGCTTTTTAGCTTTCTTACGCTTTTCATCTTCCTTTCGACGCTCAGCATAGGCTTTTTGTTCTTGTTCTAACTGCTCTCTGTACGAGATAACAGGAGCTTTTGACTTCTTATTACCTTTGGATTTTTTTCTAGGGGCTTCCTTCTTTTTTGGTTGAGAAGAGACCGCTGTTTTATTTTCTGATGCATCTATTTTAGTTTCAGTAGAAGAAGCCTCTTGTTCCTTATTAATATCTTCAGAACTAGATGCTTCTATCTCTATATCCTCTTCCGTTTGAGTAGGTTTTTCCGGTAATTCAATTTTTCCGACAACCTTTACTCCTTCAAGGACTGGCTTTGGAGCTTTGATAACACCATCAACTATAGATAATTCAGGTGCTTGTTCCTCATCAAAAGAGGTTTCGTTTTCTTCCAAGCTGTCCTCTATGTTTTCATTTGGAGATTCTTTTTCAGAACTTTCTACCAAAGACTCCTCTACATCATTTTCTAGTGAAACATGTTCTTCTGAAAGCTCATTATTAGTGGTAATTTGAGTAGTTTCTTCTTTTTCTGTTGTTTTTTCTTCTTCAGCTGTTGGTTCCAATGGTTTGAAGAAAGAGATAATAGATTCAATTATTTCATCTGGAACTTTTGTGTTTGGGTGATCTGAAATTTCTTGTTGTAGGGAATGTTGAATAAACTCAACAATGTCTTTTGACTTTACCTCTAATTTTCGTGCTAGTTGCCCCAGTCTCATAGAATTTTTTACGCAAAGTTAGTGAATTTTTGAAATAACTGAAAAGCAATAAATTTTAACGAAATTGTACATAAATTTAAATAAAATTCTTAAAATATTCTAACCCTCCGTTTACTGTTATTATTAAACATAATAAACTGCTCGTTCAAGATAGATGCATAATAAAGGATAAATCATTAACTTCGTGGTATGATTAGAATCGGGATTGTTCTGCATATCTTTATTGCTTCAAATATACTTTTTGGGCAAGGAGATTGGTTTTTTTCTCGATTAGCAGATTTACCTGAGCCAGTTACCGAAAATTCATTATGTGAATTTGAAACGAGTGGTAATAATAAATTCGTTTATAGTTTTGGGGGAATTTCGAATCCTGTTGATTATACGAGTTTTCATGGAAAAGTATTTAAGTATCATGTAAGTGCTAACTCGTGGGAGACGATTGGTGAATTCAGTTCACTGTCAGGCAGGATTGGAATGATGGTAGTAAATGTGAATAATCGTATTTTTTTGATTGGTGGCAAAGAATTACAGGCTGATTCATCATTTACCACCGTTGGTGATGTTACTGTTTACAACCCTTTTTTAGATACATTGGAAGTTAATTCGAATCCCATACCCATCCCAGTGGAAAATGCAGTGACATCGGTTTGGAAGGATAGTTTAATTTTAGTTGTTTCTGGAAAAAGTTCAGATTCAATCACTTCAGCTGTTCAAGTTTTTAATCCTAGTTTTAATGCTTGGCAACAAGCAACACCAGTGCCGGATGAACTCGGTTTTAAAGTGGAGGGAGCAAGTGGGTTTATTTTAGGAGATACAATTTTTTATTATGGCGGAAGTGGGGGAACTATTTTACCTAATATTAGTAATAGTCTGATAAGAGGTGAAATAAATCCAGATGACCCTTTAGATATTAGTTGGTCTAGAGTTCCTAATTTTACAATTTTACCAAGCTACAGGTCTATCTGCTCTGGTCATGCCGATAAGCTATTTTGGTTGGGTGGAACGACTGTACGTCACGATTTCCAAGGGAATAATTCTTTTTTTCAAAATCCCATTATGCCAAATACTCGAATGGTTAATTTGAATTTATCGCAAAACAGTAATCAAGTTCAAGATTTTGAAATACCTTTTGCTAAAATGGCATCTAATACTGCGGCTAAACTTGGTGGAGGTAATTGGTTGGTTTGTGGTGGGTTAGATTCCTTACAGCAAGCCTCAAATGTTGTTTATCTAATGACGAATTTTTCATACTCTGACATGGACCAAGCTCTTCACCCCCCAACTTTTAATGTATTAGAGTTTGATGAGTATTATAAAATAGTTACAGAAAATATTGGAAATGTACTGGTTGCTGATGCATCAGGAAGAGTGCATTTTAATGAACGTAAACAATTGGCTGATTTAGTTATTCCTAAATATCGACTTCAAAAAGGTTTTTTGATTTTTATTTACAACGACGGCTCTAACGTGCCCGTTTCGGTGAAAAAAATCTTACACTAATATGGCGTTATCAAAAAACAAAGCCAAGCCACTATTATTTTTAGATAAAGTCAACTTTATGAACAAAGTTTTGTTTTATTTTCATGCGAAGTAAAAGATTAGACGAACAAGATATTGATAGAGTTATTGAAATGGCTTGGGAGGACAGAACTCCCTTTGAGGCAATTTTTATTCAGTTTGGATTGAAAGAGCAAGACGTGATTCGCCTTATGCAAAGAGAATTAAAACCTTCAAGTTGGAGATTATGGAGAGCTCGAGTTCAAGGCAGAGCCACTAAGCATGCGAAACTTAGAAACTTTTCAGAAGGAAGACATAAATGCAGCAGACAAAGAGCAATAAGCAATAATAAAATTAGTAAAAGGTAGGTTTTGTCTAGTTACTAATCCGTATTATTAACATCCCTTCGACTTATCTGTTTACTTCGATTCAACCGCTCCTTGCACATTCGACGCTGCTCAGTACAAGTAGTCGGTTCACCAATCTGACTATGCTCAGGATTTCTAAACAAAACAACTATTTCAATTTGTTTTTAATCTAGTGTCAAAAAAGTATCTTATTTTCCTTCTAACCAACTTATAATAGCATCATCCATAGGGTTACTTCTTGGAGAAATAACTTTTACTAATTTGCCATTTTCATCAATTAAATATTTTTGAAAATTCCAAGATACATCGTTGTCTTCTAGTCCATTTAATTCTTTCTGCGTTAGAAAAGCATAAATTGGATGTTGATCTTTTCCCTTTACGGAAATCTTCGACATCATCGGGAAAGAAACACCATAGTTTTTTTCACAAAATTGCGCAATCTCTTCATTACTTCCTGGTTCTTGTTTCATGAAGTTATTCGCAGGAAAACCAATAATCACAAAGTTTTGGTCTTTGTATTTTTCATAAAGTGCTTGAAGATCTTTATACTGTGGAGTAAGCCCGCATTTTGAAGCCGTGTTTACAACCATTACTTTTTTACCTTTAAGTGAAGATAAAGGGAATTCATTTCCTTCAATGTCTTCAACTGTAAAATCATGTAAAGACTTTTGTTGTCCAAATGCAGTTAAACAACCTAACATTAAAATAGTTACTAATAGTTTCATCGTTTTGTTTTTTGAGTTATTTATTAACTAACATGACAAATTGATCTCATGTTACATTTAAGAAACACCTTTGTAGTTATTATGTTTCAGATTGTAGAAAATTTCTATTTCCGTAGCACCTTTTCCATACTCCCTAAAATCAGCATCAAAAAAGGATAAATCTTCTTGACTCGAAAGATGTTTCCTTACTTCTGTTTTTAGCACACCACTTCCCACTCCATGAATGACTACTAACTTTTTAATCCGTTTTTCACGTGCTGAATTTAAAAAGCGTTTAAAAGAACTTAATTGGTAACGAAGTAATGAAGCGGCATCCATTCCAGATTCAGTTTCTAAAATTTCGTGCGTATGTAAATCGATTTCCCAAAAGTTTTTCTTCTTCGATACATAGTCAAAAGAGTTTCTCGAATTAGTATGGTCTTCTTCTGAAAAAAATTCTGTTGATTGCTCTACTGTATGTGAGGATTGGTCTCCTCGAATTTTGACCAACTCATTCAGAGGATAAGACCTTAAAAAACCTGTTTCATCTTCTACTTGTGCAATGGAATTTACATCCAATTTTCGAATTACACCATAACCGGATTCATTGAGAAATGTAACTCGCTCACCAACCTTGAAATGCATTTATAACGGTATTAAAGTCAATTGTTTTAAGTATTACGTAAACCAAGTAAAATGAACCAAACCAAATTATTAAAAAAAGAATCTTTGTGAGAAAATTAGCATCTTTTTTTAATGGTCTAATTAGGATATTATCCACTTGACTTGCTAATAATTGATCGTATCTGTTGCTATCCGTTTCTTCTTCTATATCTTTCAATATAGGTGTGTATTCAATTAATATCTTTTTAATTTTTAAAAATGCTTTATCTGTAAGCTTTTCATAAGTGGACACATAATCAATGTTTTCAGCGCTCAAATCTTTACGAATGTTGTAAAGTTTATAAGCTGTTTTCACTTTGAAACCCATTAGAAAACCAAATCCCATAATAAGCCATGAATCCATCCAAAGACCGATTAGAATTAAGGATAATGAAGAAATAATAGTGAATATAAGTTGAATTAATTCGTGGTTCCCAAAGAATAATGTTCGAAATAACTGACCGCCATCTAATGGGTCAATAGGAATCAAGTTTAAAACATTCAAAAACAGAAATAATACGCCAAGTTGAATTAACCAACTCATTTCTGATTCTGACCCAAAATAAAGGGTTAAAAAACCTGCAATTATACCTGGAATCGGCCCTGCAAGCAACATAAGAGCAGATTCTCGTTGCGAATAACTATCTTTTTCACCTTGAACCATCGCTCCCATAAATGGAATGAAGAGCATTTTTAATTTTTTGTACCCAAATGCTTTCATGGTTAAAAAATGACCCAATTCATGAATCAACAATACAACAATCAGCAACCCGATGAACAGGTAATCGTTGATAATTAATGAAAATGTAACAGCAAATAATACCATTGAAGCAATAGTAATTGCAATATGTCCCTGACTTTCTTTTTTTACCAGAGTTGGCTTCGGGGGATAAAATGAATCAAAATGCTCCATAGTTCAATACTAACAAATGTACGATTAATATCTCGATATTACTTCTAATTACATATAATTAACGATTTTTGTTTTGTCGCATAGATTAAATATGAAGATTAATGATGAAAAAATATTTTTCCTATTTTCTAATTTCAATATCTATTGCTGCTCTTGTCATCATCGCTAGTGAATTAATTGCTTTCGCTGCTTTGGAAAAGAAGTACAATCGAAAATTTGATAAAAACCTTCTTGTGCCAATGCGTTATTTCTACACCACAGGAATGATGCCAAACTTTGTTACATCTTGCTGGAATACATCTTTTTCTACGAATGCTTTTGGATTTAGAACTACCAGAACATTTATTCCCAAAAAGAAATCTTGGTTATTTATAGGTGATAGCGTAACCCAAGGGGTAGGGGTGGAAGATGATCAAGTCTTTGTATCACAACTAGCACAAGAAATTGATTCAGTGAATGTTTTAAATTGTTCGTTAATTGGCTGGAGTGTTTCAGATTATAAAAATGTATTGGAATATTTAATAGAAAATGAAGAAAACATAAGTATTCAAAGGGTAACAATTGGTTGGTGTTTGAATGATATCTATGCAAATAATGGGAGTAAAAATCTTCCGCAAATTGGTAATACTGGATGGAAAAGACTGATTTCGGATTGGTTGAATGACTCAAGTTCATTGTTCAAATTGATTAAATTATTCGTCACTAGAAATTCAAGTAACTATTTTGAATACGACAAGCAATTTTATGATAATCCACTATTTTTAAGGGAATCTAAGCAGGTTTTACAAGAAATACAGCGTTTGTGCAAAGTAAATAGTATTGATTTAGACGTGATTGTTTTCCCTTATAAAAGTCAATTGACTAACACAAAGCCTTGCCCAACAGATAAATTATTTAACCAATTGGATATTAATAGAATAAACGGTCTAAGAGAATTTTTAGCCGAGGATCATACTCGCAAATCAAGCATTTATCAATTTTCAGATGAAATTCATTTTAACGAAATTGGACATGTTGCTTTGTCCACTTTTTTACGAAGTAGGTTGTAATTTTTTCTTATTTTTGTAGGAAAATCAAATGCTATGAACTACAGCCTTTCATTGTTTTTACTAGTTCAGTTTTTCAATTTCACAGTTAGCAATAATGAAAAATGTGAATTAAATGCATTAGCTCATTTTGAAACTGAAACGGACGAATTTGGTGATAAGAAACAAATTTGGAACCTTCATTTTAATTGTAAACCATCGAAGGTAAAAGTTCAGTTGCTCAACCGATTTGGAAAGATAGTTCTCACTAATGAAGTTTTTTTAACCGGTGAAGATTCTATAAAAATAGAAGCACCAAAGGTAAAACCTCAAACCTTGTTTTATTCGGTAGAGGTTTATCAAAATGACGATAAATATAGTTTTGATGGATTGGTTAAGTTGGCAAGCTAACACCTCCCATCTTC
Source organism: Lishizhenia sp. (assembly GCA_007117355.1). Classification (GTDB taxonomy): domain Bacteria; phylum Bacteroidota; class Bacteroidia; order Flavobacteriales_D; family Crocinitomicaceae; genus CSBr16-161. The sequence continues at coordinate 48,298 of SKGS01000056.1, read as the reverse complement.
CCTTCACTTAAAACAAACTAAATACCGAGTAATTCTTTTCTTAAAAACTGAGCAGCGGAAAGAATGGTCATTTCGATATTTCGACCTCTGTCTGTTCCGAATTGAAAAGAACGAGCTTTAACACCACCAGGGGTAGCAAGTCCAATCCAAACGTAACCAACAGGCTTCTCATCTGTTCCTCCCGTTGGCCCTGCAATTCCTGAAACTGAAAGACAATAATCCACGCCAAGTTTATTTTTTCCTCCCAAAGCCATTTCTTTTACCACTTGCTCACTCACAGCACCGTGATTTTCGATAGTCAAAGGCTTTACATCAGCGAGGTTAATTTTCAAATCATTTGAGTAGGTAATCAAACTACCTTGAAAGTAGTCGGAAGAATTAGGTATCGAAACAAAACCAGCAGACATAGCCCCACCAGTGCAACTTTCGACTGTTCCAAGTGTTTTGTTTTTGCTTCGTAGTATTTTGCCAACAACATCAAAAATTGATTCACCGTTTTTGCCATAAATGTATTGTGGGATGAGTTCATGTAATTCTTGAATAAACCCATCAATTTTTGTTGCATCTTCAATTCCAATTTTAGAAGTGATTCTCAGCTTCACAATTCCGGGGGAAGGAAGGTAAGCCAGTGATAATCCAGCTCGGTAAATTCTATTTTCCCAATCTCGAATAATCTCTGCTAAAAAAGATTCGCCTATTCCTTGTGTCATTATCGTTTGATGATACATGCCCGAAACACTGAAATAGGATTTTACACGAGGCAAAATTTGATCGGTCATCAATGCTTTCATTTCATAAGGCACTCCAGGGATGGAAACCACAACTTTTCCATTTTTTTCAAACCACATTCCAGATGCAGTTCCAAGGTGGTTATCTAGTACAATACAATCTTTGGGTAGTTCTGCTTGTTGAATATTGGAAGGGAGCATTTCTTTTCCTCTAGCTTCAAAATAAGCTTTTATGCGTTCAAGAACATCTTCTCTGAGCACTAATTCAGTTTTAAAATAAGCGCATAAGGTTTCCTTGGTAATATCATCTTTTGTTGGCCCTAACCCACCAGTAATGATAATCAAATCACTTCGATTAAGCGCATCATCTAAAGAGGATATTATTTCGTTTTGGTCATCAGAGATGGTAGTCGAACGAGCTATCTCAACTCCAAAGAGGGATAACTCTTGACCTATCCAAGAAGAATTAGTATTAACTGTTTGACCTATAAGAAGTTCATCTCCTATTGTGATGATGTCTGCGCGCATTTTTATAATTTGTTAATGAATCGTGCAGTAAATTTATTTGTATGTTTGTAAAAAACTATCATTCTATGAAGAAAATTATTAAGATTTCATTGTTATCAGCCGCATTAACGTTGTCTGGTTGTGATGTCCTAAATGAGGTTGCAGGTGTTGCCTTAGCGCCTGATAACGGGACGAGTACTGCTCCTAGGTTGACAAATCAGGAGGTTATTTCAGGATTGAAAGAAGCATTGACAGTTGGAATTACAAATGCTGTAAATATCACCTCGGTTACAGATGGTTTTTTAGGAAACAACGAAATACGTCTGCCTTTCCCTGAAACTGCACGTCCATTAATGGAGCAAGCAATAGACTGGGGACTTCAATCTCAAGTAGATAAAATTGTAGAAACATTGAACAGAGCAGCAGAAGATGCTTCTAAGGAAGCAGGACCAATCTTTGTTAATGCTATTCGTAATATGTCTATTTCAGATGGTTTTGAAATATTAAATGGAGGAGAAGGTGCTGCAACTAATTTTCTCCGACGAAGCACAACAAATGAGTTGATTACAGCTTTTTCTCCTAAAGTGGCGGAATCAATCGAACGTGTTCAATTAACGAGTTATTGGAATCCAGTGGCAACCCGTTACAATCAAGCAGCTCCGCTACTAGGTAGAGAAAGAGTTGATGCAGACTTGAATGACTATGTTACACGCAGAGCGATTGATGGATTGTTTACCATGGTAGAGAAAGAAGAAAATAATATTAGAAAAGATCCAGCAGCGCGAGTGACGGATATTCTTTCTAGAGTATTTGGAAGTTTAGGGAATTAATTTTTTGAAATTATAATCTTTTACAAAAGAGGAGTAACTCATGTTACTCCTCTTTTTTTTGACTAGAAGGCTTTTTCAATAAACAAAAAAAGAGGCCCTAAAGCCTCTTAAAACAAAACAAACAAATCGCTAACCCAAGTATGTTTTCAACATTTTACTTCTCGAAGTATGTTTTAACCTTCGGATAGCTTTCTCTTTAATTTGGCGAACACGCTCACGCGTCAAATCAAAACGCTCACCAATTTCATCTAAACTTCTTGCAGTTTGACCATCTAAACCGAAGAATAAGCGAACTACATCTGCTTCTCTACTCGTTAGTGTATTTAGTGATCTATTAATTTCTTTTTTGAGTGACTCATGCAATAAATCTTTTTCAGGGCTTGGTAGGGAATCATTTTCTAATACGTCATACATGTTAGAACTTGATTCATCGCCTTCTTTAAGTGGTGCGTCCATAGATACATGACGACCTGAAGAAGAAAGCGCTTGCTTAACCTCTGAAACGGTTACCTCCAAAGCGGATGCTAATTCTTCAGCAGTTGGAGGACGCTCAAATTTTTGCTCTAATTCTGAGAATGTTCTGTTAATCTTACTAATTGAGCCAATTTTATTTAATGGTAAACGAACAATTCTTGCTTGTTCAGCTAAAGCTTGTAAAATGGATTGGCGTATCCACCAAACTGCATAAGAAATAAATTTAAAACCTCTTGTTTCATCAAAACGCTGAGCAGCTTTTATCAAACCAACATTTCCTTCATTGATTAAATCAGGAAGTGTTAGGCCTTGATTTTGATATTGTTTCGCAACAGAAACAACAAAACGCAAATTAGCTTTTGTCAATCTATCTAACGCTTTTTGGTCTCCCATCTTTATTCGGCGTGATAGCTCTACCTCCTCTTCGGCTGTAATCAAATCTACTCGGCTTATTTCGAGTAAATATTTATCCAAAGAAGCGGTTTCTCTGTTGGTAACTTGTTTTGTAATTTTTAACTGTCTCATGCAACTGGTATTAACTTTTAGCTCAAAAAGAGTACAACTTATCATTGTACATCTCCATTCACATACTATTAGACGAATAAAATAAGTCAAAAGTTGTCTTTTTTAAATATTTTTTGTAATGCTTTTTTTGTGTGATTAGTTTAAAGAAATATAAGATACAGATTATCATTAATTTACAAAACAATTAAGAAGATGGACTTTTTGAAATTTAACATTTTTAAAATTGGTAACTTCTTTAAATATTTTTCAAATCGACACAAAAATCGACATAAAACTAGGGTGACTATATGCAATAATTACTTAGTTTTGTTTCGCTTGTAAAAATTCAAGAAATAAGACTAGAGCAATACTAAAATTATGAGAGAGATTATTGAGTCCGCGTGGGAAGATAGGTCATTGTTATCAAAAAGTGAAGTAATTCAAACCATTGAAAAAGTAATAGAGGAGATTGATAAAGGACGATTGAGGGTTGCAGAACCATCGGACAGTGGATGGCAAGTAAATGAATGGGTAAAAAAGGCTGTAGTAATGTACTTTCCTATTCGAAAAATGGAAACTATTGAGATTGGACCATTTGAATTTCACGATAAAATGGCACTTAAACGCAATTATAAAGAACTTGGAGTAAGGGTTGTTCCTCATGCTGTTGCACGATATGGGGCATATATTTCCTCTGGTGTCATTATGATGCCTTCATACGTAAATATTGGCGCTTATGTGGATGAAGGAACTATGGTGGATACTTGGGCAACAGTTGGCTCTTGTGCCCAAATAGGTAAAAATGTTCACCTTAGTGGTGGCGTTGGAATTGGTGGTGTTTTGGAGCCTCTACAAGCAGCTCCTGTAATTGTAGAAGACGGTGCATTTATTGGTTCCAGATGTATTGTTGTAGAAGGCGTTCACGTTAAAAAAGAAGCTGTTTTAGGAGCGAATGTTGTCTTAACGAAATCAACAAAAATTATTGATGTTACAGGCAGTGAACCTATTGAGTTCAGTGGTGAAGTTCCTGAACGCAGTGTTGTAATACCGGGTTCTTATACAAAAGAATTTCCAGCAGGCTCATATCAAGTTCCTTGTGCTTTAATTATCGGTAAAAGAAAAGAAAGCACAGATTTAAAAACTTCACTCAACGATGCACTTCGTACGCACAACGTAGCTGTTTAAACAGTTTAATAAAAATTTCATGAAGATTTCAGCATCTATATATTCAGATAAAAACCGTGGTTTAGAACAAACAATAAATGATCTTGTAGCGCATCAAGTAGATATGTTACACGTTGATTGTAACGATGATCCAAAGGTTTTTGAAGACATAGCTCAAATTCGAAAGTGGTGTTCTATTCCTATTGATTTACATATCATTTCTGAGACCCCAGAAGTCTATTTTGATTTGTTGCGAAAAACTCCTGTTGAATATGTTACCTTTCAATATGAGCAACTTCCAAAGGGATTTGAAATGCCATCAGATATTAGTGGTGAGAAAGGGTTGGCAATTATTACACCTACTGATGTTGATGTGTTTTCAATGTTTGAAAATTTTGACTTTTTACTTCTCATGGCAACTATTCCAGGGCAAAGTGGTGGAGTTTTTGCAAAAGAAAACTTTTCAAAAATTAGGCAGTTCAAAAAAATGTATCCGCTGAAGAAAGTTCACGTTGATGGAGGAGTAAATGGTGAGGTATCCTTTTTACTTCGAAATATGGGCGTTCGAGCTTCTGTTTCAGGAAGTTTTTTATTCAAAGCCCCTAGTGTTGGTCAGGCATTATTAGACTTGACGAAAAGAGATATAGAATCTACTTTTAAAGTCGTTGATTTTATGGTGGCAAGAGAAGAATGCCCAATTTTAAAGCTTTCTGATTTAGATTTAAAAGCTGCATTGCAATCCATTGAGGACGGAAAATTCGGCTTTACAATTATCGAAGAAAATAATGAATTTAAAGGAATTATTTCCAATGCCGACATCCGAAGAGCATTGCTTAGGAATTTTGACAAACTACCAATCATTGATGCCGTAGAATTACTAAACGAAAATCCTATTACGATTAATGAAAGTGCGACTGTGAATGATATGCTGCAATTGGTGAAACAATTTGCGTTTCCTATTATGTATTTACCGGTTGTAGATAATAACGGTAAAATATCAGGCTGTATAACATTCCTCGATTTGGTAAAAGGAGAGGTGTAGCAAAAATTACCGCAACTCCTCTTTAACAAAATCATGAAACACTTCTTTGTGCTTCTCTAAATCTAAATTCCCAGAAACGGAAACTCTAGCGATATAATCTTTATCGGCTTCTTTTGTAGTTCCTTGTGTTGAAGTTGCAGGAATAGTCCAGTAGCAGCCTTTTAGTTGACCGTAACTTACACAATATTTACTTTCGTTGGGAATTTCAGAAATCATGCTATCAATCAATTTTTGATTTAATTCTCTTTTGAATGCTTCTCTTTCTTCGTGTGTTTCTCCTTTTGTCGGTAAATCTAGCGAAAACACAGAAGGAGTAAAGCCTTGTTGAGTAAGTTCTTCCGAAACAAAGTTAATTTTAGCCTCTGGCAGCACTTTTTCGATAAAGTTCACAAACTCTCTCGTGTTAGAGTATGCTTTAGCAATTCGCTCATTCATTGAAGGTAGTTGTTCAGCCAAGATAGCTATTTGATAATCAGTTGCACCGTTGTCTGATATAACTAGATGTTTTTCTATTTTATCCATTAAATAAGCGGCTTTTTCATTTGCAACACCATAGCCAGCAGTGACTTTTCCACCACTAGGAAACTTCGAACCACTCACATAAGCAATAGTTTTTATTTCTGAAAATATGCCACTTTCACTTAAAAACTGAACATTCGGACAAAAGGTTTGATCTAAGATAAATACTGGAGGAGTAGCTTGAAAACCATTTTGAGATAATCGTTTTTTATTTAAAACTTTTCTGAGTTCATTTAGGTCTGGAACTTCAACCCTTGGATTCGTTGGTATTTCAGCAATGATAAATGGTACAGCATCAATTTTAGCAACTTGGTTTAAAACCTTGTCGATACTTTGAACCATATTATGGTCTCCATCCACATGTAGATCAAGAATTTCCACATTTTTTAAACAAGCTGTCACCCTTCTCGCTTGGTCATTTGTGCCGCCATAACAATTTGGAGGAACAATGATTTTTATTTCTTTTTCTTTATGATTTTCAACTGCATCATCAATTAACCCCATCATAATTGCATACTGCATAGAAAGTCCACATGATCCAACGAGAACTTTAGAGTTGGTAGCCGTTATATTTTGTACAAGACTAGTTACTTTTTCATGATTCTCAGAAGTTTTAGTTGGTTTACCATCAAAAGCTTTGTCAATCATTTTGTGCAATAAAGCAAAGCAATTTATTGGAGTCATGGCAATGGATTCTCTTCTTCTAACATGTTGTATTTCCGATATGTAATTGGAATTTGATTCATTGATGTAAATGATGCTTCCTAAATCAGAGAATAGGGCAACATGAAAATCAATATTGTTAGAAAGTTGAATGTTATCTAAATTCTCATTTTGAGAAATAAATACGGTGCTGCCATTAAATTCAGTAATAGCCTCTGGATTTGAAACTTTTACCATTTCAAAATTATAACCATAGACTGCTTTCAACGCTTTTTCATCAAAACATTCGGGTAATTGCTTGTCGAAACAAATTCGTGTTTTCATTTGATCGAAAAGATTTTTTCTTAAAACAGCAAGAACAGGCATTGTTTTAGACGAAAAAGAAATAACGTTATTAGGATGAAGTCCGAAACTTTTTGCAAGTATCCATTCTAATGAACTAGATAAAGGATGACCAAGACGGATGTAATCGTAAGCTGTTGGTAATTTATTTAACTCATCTTTGGAAAGAGCGTTTTCCGTGTAAAGTTTTTCAAAGCCAGTTAAGAACTCAGTTTTAGCTAATTTTTCGTTATAAATGTCTAGCCTATGAGTAGTTAGTTTTAGCCAATCATTTGGTGTATTTGATAATAATTTTTCGATGAGTTCGATATCTTTTTCAATTGTCATAACTGTTGTTTTTTTGCAGAGTGCTAAGATATAAGAAAGCTTCGATTAATAAAATATAGTAGTGGGATAAATCAATTTCGCTTGTTGTTTGTTTGTAAAATCATAATTTTAATCAAATTTTAATCTTCTAAATGGAGGTTGCAAATCTTTAAACTATCTTTGCAACAATGATTTTTCTGTTTTTAAATAGTATTGCTGGTTCAGAAATAGTAGTTATTTTACTTTTTGTACTTATCTTCTTCGGTTCGAAAAGTATTCCAGGTCTGGCTAGAGCTCTTGGTAGGGGAGTTCGGCAGCTAAAGGATGCTACCCAAGATGTGCAAGATGAAATTAGAAAAACAACTTCTGATATGCGTTCAGACATACGTGTAAATCGCACAATAGAAGAGGTGAAAAAAGACTTTTCTCGACCAATGGATCAAATAGCTGATGCCATGAAAGACAGTACAACTTCTATCCAGGAAGATATCAAACTAAAAGATAGTGTTCCTCATCAGCCAAAAGCAAAACCTAGTGTTGAAAAAGAAACACCAACCATTGAGGGTACAGAGAAAAATACAAAACCTGAAGAAAATCAGCTAGAGAATAACGATTCAAGTTCTAAAGATTCTACCAAATGATTTTAGATATAGTGTGGATTGTTATTGGTTTAGCCACGCTGATTGTCGGCGGTGAGTTTCTCGTTAAAGGAGCTGTCGGTATGGCAACCAAAGCCAGACTTTCTACCTTAGTAATCGGAATGACGGTTGTGTCATTTGGAACATCTGCACCAGAATTACTTGTTTCCTTAAAAGCAGCATATCACGATGTTCCAGAAATAGCAATAGGAAATGTTATTGGTTCGAATATAGCAAATATTGCATTGGTTTTAGGACTTACTGTTATTATTTTTCCAATGCCGGTAAGCCGAAATTCGTTGATTTTTGACTGGCCAATAATGATGCTCGCAAGCATTTTGTTTGTAGTATTTTCTTTTAATCTACAAATTGAACGAATTGAAGGAGTTGTGTTATTTACAATTTTAGTTGGTTTTATTTATTTTTTAATCAGAAACTCTAGAAAAAATAAGAAAAGCAAAGAAACAAATGATTTGGACGAGGTCATTAAAGTAAATGTGTTTAAGTCAGTTGGGTTTATTTTAATAGGACTAATAGGATTATATTTTGGAGCGAAATGGCTCATTGAAGGTGCTAAAAGTTTGGGTGAATCAGCTGGGTTATCAAAACATGTTATTGCCATTACAATAGTTGCTTTTGGAACATCTGTCCCAGAATTGGTTACGAGCGTTGTAGCTGCTTACCGAAAAGAAATGGATATTTCAGTGGGCAACCTAATTGGTAGTAATATCTTCAACATCATGTCAGTAATTGGATTGACAGCAATTGTTTCTCCCATCAGAGTTGACGAAAGTGTCGTGCGTTGGGATATGATTTGGATGCTTGCCATTGCATTAATTCTTCTACCAATGATGTGGTATAAAAGAAAAATTGGTCGCATCAGTGGAATAATTTTACTTACCGCTTATTTTGTGTATATTTATCTATTGTTTTGATAACAAATAGACAAATTCAATTTGAGAAAAAAAATAAAACAAAAAATAAAGAACTATGAGTACACCAAAAGGGATTCCATCAGTTGATTTATCAGAGTTTTTATCTGGTGATGAGGCTAAAAAACAAAAGTTTATTAATGAGCTAGGTCAAGCCTATGAAACAATTGGTTTTGTTGCTGTTAAAAACCATCAAATTCCAGATGAATTAATAGAGGAACTTTACAAGCAAATTAAAGCGTTTTTTGCATTACCAACAGAAGTTAAGGAAAAGTATAATATACCTGGTATTGGTGGACAAAGAGGTTACACGCCTTTCGGAAAAGAACATGCAAAAGGTCAAACCGCAGGAGACTTAAAAGAGTTTTGGCATTTTGGTCAATTTGTAGAAGATAATGATTCAATCAAAGAAGAGTATCCGGATAATGTTGCTGTAAATGAATTACCTTCTTTTCTTGAAACAGGGAAGAAAGCCTATCAAACTTTTGAATCGACTGGTCGTCATTTGTTGAGAGCTATTGCGTTACATCTTGGGTTAGAAGAAAATTATTTCAATCCCCATTTTCATAACGGAAACAGTATTTTGAGACCAATTCATTACCCACCGATTACTGGAGAAATTGAAGAAGGTGCGGTAAGAGCAGGAGCACATGAAGATATAAACCTTATTACACTTCTAGTTGGAGCATCGGCTGATGGTTTACAAGTATTAAACAAAAACAACAAGTGGGTTTCTGTTACAGAGATAGAAGGGCATATCGTAGTAAACGTTGGGGATATGCTGCAACGCTTAACAAATAATAAACTTAAATCCACTACCCACCGGGTTATCAATCCTCCGAAGGAGTTAATGGGCACAAGTCGTTATTCTGTTCCTTTTTTCTTACATCCACGTTCAGAAATGCCTTTGAATTGTCTTTCTTCATGTATAGATGAAAATAATCCAAAGCAATACGAGGACATCACAGCAGGAGATTACTTGATGGAAAGGCTTCGAGAGATTGGATTGGTGAAATAATTTTCAAATAACTTCTTTAAAAAAATAGTTGGGTTCGTAGAGCTAAAATAAAAGTCCTCTACGAACCTTTTTGTTTTTTGTGTTATCTGTTTTCCCTTGGCTTCATAGTCCAAATTAATAATATAGGCAGTAGGAACAAATCAGCAATAACAGCGAAAAATAATGTTATTCCAACCATCAGTCCCATATAGAAAGTACCTAGAAAATCAGAAAGCAGTAATAGCGTAAAACCTGAACATAAAATGGTTGAGGTTAATACAATTGCCTTTCCTGTTGTTAAATAGGTTCTTTTTAGGGCGTAAAGAGGAGACTTACCTTTGTTTAATTCAAGTTTGTATTTACTTAAAAAATGAATGGTGTCATCAACTGCAATTCCAAATGCAATGGTAAAAACAATTGCTGTGGTAATTTTTAAATCGATGCCGAAAAAGCCCATTATTCCCGCAATAAGCAACAAAGGAATCAAATTTGGAATCAATGAAATAACAACCATCCACCCTGATTTAAATAAAATTCCCATTAAAACTGCTACGACAATAATAGCAAAGGATAATCCCTGCGCTAAACTTGAGGACATGTAGTACATGTTTTTATCCAGTAAGTGCGCAGAACCAGTTGGTTGAATAGAAAATAGTGTGGTATCCATTTCACTCTTGTAAAATTGTTCTAGTTGCGCTGTTCGTTTTCTTGTTTCTTTATTTCCCCAGTCAGGGATGGTACCGCTTATACGTGTTACAAAACCTGTTGAATCTATAAGTTGATTAGCTAGATTTCCTTTGTCTGCCGCAAGCAGTGCACGCCTTAATGGTTTGAGTTCTTTTTTGGATGCGGGGACCCTAAATCTAGCAGAATCACCAAGATTGGCAGCGCGATTTAAAATAGAAAGTATTCTAGAAAGTGATAGTTTTACATCCACTTCGTAGTCCTTTTGAAGAAATGTTTCCAACTTACTTAAATTTTCTATAACGGCTAAGTCCCAAATAGAATGAGTACTATCTTTAAGCGTAACAACTAATTCAAAAGGTCGAACACCGCCAAATTCATCATCAAAATAATCGAAGTCTTGTTTCATAGAAACGGAAGAACGAATATCGTCAAGAATATAGTTGTTCACTTGGATTCGCGTCATTCCATAGGCAAAGAATCCTATAAAAATAAGTGCTACCCAAGGAATGATTTTTCTATTTCTTAGTGTATATAAAAACGAGTTACGCAAAATTGGAAGCCAGAAGTTTTTTTTCTTTTCCCGAATTAATCGGGGAGTTTTACTGTAATAAAATAAAAAGGGTAGGGTACTAAAGGTTAGAATGAAGGCAAAGAGAACACCAATTCCTATAAACTTTCCAAAAACTTGAATTGGAATTACACGAACAAATAACAGCGAAAAGAAGCCAATAGCAGTCGTTACAGAAGTTAAAAGTGTGGCTAAACCAATTTCCTTAAATGAGACAATGATGGCTTCATATTTTGGCTTTCCTTCTCGAAGTAACTCCAGATATTTTGAAACTAAATGGATTACATCCGACATGGCAACTACAAACATAATTGACGGAAGAATGACCAATAAAATATTGATTGGCTCTTGCATCCATCCCATAAAACCTACTATCCAAAGCATGCTGCCAGAGACTACAAAAAAGGGAACAAGAATTCCCCAAAGGGAACGAAATGCAATAAAAAGAAATACAATGATTAGGATAAAACTTAGACTGATGTAAGTCATCATTTGATTCATCATCAAATCGATATAGAATAATTGCCCTACTGTTCGGCCAGCCATGCGTACACGCTCAAAATCTTGCTTTTCAAATACGCTTTTTAATGCTTCTACCAACTCCTCACTTTTGTCTTTACTTAAAAAGTCGTCGTGGCGAATGAAAAGCCCAAGTGCAGTAGCGTTTTTATCAATTAGTGCATTTATTAATTCTGGTTTTTCATAAATCGTTATTGAATCTTGTGGTATCCTTAATGAGTCGAGCGAGATGTAATTTCGTTCTCTTGTGATTCCTCCGGGGTAAATAAACAGCTCTTTTTCTCTTGTTAGCGAGCGAACAGAATTGACATAAGGTAATTCAGAAATTTGTTCAACAACATCATCAACCTTTTGTAAAAACACTTCATCAAAAACACCTTTGGAATGTTGAATAGCGACTAGCACAAAGTCATTATCCGATTCAAACTTTTCTCTATGATCAAAGAAAAAAGCAGTTTCTTCATCATCCGAAGGAAAAAATTCTTCAAAATTATAATCGAGTTGAATGTTGGTAACGTGATAAGAGAAAAATCCAGTAATTAATACAACTAAGGTTAATACCAGTATTGAAATTTGTTTGAATGTTTTCTCTGTCATCTGTTCTTTTGTTCCAACTCAAAAACGTTTATATGTTGGAAATGTTTTTTTAAATCACCACAAAAAGACGTCCCGCATCAACGGCGCCATGGTGGAAGAAAAAGAAGCGAATCGTTCCGCAATTAATTGTCTTAAACTTTCTTCGGTGTACCAATCTTTTCTTTTGCCTTGTGGTGCGAGCGGTTCGATACTTGTTTTGTATGGTTTTACCTCTGTAGCGAAATAAACTACTCCTCCATCTTCTATTGCCAGGCCTAAAATTACACCGGGAAGTCCATTGAATGTCTCTGGTCCAACAGAAGAGATTAGCTCTTCAGCATACCAAGCATAAATTCGAGTTGTATCATTTGCTTCCCAAACTGCTTGACGGCAGTTATATCCAGCAATTAATCGCTTTGATTCCGTCATACGCCAAATTCTTGTTCGCAGGCTATCTTCTAACAAAACAGACGTTCCAAAAAACACAAATTCTTGTTTCCTTGTATTGGAAGATAAATTCTGAAAAGTAGTATTTTTCATCGTGAACCATGAGCGTTCATCAGGAATATCGGACTCAATTGGGCGAAAAACAGAGGAGCTATCGTTATAGATCAACTCAAACATGTCGATTTTTGGTGTTTTTAAATCCGCATTTCTAGCCCACCGACTTAGGTCAATTCCTTTGTATCGCTTTTCTAAGTTGGTGCGGCGTTCGTAAACCACTCGACCCGCTTCTATTTGAGCCTCTAAGAAAGAAAGGGAACAAAACAACGCTACTAATAGAAGCGCCATTTTTCTAGAACCAACGATTTCTGCCTTCATCTTCTTTCGTTTTATTGTTATTAAATCTGTAGGTTGCGCCCACCATGAAATAGCGTGCAATAACTTGTGTACGGTAATCAATTATGACGTTATTTAATATTTGTCGGTTGATACCAATGTTTTGATTTAGGATGTCATAAGCAGCCAACGAAACTACTAAATTTCCTGTTTTTGTAAAGCGTTTATTGATTTTAGCATTCCAAATTAAAGGCGTAACATCAAATCCTGCTGCTCTACCAGTGTTAACAATATATCGCGCATCACTTTCAATGAACATGCGCCAAGGAAGTTCATAATACACCTCAGCCTTGTAGGTTTGAAGCGTAAATGGTTGGTTTGCCCCGATAGACAAACTACTTCTTGGATCGGTGTAAGTAAAATCAACACCGACACTAAATTCTAAGGTGTCATTTCTAATGCTCAGGTTTACCCCTCCAGTGTAACTTGTACTTTCTGTGGTGTTCATTTGAGCCGGAATTGGATTAAAAGGATTGGAAAAGTCTTCTATTTCTTGTTTCATATTTGAATACGTAATATTCATATTGGGGTCGATACGTAAAAATTTATTGAAGACAGGAATACCTCCTCCTGCGTAAAATCCTGCAAAATACATTCCATCCACGTTTATCGCTTGAGAAATGGTCGTTCCATCAGGAAGGTACCTTATGGAGTTTGAAAATCCATTGTTTGTGAGCGTTCCAAAGAAGCTAGCCCAGATGTATGATTGTTCAATAGCATTCCATTTATTGTAGAATCCATTGATCGTATGCACGTAGTTTGGAATCAAATCAGGATTACCAATAACAAGGTTGTTTGGATTAGTATTATCTCTCACAGGCTGCAACTGATTTAAACTTGGCTGTGATGAGTTGGTAGAGTAATTTAACCTAAAACGATGTGCGTTACTGAATTTATAAGTGTATTCCAAAAATGGAAGCCAGTCGTTTTCATTTTGATTAATTACATTGTTCGTAAAATTGTTTAAGTTGTCTATTCGCACGTTTCTAAATCGAGTTCCAACATTGATGGTTTGTTTTCTTCCAGTATAAATAAAAGAACCGCCAAATCTATTTTCAATTCTTTCCGAGCTAAAATCATTACTAAAAACAGCGGTGAAATCATCATAAACTCCATCTACTGCGTTGAATGTTAAATTAGACTGGTCGCCAGTAAAATAATCCACTTTATACTGCGCATTTATTTTAATTTTTCTAGTAAGAGGTTCCGTGTAATCTAAAAGTACACGATGACCTATTGTTTTATTTTGAATATCTCTTCTTTGGTCTGCAAGGGAATCAATTGCTGATATGGAAGATTGCATAAAATTCTCTCTTTGATTGTCGCTATAACCAAATTGATACTCTGTAATCAACTTTCGATTTCTCTTTTTGAAATTTCGAATCATTTTCAAATTGATATTTCCTTCCAGACCTTGAGCATCACTTGTGTTATTAACGTTTGTTTGGTTTAATATCTGACCTTGTGGGGAAATAAAGTCAGTTCTAGTTTCATTTATCTCTCTTTCATTTCGCTGAGTTACATTTGAAACAAGTTCAAGTTTTGTAAGAGAATCGAGTTGATGCTCCACATTGAAATTTACAGTATGCGAATTTTGAAATTGATCGTTAGTTCGTTTCTGAGATGAGGTAAATGTAGTATCGGTTAGAAAGAATTCAGAATTTCTATCTTCATTTACCAATAAACCACTTCCGTTGTAGGTGTAATTAACTCCTAATTTTGTTTTTTCAGATAGCTTGTGTGAAAAATAAAATCCGCCTTTGTAGCTTGATGGCAAACCTTGCTGCCGTTGATTATTTCCAATAAAACGCGATTGCCAGCCAGAGTTCATTTCGTTGGTCAAGCCAAAACGTGAAGCATCTTGATAACTAAAACCTGTATTGGGAGTATTTGAGCCTAAGGCAAAAACAGAAACTTTTGTGTTGTTATCGAAGTAATTTGTTAACATTTCGCCTTCATAAAATCCTTGACCATCAGGTTCATTGGCAAAGAACTCGGGATTTCCACCGCCAGCACCTGCTAACTTACCAAAGTACCCCCTTTTAGCATCGTCTTTCAGTCGTAAATCCATTACCTGAATTTTTTCTTCGGAATTTCCACCAGCTGCTTCATCTTCTGTTTCATAGATTTCAACTGTTTTAATTCCATCTGCCATCAAGTTTCTCGTCGCAATTGTTGCGTCTGAACCAAAAAATTCATCTCCATCTACTAGGACTTTGGTAACCTCTCTCCCTTGAGAACTGATTTTACCGTCTTTATCTACATTTATACCTGGAAGATTCTTTAATAAGTCTTCCACAACGGCATTTTCTTTGCGAGCAAAAGAATCTGCAACATAAACTAAAGTATCACCTTTAAAATAAATCGGTTCTTTGTTGGCATAAACAATAACCTCTTCTAATTCCGTAGCTTTATCTGGTAAAATAATTCTAGGTATATCAATCTGATAATTCTCAGTGCTTCCAATAATATAATAACGCTTATCGTCGAAGTCCGGATGTGTTATGACCAACTCCATAGTATCAATTGGAACAGAATTCAACTCAAATCGTCCGTAACTATCCGTTCTGGTAAAACCGAGTAAAACAGCATCGGACAATCTGATGGCCATTACCACAGCGTTTTTTACAGGACTATTTGAACTAGTATCTATAACAGAACCGGTAAATTCCATGTTTGATTGAGCGTTTGATTGCGCAATAGTTTGAAACGTTTGAAGGCTACAAGCTAGGAAAATAAATACAGTTAATAAGTTTTTCATTCTATTGAACTTTATGGCAAAGTTAGTTTTATGTAAAAACTTATAGACAAATCAAGTTATAAAGTGTTTAAATGAATATAAGAAAGGTTAATTTAATAATGTATAAGGTAAGATTTTAGGATGAAAATAAATATTGAAATATAGCAAATTCTAGAATTTGAATAATCCGAATAATTGATGAAAGAAAAATTAAATCGAAACCGCTAAATTATTCGGCATTTTCAAGTTATAAAAACAGTTCACTATTTGTTGAGTGTCATTGAGTTAATATGTCTTTTATTCGCGATTAGTGAATAATGCTGAAGAAACTAACATAAAAGTTAGTCTAAGCTTTGTATCTTTGCTAAAAATTTCAGAATTGAAAACAGTTTATATATCACGAAGAGAGCATTTTAATGCAGCACATAAAATCTGGCGAGAAGATTGGAGTGACGAGCAAAACGAAGCAGTTTTTGGAAAATGTAGTAACAAAAATTGGCATGGTCATAATTATTACATTTTTGTTACCGTTAAAGGTGTTCCTGCTGAAGGTACTGGTTTTGTAATCGATTTGAAAGAATTAAGTCGCATAATTAAAAAATATGTAATTGAACCTTTAGACCATCGAAATTTGAATTTAGATGTTCCTTTTCTCAAGGGTATTATGGCTTCGACAGAAAATGTAGCCATTAAAATTTGGGAGCAAATTGAAGAGCCAATTCGTCAGGCAGGAGGCGAACTAGTGAAAATCAAGCTGGAAGAGACGGAAAACAACTATGTAGAATATTTCGGTGGAAATGAACCTTTCTAACGAAAAAACTAATTTTAGATTTGGAAGAAAATTTTAAGTACAACGATAACACAACGGAGCATTTAAAGGATGTTTATAAAACCGTTCTAGCCGAGCTAGGCGAAGACCCAAATAGAGAAGGGCTACAAAAAACTCCGGAACGTGTGGCAAAAGCCATGCAGTTTCTTACGAAGGGTTATAAACAAAACCCTGATGAGATTTTAAAAAGTGCTATTTTTCATGAAGATTATTCTGAAATGGTAATTGTGAAAGACATTGAAGTTTATTCCCAATGTGAACATCATATGTTACCGTTCTTTGGAAAAGCGCATGTGGCTTATATTCCTAATGGAAAAATTGTTGGTTTGAGTAAAATCCCCAGAGTTGTTGATGCTTATGCAAGAAGACTTCAAGTACAAGAACGTCTGACACTTGAAATACGAGACTGTATTCAACGTACACTTGAACCAAAGGGCGTAGCGGTTGTTTTAGAGTGTAGTCACATGTGTATGCAAATGCGAGGGGTTGAGAAGCAGAATTCATCTACTACCTCTTCTGCATTTACAGGTTTATTTTTAAAAAACGACGCAACGAGAAAAGAATTTATAAATTTGATTCAAGCGAGATTACACTAAAAGGAAATACCATGAAAATAGTAGTTTCACCTGCAAAGTCTTTGGATTATGAACGCTCATTTGATACACCAGACGTATCAATCCCTACGTTTTTAAAAGAAGCAGATCAGTTAGCCAAAAAATTAGCAAAATTTTCTCCCAAAAAATTAGCAGACTTAATGCATTTATCTCCTGCTTTGGCCGATTTAAATGTCGAACGTTATTCTAATTGGGTTGCACCTACTAAGTTATCTGAAAATGTTAAGCCATCGGCAACTGTTTTTACTGGTGAAGTGTATAAAGGGTTGGAGGTAGAAACTTTTACGAATGAAAATTGGAAAGTCGCACAAGAAAAGCTTCGGATTTTGTCTGGTCTTTATGGTATTTTAAAACCATTGGATTTAATGTATCCTTATCGTTTAGAAATGGGAACAAAATGGCAGGTTACGCCAAAAGTGAAAAATTTATATGAATTTTGGGGCGATAAGGTTGCGAAAGCTTTACTTTCCGAAATGAAAGAAGGTGAGGTGCTTGTAAATCTTGCTTCAAATGAATATTTTAAAGTTATTGCCAAGCACTTGAAAAATATAACGGTTATCACTCCAGTTTTTAAAGAGTTTAAAAATGGAGACTATAAAGTGGTAATGATGTATGCCAAACATGCAAGAGGTGCAATGGCAAGAGACATTATAACTCAGAATTATTCATCTCATGAGGACTTGAAAGGTTACAATGTTGATGGTTATACTTTCAATGAACAGTTATCCTCAGAGAAGGAATGGGTTTTTGTTAGGTAGGTGTATTATTTTGCCATACTCATGTATTTTAGAAAAGAGTAGGGGACTTGATTTGAAAATCTCCCCTTAATTTTACTATGTTAAAAAGCTAATATCCTCCAACTTTTTAGAAAAAAAATGTTTGCTAACGTTTTGATATAAAAATATTATCGTAATATTGCAATAAACAAATATATGGGGATAACAAAAACCAATTTATTCGATGATAAGCAAAATGAATTAGCTAATTTATTTAAAGCACTTGGGCATCCTGCAAGAATTGCCATTCTTCAATTTCTTATGACTCAAAATTCGTGTGTTTGTGGTTCAATTGTATCAGAATTAAAACTTGCTCAAGCTACAATTTCTCAACATTTAAAAGTGTTAAAAGAAGTAGGTGTAATTCAAGGCACTATTGAAGGAACATCTCTTTGTTATTGTATAAATCCTGAAAAATTCAAGCATCTAGAAGTGTTTTTAAGTACTGTATATGATAACTCAAAAACCATTTGTTGTGAATAGATAGTTTTGATAAGTACAAAGTAAATAATAAATAAAAGTAAAATGAGATTAAAAGAATTCGAAATTGCGTTGGAAAACTGCCAAAAAATTGAGATTGAACTGCCTGATGGAAGACCTGTACCTTCCCATTTTCATATTACAGAGATAGGAAAAGTGAAACATCATTTCATAGACTGTGGCGGTACGGAACGAATGGAAGAAAAAATTAGTTTTCAGCTTTGGGTGGCAGATGATTTTGACCACGAGTTAAAACCTGAAAAGTTATTATCGATCATTTCTCTTGGAAAAGAAAAACTGGCTTTACAAAATCAAGAAATTGAAGTGGAGTTTCAAGGTGAAACAATTGGAAAATACGGTCTTTCATTTACAAATGGAAAATTTGTACTAACGAATACTAAAACCGCTTGTTTAGCATTGGAAAAATGTGGTTTTCCCACAGAGAAACCAAAATTGAAGCTCTCAGCGTTAAAGAATGCTGAAACAAATTGCACTCCAGGAGGTGGATGTTGTTAAAAACGAATTATTATAATTGAAATGGGAACATTTGAAAAGTATTTAAGTCTTTGGGTTGCAATTTGTATTCTAGTGGGCATACTGCTCGGGAGTTTAGCCGGCGATTCTATTGAAGTTATAAGTAGATTAGAACTGTACAATGTAAATATTCCTGTTGCAGTTTTAGTTTGGTTAATGATTTATCCTATGATGGTGCAAATTGATTTTTCTTCATTGAAGAATATTTCATCGAATTTGAAAGGTTTGGGTTTAACCGTTGTTGTGAATTGGTTAATAAAACCGTTCACCATGGCGTTTTTTGCATGGTTATTCTTTTTCCAGTTGTATCAAGCTTGGTTAACTCCCGAGCAGGCAACGGATTTTCTAGCTGGCGCTATTTTGCTTGGAGCTGCACCTTGCACAGCAATGGTTTTTGTGTGGTCGTATTTAACAAAAGGAGATGCGAATTATACTTTAGTACAAGTTTCTGTAAATGATATAATTTTACTTGTTGCATTCATTCCAATTATTGCAGCGTTGTTTTCCTTTTTTGATATCGCTATTGTAAGCGAAAAATCAATTGGAATTCCTTATAATACGTTGATTACATCTGTTTTAATTTTCGTTGCTTTTCCTTTGTTCGTTGGTTATTTATCTCATGTCTTTTTAATTAAGAAATACGGTAAAGAATGGTTTGAAAAAATATTTTTAGCACGGTTGAAGCCTTTTTCAATGATTGCACTCCTTACAACCTTGGTTCTACTTTTTGCATTTCAAGGGGATAAAATTATTCAACAACCATTAATTATTGTGTTGATTGCTATCCCACTAACGATTCAAACCTATTTTATATTTTTTGTGGCTTGGTTTTCAGGGAAATATTTAAAGCTTAAACATTCTGTTTGTGCTCCCGCGGCAATGATTGGGGCTAGTAACTTTTTTGAATTAGCTGTTGCTGTGGCAATTGTGGTTTTTGGCATCAATAGCGGTGCAGCTCTAGCCACAGTCGTAGGTGTTTTGATTGAGGTCCCAGTTATGCTTTCTTTGGTGAAATTTGCAAATAAACACAGGTATTAGTAGAAAAGAAAAAAAATGGAAAGTAGCCAGTTGAATGTATTATTGTTACATTTTGTAAATGAATGTAAATCAAACTTTACGAGTATTTCAATTGAACGAAAACAAAAGTTGGAGGAATTAGCAAAAAGTATTGAGCACAGTTATAAGAAGACCAGAAAATCCAATTTAGTTTTCGTTTGTACACATAATTCAAGAAGAAGTCATTTTGGTCAACTAATGGCAACTATAATGGCTGAGCATTTTGGTTTAGACATTACTTCATATTCTGCTGGAACAGAAACAACGCGTTTTCATTCAAATGCAATTGCAGCGATACTTTCAATTGGTTTTAATCTAGTTGCAAAGACAAATTCTTCCAAATCTTCTAACCCTGTTTTTGTTTTGAGTTATTCAGCGGATGAGAAGCAAAGCATTAAATGTTTTTCAAAAACAATCTTCGATGAATCGCTTCCAAAGGAAAATTTTATAGCGGTTATGGTGTGTTCGGATGCCAATGAAAATTGTCCATTTTTATCTGGTGCTAATATTCGTTTTAGTCTTGCTTATGAAGACCCTAAAATTTATGATAATCAGGAAGATGCTGTGAATTATTACAAAGAAAGGTTATTTCAAATTGGAACGGAATTAGCGTTTTGTTTTTCAAGAATCAAGTCGAAAGAAGAATTGGAACAATAATTGATTATCTTTCGCTAAAATTTGATTTATGAAGATTTTTATTGCTTTTTGCACATTGTTTATTTCAATTTCTTTAAATGCCCAACTTTCTGGAGATGTAGTTCAGGATGGACGTGAATTAAAAAAATCTGGTCCTTTTGTCATTGAAGGTAATCATACTGGTAAAGTAGTTTTTGATATTTCGGTAAATCCACTGGGTGTAATTACTGGTTTTAAGGTAAATCAACAGGAAACTACTATCAAGAGTACGCCAACTCAGATTAGTGCAAGAAAACATATTTCTGAATGGAGGTTTGAACCTGGAACGCATTTCCCTCAGTACCATCAAGGTAAGATAATTATTACTGTGGTTAAACCTATAGATTAACCGATGTTGGCTTGGCTATTTCAAAGTCTCTAGTAACCTTTCTACAGTTTGATTTTCACGGTCCGCTATTATGTCTGCTTGCATGTAAAATGGTTCCCTTTCAGCAAGTAATTCTTCGATATAAATCATTAGCTCTTCTGAATTTAGTTCTTTTATTTTTGGGCGTTCTTCTTTGGCATTTACAAGCCTGTGAAACAATTCTTTCGCTGGTCGCTTTAAATAGATAACAGTTCCATTTTGTTTGAGTTGCGACATATTATCATCAAAACAAGGAAGACCTCCGCCAGTAGCAATAACACCATTAAAGTCAGCAATACGTTGAATTATTTTTTTTTCCTCTTCCCTAAATGCTTTTTCACCAAATTCGTTGAAGAATTCTGCAATACTTTTGCCAAATTTTTCTTCTAACACATCGTCTGTATCATAAAAAGTAACACCAATTTTATTGGCAAGTTTTTTACCAAGGGTAGATTTTCCGCTTCCCATAAAACCGACTAGTATGATGTTGTTTTTTTTCAATTCTTACTATTTAGCCTATTAGCTTTTTCTTCACGGTAGCGCACGTTTGTTTTGCTGTACATTAAATGAACTATTAAATAAATTAAGGCAAAAGAACAAATTACGGCAGCAAAAATAAATACATACTCGACGGATACAAATGTATTATCATAAATAAATAATGTGCTTGCAGAACCAAAAAGAATGCCTAATTCTAAAGCAATAAAAAGTGTTCCAGAGCCAATTCCTCTGCGATGAACAGGGGATAGGTCTGCCATCCAAGCAAATAGTGTAGGGCTATTTATACCAGTAGCTACTCCAAAAATTAATGAAGAGATTGTAAACCAAAAGGTGTCTTTTGCAAATCCAATAATCAACATGCTAATTAATAAAATACTTGTGCCGATTAACAACGTTTGTCTTCTGCCAATTTTGTCAGACACTTTACCAGCAGTCAATCGAATTAATATCGTCGAAAAAACGTAAAAGAAGAAAAACCAACCTTTATTTTCAATTCCTAGAAAAACAGAAATATCAGGAGAAAGTACGAATAAGATTCCTGAGCAAGAAGCAGTTAAAAACATAACTGTTGCTGCTGGAAAAACATCTTTTTCAATTATTTCGTCTTTTTTAAGTTTAAGTAAAGACCATTTAAATGGCACAGGTGATTGCAAGGTTTCTTTTACTGTGCTAATAATCCAAATGGAAATTAATGCCAAGATACCAGAAACAATAAACATTCCATTGACACCAAATATATTTGATGTGGGTGTTCCAAGAAACTGACCAACTCCAATTCCCAGTGAAATACCAGTTCCGAAAACTCCCATTCCAACGCCACGCTTATCACTAGGAAGGATATCTGTTATAAGTGCTGTTGCTCCAGTGGGTAAAAAACCTGTGGAGAAACCGTGCAAAAAACGCAACGTAAGAAAGAATAAAACCGTGCCGCTCAAAGGGTACAAAAACGTCACTCCCGCACAAACGATAGTTCCAACATACATGGTGCTTTTTCGCCCGACAGTGTCCGCAAGTTTCCCTGAAAAAGGCCTCGAAACTGCCGCTGTAATGGTGAAAAGCGAGATGATGAGTCCTTTGTAGTTAGCACCATCTAAGGCTGTAATGTAGTCGTTTAACTCTGGAATGATAAGATTAAACGATGTCATAAAAAGAAACATCGCAAAAGTGAGTGCCCAGAAGTTTTTACTGTATCCCATTAATTCACCCAATTGGCGCGGCAAAAGTACGCTTTATTTTATTGGTAAAATGAATAAGAAATGTTTAATCACCTAGTTATTTTCTATTTTAAAAATCCCTTGTGACATATACTTTGTCCATTCATTTGCCAAAAGCAGCGTAGAATTGGAAATAAATGTAATTGCTTCGAGTTGAAACGCAATGTCCTTGTGAGACAGTATAATTCTTTTTGTATTTTGGTCATGCATTGAAACATTTCTCCAATCATCAATAGAAAGTATGAAAGGCAATCGTTTTTTACGCTGATAACCAAGTAAAACCAAAGTTTTCTTATCGAAAGATAGGGTTGCCCCGGTTATTAAACCATCTGCTTTTATTGTAAATAAATAGTTCGCTTCTTGTTCTTTAAGGTTATTGGCAACAACAAAACAACGTGACTTCTTATCCTTACGTTGTTTAGAAAATAAATAGATAGAATCTTGATAAGCAACCATCGCTTCAAAATCGTAGATATTATCCTTTTTTTTGGTGTTGTTGTAAACTTTATCGAAGTAAATTTTAAGGCGCTCGCCTTTCAAGAATATGGTATCAGCTTTACTTTTTAGTTTATCAATTGGGATTTTTATAATTTGTATATGTTTTCTTTTTCCTTCATTATCTCCAATGTCACCAAGGTATAAAAAGTTTTTGTCTGCGGTAAGTGATTCTTTGTCTTTGAGTTTAACATCTTCTACCTTAATTACTTGTAATATTTTTCCAGTCTTTTCATCTACTTTATAAAGGAAAGGTTTTTTAGAATCTTCTAAAATAAATAACCCAATATTTTCGATATAAGTCATACCCGACGCTTCTTCCAACTCCATAGGAAGGAATGCGATTTTTTCTAATTTTTGACCATAGCTAAAAAACGAGAAAAATAATATAATAAGTAGTGAATGAAATCGTTTCATTTTTTGATGTCTAATATTTCTTATGGGTATTCTTCATGAATTTACCATTTTCATCATAGTAAAGCTTAACCTTTTCCTTTGTACTTTTCTTTCCCTTTTTTACATTAATTATATAAATCTTTCCGCAGTCAGGGGTAAGTCGCAATTGAGTTTTGGAAATTTTCCAATCAACCCATTCGGACTTACTGTAGTGCTCCCAAATAGTCTGTGGAATTTCGGTCTTATCTAATTTTGTTTTTGCATTCATCCAATCACCATTAGTTATAAAGTATGATTTGAATTTCATTCCATTGGAAATATAGTATGCTTTGTAGGTCTTTTTTTTCTTAGCGTATTTCCAATCATACGGAAAAGCTCCAGGATGATTTTTTTTAAATGCTTTTTGCACATTTTCAGGTACTTCTGATTTTTCTAACCGTTGGGCATGAAGTGTCGTAAAGCTAGCACTCATCAAAAATAATACTATAATTAAGGAGATACTTTTCATTATTCTACGTTTAATTTTTTTTCAAATATGTCCAATTCTAATGCCAAAGATTTGAGCTGTTGTTTCATTAAATTAATTTGTGATTCAATTTGATCATGCATATTAGCTCTGTTTTCCAATTGAATCGAATTATAATAACCTCCATCTTTAAAATACAAGGCTATCAGTTCATCTTTTTTCTTTTCTTTTGATTCAGAGATTTGCCCAAACTTCATCCATTTTTCAAGAATGATGTTTCGTTTCGAATCCTCCTCAAAATTATTTGGATTATAATAGTTCAAATAGTACCAAATAGGAGGAGGAAAAATTGATGAAATTGTTTGCCCTTCCCATAACTCCCGAAGCGCATTTCTTTCATGATAAATATAAACTTTTCGCTCATTGGTTAATAGCAGTGTACCAAAAAGCACTTCCGTTATTCCAACACCAATGCCAAAATACTCAACGCGATTATCTTCAGGGTCGTTCAATACAATGATTGCAGCACCAATTGTACCAATAGCACCGGAAATAATTGCGGAAACGGTTAATCTATTTTCTGCTTTTGCATCTTTTCTAGCTAAATACGAAGCAATTTGATCTGCTCGTTCTTCTTCACAATCCATTTCAGAGGCAATCGCAGAAACATCAATACTAGCCATATTAATGTAATGATTTAATTTTTGACGTAGTTCTAGCTTTTTTAATTGAAGTTCAACAGCGGATAAATTTGGAGATTCCTCGGTGATAAGTATCTGAAGATAATTTTCTATTTCACCCAAAAAACCAAATGAATGAGCAATGTTTAAACTGTTAAAGGAAAAGTTGTTTAGCAACATGCTGTCCAATTCCAACTCATGAATAGGTATTGGTAAATCCTCAAGCGTATAATCATAATCTTGTTGTTGAAAACAGTTGCTTTTTTGTAGGTAATTATCTAGCTCTATTTTCTTCCAAGAGCTGCATGAAGTCATAAAAATTAAGAAAACAACTATGTATTTCATTCTTACGGTTTCTCAAAAATAACACATTTGCAGAAGGCTGAGTACTATTTAAGAGCAATTTTATCCCACATTATTTACCAATTTGACATCTTTAATAAAATAACACATTGAAATAAAGTATTTTAAATGTAAATATGGTATTTTAAAGCATCCCACTTTTTTAGACACTTCTTTTATCAGATTTTGATTTAATTTTGACCTATTTGTCGTTACAAGCCCCTCGAAATATACTTATATTCCTTCGTGTCTTGTGCCTAAAATAGCTTCAAAATTAAATGCATGAATAAGTGGGCTTATCTTTTTTAAGACTATTTTAAGATCGATTTAAACCCAACAAAAAAGAACATTTAAAAGAAATTGGAGACTAAAAACTTAACTAAAACCAATCAAAACGATATCCAATATTAATCGTGTAGGATAAAGGCGCTATTTCGTTACCAAGGATAAATGCAGGGTCGTGCATTCTGCGAATTAAATCAAGACCAATGTCAAATACTAGTGCACCTCGATAGGGGAGTTGGTATTTTACACCAATATTGCCTCCAAAACTGAGTAGTAAAGATGTTGACCTCGGCATCACTCCATCAGAAGGTTGGTATAAAGTTTCGTCGTATTCGCCTAATCTTTCAGAATAAGTAGCAAGAAGTCCTTTTAAGTTAATTCCACCATATAGTGCTAGTCCAGCATCGTAAGTATTATAAAGATACATTCGATTTCCACCGTCTAAAGTTATTAGTGTGGTTCTTCTTTGTAAATCCACTGTTTTGACAAATGGAGTAGGAGGGTTATCGAAATCAATAGCTTCTACATTAGTTTCATCAAAGAAACGCTTTGGTAAAAATAATCCAGCTCTAATGAAAAAAGTCTGTAGTTCGTTTCGTGGAGCTTCATAAAAACCATTGACACCAACAAAAGTAGGGCTATCGTCAAAACCGCTCATCGCAGTAATTCCCCCTCCAAGACTGTACTGAGAAATACTATATTGACCAGAGAATATAAGTATAAAAATGAATAAATATTTTGTCGATACATTCATGTTTTTCAGCAATTTAATACATGCAGCAAGCCGCAATGCTTTCTACAAAGTTAGTTTATTTAACAATATTAACTAAACAAGTAGTAATTTTGTTTTAATATTACGAAATAATAGTTCTTATGTCCAACATCTTTGAATTTAATGGTTTTAAACCGGTTATTGCAAAATCTGCCTTTATTCATCCTAATGCTACAGTAACAGGAAATGTTTTTATTGGTGAAGATGTTTATATCGGTCCAGGCGCAGCCATTCGCGGTGATTGGGGAGAAATAAGAATTGCCGATGGGTGTAATGTTCAAGAAAATTGCACTATTCACATGTTTCCAGGAACAACAGTAGAGCTGCATGAATCAGCTCATATTGGTCATGGTGCAATTATTCATGGTGGAATAATTGGTCGAAATAGTTTAATAGGCATGAATAGTGTAATAATGGACGATGCGATTATCGACGAGGAGTGTATCATTGGTGCTTTGAGCTTTGTACCAGCTAAAATGCATATTCCAAGAAGAAGTTTAGTGGTCGGAAACCCAGCGAAAATCATAAAAGAAGTATCCGATGAGATGATAGCTTGGAAAACAAAAGGTACTGCTTTGTATCAAAAACTTCCAAAAGAATGTAGGGAATCGTTGCGACCATGCGAGCCTTTAAGAGCGGCAGAAGAAGGAAGACCAACTCAGGAAAAGCTTTACGCAACTTGGGAGAAAATTAAGAATAATTAAGACTTCGATTGTTTCAAATTAATAATAAAAGAGTTTCTTTCGGTATGAAGAAACATCTTTCAAATTTAAGGTCTCTAAAAAATGACTAAATTGCAATTCAAAGAAAATAGATTTTTTAAAATTGGACTTTTTTCCATTTGGCTGTTTTGCACAATTAGTTTTAGCAATCCAGCAATAGCAAGCCGAATTGATAGAGGATTTGAAGCACTTCAAGAATACAATTATTTCAAAGCTAAACGGTTGTTTGAGCGCACCTTTAAACGTCATACTTCAGCAGCAGCTTATGGTTTGAGTGTGATTTATTTTAGAAATGATAATCCTTTCCATGATTTGGAATTAGCATATCATTACAGTTTAAAATCCTTAGAGAAATTTCATGAAATGCGGCCAAGAAGAGCAGAAAAGTTGCGCAGAATAGCAGGTTTTTCCGAACGACGTTTAATTAATCACCGAAATGCAATTAGCGAAGTTTATTTTGAAAAAGCAAGACAAAAAAATACCATTGATGCCTATGTTAATTTTATGGCAAGACATCCATGGTCTCCATTAGTTGATTCTGCCATGTATTATCGTGAGGACCTTGCTTTTCATCAAGCTATTGCAAGAGGTAAATCCAGTGATTTTGAATTTTTTCTTCGTTATTACAAAGGAAGTAGATTTGACGCTGAAATAATAAAAGCGTTGGAGTGGGCTCAATTTAAAGAAACAACCGCTGACCAATCCCTGCGTTCTTTTGAAACGTTTATTGCTCAGTATCCCGACAATCCACATGTGTATAAGGCACACAATCAGATTTATGAACAAGTTACTGAACAACAATCTATTTCTACACTTGATTATTTTATTCGTAACTATCCAAATAATCCTAATGTTAATGAAGCATGGAGTTTTTTGTACAAACTTTCCATTTCAGATTATTCCAAAGAGTCGATTACAAATTTTATAGAAAAATATCCTGATTTTCCATTTTTGAATAAAATTGATGAAGATTTAAAGATGGTTGAAAAACAGCTACTTCCCTTCAAACGTGGAGATAATTTTGGTTTTATGGATGAAGATGGAAGGATAGTAATAGGTGCAAAATTTGACTATGCAGGTATTTTTAGCAATGGACTTGCAGCAGTATCGCGAAAGGGAAAAGTTGGATATATTACAAAATCAGGAGAAATTATGATTCCTTTTCAATTTGATGATGGGCAAGATTTTCAGGATGGAAGAGCAGTTGTGGAAAAAGATGGCTATTTTGGCTGGATTGATAGAATTGGGAATTACATTTTACCATTGGAATATGAAGATATTGGTAATATTTCTCAGGGAATAACATTTGCATATAAAGATGGAATGTATTCCTATTACAACATCAATGGCGAAAAATTATTTGACCGAAATTTTGATGAAGCATTTGCTTTTTCCAATGGTACAGCGAAAGTCATTTCAGGTGATTCGGTTGGGTTTATTAGACTGGATGGAAGTTTTGAAATTGTATCAACAAATGGAAATTTGCGCATTTTTTCAGACTCCATTTACGTTATAGAATTTCGAGATTCAGCAAATCTTATTCGCATTGGGTCGGATAGCATGTTGCTTGTAAAATCTGTCGATAGAATTGGAGTACTGCAAGAAAACAGAGCCATTGTAGAGTTAGATGGTAAATTTGGATACATTGATAGTTTAGGTAATCAAGTAATACCGACGGAATGGAAAGTTTATCCTAATTTCTTCCAGTTTGCACAATTTATGAATGGTCATGCTAGAATTGCAAAAGATGGCAAGTTTGGACTTATAAATGCTGAAGGGAAGCGCGTATTTCCAACACTTTTCACAAATATTGGTCATTACAATTTTCTCACCCCTGTAACAAGAGGTAATAAATGGGGTTATGCTGACACCAATGCAAGATTACAAATTCGTTATATTTACGATTACGCATACAGTTTTGAAAACGAATATGCAGCTGTTCAAATGGATGAAAAAATGGGTTGGATAAACAGAGAAGGCGAATTGGTTTTACCCATAGAATATGAATACATTAGGTTGTTGAATAATGATTTGATTCAAGTGAAGCAAAACAGTTTATTCGCAGTATTTGCAACCAATGGCACACAAATAACAGCGTTTAAATTTTCTAGGATAAATTGGGTTCAAGAAGATTTACTGCAATTAGAATCTTCTGATGAAGTGATATATTTTAACGCAAAAACTGGTAAAATAATTGCTCCGGCATTTTAATTATGAATCAATTACTTGATTTTATAGAAAAGCATAAATACGGAATAATCGCAACGCTGATTGTTCATGTTGGGCTTTTTATTTATTTTCAAGTGACCACTTATGAGGAGCTTGTAGTTTATGAGCCGTGGAGTTTTAGAGGTAAAAATATAGAAGCTCCTGATAATATTATTTTGCCAGAAGAGATTATTTTTGATGGGGAAGTATTATTTGAAGATTTCGAATTGGAAGATGTTTCAAGCGCTGTTTCTAGAAGTGGCGATACAAGGGAGAGTTCTTCAGACATTAACGAGCGTTATACTTCGTATGAAGGTGATGCATATCAAAATATCAAAGAGTTCGAATCTCAGGTTATTCAGCAGTTGCAAGAAGGTAGAAAAGAGGACCAAACAGATAACACTTCTAATTTTGATGCAATTCAAAACGATAATAAAAGAGATGAAGCGACCGAGCAAACATCAACGAACCAGCTAGGAAGTGAAAAGCGATTTAGTGGAGAAACCATGGTCAGTTTTGAGTTGGACAATCGTTTTCCTCTAAATAACAATGACTGGCATGTTAGAAATCCTGGTTACACTTGTGGAAATGTAGAAGGCAAGGTGGTGGTTACCATTCGAGTGAATAATAATGGTGATGTTGTTAGCGCAAAATACATACCAGAAGAGAGTACAAACGCCAATTATTGTATGATTCGCCAAGCAGAAAAATACGCTCTTTTATCTCGATTTAACTATTCTTCCAATGCTCCGAGAACTCAGGATGGCAAAATTTCATATTTGTTTGTGTATCGAAGATAGGTAATTACTCAAATCTGTAAAAAAAAAACAATAGCAAGGCAACTCAATCAATAAATACTACGTCTTGCTATAAAGACATTATGATTTTCACTACTACTAATGTTCTCTAGAGTAGGTTCACTCACACGGTGGACCTACTTTTTTATGCAGGTGTAAACAAAAGCTGGTGGAAGATTTCGAGGAGTAAAAGAAAGTTTTGTATCATCAAAAATTTCATCAACTTGTTTTTTCGAGCGCAAAGAATATTGAAATTGAATAAACATCCCATTCATAGACAGGTAATCGTAAATTGAGTTTAGAATACTTTTAACCAAATCTTTATTGAAATTTGCCAACGGTAAAGATGATAATACCACATCAGCTTGATTGATGGAATGTGATTTTAGATGTTCTCCAATGTTTTCTGCGCTGTCTAAAATAATCTCTACTCTTTTATCATTTTGAAACTCTTTCTTAAGTTGCAAGTAAAATGGTTCATGTAGTTCAAAAACAAATAATTTAGCATCGTCTGCCATGTTTTGAATTATCTTTCGTGTAAAAACTCCTGTACCTGGTCCAAGTTCTACTATAACTTTACAGTTATTAAAATCAATATTTTCAAGCATTTTTGAAGCTAAAAAACGGGAACTTGGGCTAACAGCACCGATTTTTTTCTTTTGCTTGAAAAATTGTTTTAAGAAATCTCGTTTTTTACTCAAAACAAAAATTATTTATCGTTAATCATCATTTTACCACGATGTATAATACCATTCACAAAACCTTTCATTTTTTGATTAAGAAAAGGTGAGTTTTTCGTTTTAGATTCTATCATTTCATCGTTGAATGTCCATTCTTTCTCCCAGTCAAACAAGGTTAAATCTGCTAAACTTCCTTCTTCAATTGGGTAATTGGATATTTCTGCAACTTTCCGATTATTTAAAGAAAGCGTATCAATAATATGTTGCTTATCCTTTGAATCGACAACGCTATTCAACGCACTAAAAACAGTTTGCAGCGCAATATTTCCATGAGCTGCATGGTCGAATTCGACATCTTTTTCTTCTTTATCGTGTGGTCGGTGATTGGAAACTACGCAATCGATAGTGCCATCAAGCCAACCCTTAACGAGTGCTTTTTTATCTTTTTCCGAACGATAAGGAGGAAGCACTTTGAAATTACTGTCGAAACCTAATACAGAATGCTCATCAAAAAGTAAGTGGTGAAGAGAAACATCACATGTTACATCCATTCCTTTTTCTTTTGCTTTTTGAATCATTTCAACACTTTCAGCAGCAGAAATTCCTGTAACGTGAAGTGCACTAGCTGTATATTCTAATAGTTCTAAATCTCTGTAAAGCGGAATTGTTTCTGAAATAGCTGCATTTGCTTTTATTCCAGTTCGTGTGGAAGCAACACCTTCGTTTACCATTCCTCCAGCTGCTATACCTTCATCTTTTGGAAAACTAATAATTCTCCCACCAAAATTTTTTATGTACATCAATGCTCGATAGGCTATACCGGATTGGAGAGCTTTTTCATCGTCGCTAAATAATCGAACACCAGATTGGTACATATCATACATTTCTGCTAAACTTTCCCCTTTACAACCTTTGGTAATAGCACCAATTGGGTGAATTTCTGTAGGATGAAACTTGCTTTGGTTCAGTTGATATAAAACCTGACTTTTGTTATCTACTACTGGAAGCGTTGAAGGAACAGTACAAACATGCGTAAATCCTCCAAAAGCAGCTGCGTTTAATCCCGTTTCAATGGTTTCCTTATGCTCTTCACCTGGGTCACAGAAATGTGCTCTTAAATCTACCCATCCTTGGGAGACGCACCAGTTATTTCCACTCAAAATGGTAGTTTCATTTTCATTAATGGAGGAAGAAATTTTAGAAATAACTCCGTCTTCAATTAAAATATCTTTCGTTTCTCCAAAATGGGAGGATTGTCTATCTAAAATGGTAACCTGTTTTAATACTATTTTCATGTGTTATAACATTCCTTTTGAGTACTTTAGAATTTCTTGATGTTTTGTTGTTTCCAAAGTTTGGTAAGCAACATTTCAATAATCAAGAAAACCAATGCCAAAATTAATAGAATTCTCCAGTATTCATTTGGTTTTTCTAGGGATAATTGTTCAACGGGTGAAGTGTCATCAAACGCTATGGACTGAACAAACTTAGCACCACTTTCTTTGAATGCTGTCTCTATTTCTTTTGAATCTAAACTTCCGGTTTTTGATTCTTTCCTGTTGTAATTCAGTGCAATGACACCAAGATGCTCTTCTTTCCATTCTAAGTTGTAAAACCCTGCATGTAGCATTTTTAGCAATTCTGTTTCGTCTAACGAAATATACATTTTCTTGCCTTTTCGCATAGCAGGCGGAATAATTGAAAAGTCTTCTTGTTTTAATCGAATAGCGCCTTCTTGATTTGAAGGAAGTTCAATAGCGTAAGGCTTCGATGTTCCTAAATTTGCAAAAATCACATTGTTACTTGAACTTAATTCCGCAGAACGTAAAAGCAACGCACTAAAAATAGCATGACTGGAAATAGTGCCGAAATTTGAAGCTGTTCCGGCATAGAATACAAAAACATTTTTCTCTCCACCGTGACGAGCAAAAATAGCATCTTGATTCTCTAAAGCGAGTAATTTAATAGCATTTGCAGCAGAAAAATCACTTTTAAATAGTGCATTAATTAATGAAAGTGAAATGCCTTTATCTCGTTTTTCAAATACTCCTTCAAAGAAATCATCTTCGTAGTTTAACTGCGTAATACGTAAAGTATTTTCACTAAACCCTCCAATTCTTGGCATTTCTAAGCGCTGAAATAACGCATTGTATTCAGCAATTTCAATCTTTTCATCGGGAATAATTAAAAGTCCTCCGCCATTATTTACGAATTCTTCTAAAAGTGATTGAATTCCCGATGAAATAGAGAGAAGTCCATTGAGTACTATGTAATCAGCATTTCTTGTATCTTCCAGTGTTAATTGTTGAATAGAAATCTTGTTTATTTTATAGAAATCATCGGTTTGATAAACACGTTGTGGTGCGTTATGATATGGTTTTAGAATAGGTTCCTCAACAATTAAAACCGTGCAATTTTCTTTGATGTCATATGCGAAATAGAACACATCATCAAAGAATAAATGTTCGTCGCTTACTTCTACTTTTCCTTCAATCGTTCCGACTTTGTTATCAGTATAAGTGAAGGAAGTAACTGTCGAAGCTTGAGCGGGAATGTCTATTATTGATTTTCGATTAAATGAGCCAACCTTCAGTTCAACAGGGATGTTTTGTAAATTTTCAGTATAAGTATTTACAACACGCACCATCAAACGATTTGGACGATTTATTTTTCGAATTGGTGTTTCAAACCAAACAGAATCAATGTATAAATTCCCTTCTAGCTGTGATTGTAACTGAATAGGGTAGTAGAGTACAGTAGAATCTGCCTCCCAATCATTTAATGAGGCACTATTTGTTTGAAAATCACTGAGAACAATTTTCTGAACAGTGCCTTCTATGCCTTTTTGCTGCATGTAGTTAGAAATACTTTGCAGCGGATTTCCTAAGTCAACAGAAACTGGCGAGAAATCAATTTCATCCAATCGGTCTAGTAATTCATTTTTAGTAATTAAACGCAGTTCACTACTATTTAACTCATTCGTGACGAGCATGAAATTGGTACTTAACGGAGCTTTCTCTGCAAAATTTCGAATTACCTCTTTTCCTTGTTGCAATAAGTTTCCAGAAGCTCCTTTTGCCGACATAGAAAAGGAATTATCGAGGTAAAAAACCATAGCAGTTTGTCTGCCTTTTAGTTGTTCTTCTGAAGATGGAATATAGGGTTGAGCAAAAGCTAAAATCAAAGCTGAAAAAGCCAATAAACGCGAAAGAAGGATAAGCCAATGTTTCAATTTTTGTGTTGACTTGCTTTCTTCTGAAACAGCTTTTAAAAACTGGATACTCGAAAAATAAATTGTCTTGTAGCGTTTAAAATGAAACAGATGAACAATAATCGGAATTGCCAATAACAAAAATGCCCAGAGAAATTGAGGGTTTACGAATTTCATACTTTATTATTCTCTTCGTTACCGTTAATATTTTCATCATTTTCACTAGCTGCTTCTTCACTTGCTAGTTCATGTGTTTTTTTTTCATATTTCCCTTCAAGTTCATCTAAAACTGAACCTTTCCACATGGGTAAGCCAATAAAATAAGAGGCACGACCAATGAGATGCGCTCCAATAGGCGCAGTAAGAAAAAGGAAAAATAAAATGGCTATTGCTCTAGTTGTGATGGATAATTCATTAAAATAAATGGCTGTTCCAACGAGTAAAAGACCAACTCCGAGAGTAGCCGCTTTTGTAGTTACAGATATTCGTAGATACAAATCTGGCATACGGACCAAGCCAATCGCTGCGAGCAGGATAAAAATGGCTCCAACCGAGACAAGGAAAATCAAAATTATGTTACTCATTTTTACTTCTTTTTTCTAAATAATAAGCGAAAGCCACGGTACCCAAAAAGGCAATTAATGCCAGAATCATAGCGATGTCCAAAAAAGTTGGTCTATTACTTATGACACTGTAAATAGCAATGATACCAATTCCAATAGTTATAAGCAAATCTAAGGCAATAACTCTATCGGAAAGTCGTGGTCCTTTCAAAAAACGGACAAACACCAATAAGCCAGAAAAGCTTAAAATGGGTAAAATGAAATAATATAAAAAGTCGTAAACACTCATCGTAAAATTCTTAGTAATCGTTTTTCAAATCCGTTTTTAATTTCATCCACAAACTCTTCTTTGCTATTGATATACATCGCATGAACGTAAAGCGTTTTCTTGTCGTCAGATACATCAATACTCAATGAACCAGGCGTCAAAGAAATCAAATTTGCCAGTAAAGTAATTTCTAAATCCGTTTTAGCATCCAAAGGGACGGCCACTATTCCTGGTTGCATATAAAACTTTGGCGTTACCACATCAGCGGCTACTTGCATATTTGCTTTTAATAATTCCCATATAAAATAAAAAAAGAAAGCAATGATTTGCGGTATTACAACGAAATACTTTCGGTTTTCTTGTTTTCTACTAATTATCCAAAGTACAATAAAACTCAATACAAAGCCAAAAACGAAATTAGCAAAAGCCATGCTCCCCGTAAGGAAAACCCAAACGATGGTCAAAATCAGATTTAATAAAAATTGAATTTTCATAGTTCTTTATTTTGATTTGGGAAAAACAGTTTCAATATATACCTCGGGGTGCGTTAATTCAAAAGCTACTTTTTCGGATAATTGTTGAATGGGTTCAGCTCCAAAACCAATAACTAAACTAATTAATGCTAAAAACACAATAGGATAGATGAGCACCCTTTTTTCAAGATTGGAAAAATTAGTAAAATATTTAAATGATTTAAGCGCAGGTCGTTTCGGAAGATTTTTTGCAAAAACTTCCAGAATAATTTTAGCAACGACTACCAATGTAATTACACTACCAAAAATAATACTTCCTAAAACCCAATAATTTTCAGTGAGTAAACTTGCCGAAATTAAGGAGATTTTTGGCCAAAAACCAGAGAAGGGAGGAACACCAACTAAAGAAAACAAAGGGATTAAAAATAACAAGGTCAGCATTGGATAATCTTTCATAATTCCCCCCATGTTTGCTATTCGTGTTGAACCAGTTATACGGTGTAAAATTCCACCAACAAGAAACAAATTAGACTTTACAATTATGTCATGAATCATATAAAAGACAGCACCCGTAATTGCAATTTCTGAACCCATGCCAAGACCGGATAGCATAAAACCAATATGGCAAATTATCAAATAAGAAAACATTTTGATTAAGTCTTTTTGAACAAGTGCGCCCATCGCTCCAGAAATAATAGTAAGAACTGCAATGAAAATGATCCAGTCAAAGTTAAATGCACTCATGGAGAATAACAAAGTGAAAACACGCAGCATGGCGTAAACCCCTAACTTCGTTAACAAGCCTCCAAAAAGTGAAGATACTGCTGCTGGTGGTGTGTGGTATGCCGCGGGAAGCCATGTAAACAGAGGGAATACACCAGATTTCACACCAAAAGCAATTAAGAAAATAATGGCAATTATTTCAATGAGTCCTTGATTTTCCACCAATGGAATTATTTGAGCTAATTCAGCCATATTGAGTGTGCCTGTAGTTCCGTACAATAAAGCAATGGCTGTAAGAAATACTACTGATGCTAACATGTTTAGCGTAAAGTATTTAACAGCGCCTTCCACTTGAGCTTTTTTACCACCGATGGTCAAGAGAACAAATGAGCTAATAATGATCACTTCAAACCAAACATATAAGTTGAAGATATCACCTGTTAAAAACGCTCCAGATAAGCCCATTATCATAAAATGTAATATGGGGTAATAGCCAAATTTTATTCTAGAAGCAACTATTCCTCTGGTAGAAAAAAGTGAAACAGCAAAGCCAACTATTGAAGCAAGTACAACCATTGTAACAGCAAGCGAATCAGCTATGAGGGTAATTCCAAAAGGTGCTGCCCAGTTCCCCATTTGAATGGAAATAATTCCATTTTCCCAAACATGGAAAAATAGCGAAAAAGAAATGATTACAGCAATTGCACTACCAATAATGCTAATCCATCGTTGGATTTTTACCTTCTGCCAAAAAAACAGCAATAAGACAGCAACAAATGCTTGAAATAAAATCGGATATGTGATGATGTGTTGCATTTTTAAATGGAGTCAGTTTCGTTTAAAGTATCCAAATCGTCAGTTTTTAGAAGCTTATAAGCTCTTTTAATCAGAATAATGGCAAAAGATTGAAGTCCAAAGCTGATTACAATTGCTGTCAGCACTAAAGCTTGCGGAACGGGGTCAGAATAAATTTCAGAAATCACTTTTGCATCCTCGGGAATAATTGGTGGTTTACCTTTAGAAAGCCCGCCAGTTAGAAAAAGTAAAAGGTTGACTCCATTCCCCAATAAAACTAATCCGATAATTAGTTTTACGAGACTTCTTCTCAAGATGAGGTAGATTCCCGCGGCGTATAAAAAACCTGTAATGATTGCTAGTAATATTTCCATTTTTTATGCCGATTCTGAAATAGTGAACATGATAGTTAGTGATGCGCCAATAACAACAAGAAAAACGCCAATATCAAAAAATAATGCACTGCCAATCATTCCAACTACGGATACTGGTTCAGGAAACCAAAGTCCTGTCATGACTGGTAAGTCAGCAAAGATTGGAACTGTGGCACTAATTAATGCGATTAATAATCCAACTGGAATAAGAAAACCTGGGTGAATACGAATTAAAAAGCGTGTATTTTTCAATCCATTTGCAAAAGCATGAAGAACAAATGCAATGGCTGCAATTAATCCACCTATAAAGCCACCTCCTGGTAAATAATGCCCTCTTAAAAGCACAAAAACCGAAAAAAGCAACAACAAAGGCAGCAAATACGACGACGCAGTTTTTAAAATAACACTTTTCATTTTTCTTTTTAATATTTATATCTAACCTCTTAATGTTGGTCACCTAGTTCATTAATATGCTTGCCTTTAAATCCGCGGACAAGCAGAGCGTGGTATATACCGCTAAGGATTATATCTAACATCTAATGACTAACGTCTTAAAATCTTAAAATCTCCATTCCGCCCTCGATACTTCTCGACAAGCTCGAAGCAGCGCTCTTTTAACGCTTCACGTTGTTACGGTTAAAATCACTCGGTCTCCATTAACTCAACTACTCAAAACCTCTAACGTCTATTGTTGGTCATCGAGTTTATCGAGATGCTAACGTCTAATATCTAACATCCTACCGTCTTAAAATCTTCTCTACTTCTCATTCCTCTTAATATGCAACTTCAACAATCCAAAAACACCGATAGCAGCAATAGAAAGTACAACAATTTCTACCAATGTATCAAAGCCTCTGAAGTCAACTAATATAACATTTACAATATTTTTTCCTTTTGCTAAAATATACGAATTATCAGCATAAAACTCACTAATTTCTTTTGAAGGCGTTTCGTGCATGACTTTCAAAAGAACCATGGTAATCATTGCGCCTAATCCAAGCGCAACAATACCATCACGAATTCGCATGGTGTAATTTGACATGTTTAAGTATCTCGGCAAGCGATAAAGCACTAGTACAAATAAAATTACGGTGAGTGTATCAATGGTAAACTGAGTCATAGCTAAATCGGGGGCGCTGTAATAAACAAAGATAAAACACATAGCATATCCCACGATTCCAAGTCCTGCAATGGCAGCTAACCTCGATTTACTAAAAACAGTGAATAATATCGCAACAAACATGATAGACACAACAACAATATCGTTGATTGTTAAATTGTTTAATTGCTTTAAATCCATAAATTTAAACGGAGTAGTGAAAACGTGATAGGCAAATGCAGCTGCGATAACAAGAACTAATACAAAAACGTACTTCCGCAAATATCCATTTTGTATTTTTTCTGTAATGAATAAACTCACAGATTGGAAAATACGCATTAAGCCCTCCAATAACTCCTGAGGTGAAATTTTATTTAAGCGTTTAATCCAAGCTTCTTTAGTTACATTTGGTTTCCAAATTAAAAATAGAATCGTTCCAAGCAATAAAGTAATAATGCTAAGTAGAAAAATAAGATTGAAACCATGCCATAGTTTAACTTTTATCACATCATCAAACGTGTTTTTCACCAATGTATAAACGTAGTTTTCAGAGACGAATGCTGGAAATAAGCCAAATAAAATACTAAGCGCAGCAAGTATTAGTGGAGGAATAAACAACTTATAGCTAGGTGCCTTTACATCCTCTAAGGAAGCTGGAAGTTTACCCCAAAAAGGCTTTATTCCAACTAGGAATCCTGCATAAACCAAAAGCACATTAGTAAAAATAGCAACTATCGTTAATAGCAATTCATTGTTATTTGCGTGAAGACTCGCTTCATAAATCAAGTCTTTTCCAATAAAGCCAACTAATGGAGGAAGGCCAGCACTTGATAGCGCAACGATGCCACCAGCAATGGCAACAGGCATCATCTTCGATTTTAATCCTTTGAGTTTAGTAATATCTCGTGTGCCTGTTTGGTGGTCTATAATTCCAGTGATTAAGAATAAACTTGCTTTGTACAAGGCATGAACTACAAGAAAAATTAAAGCAGCGGTAATTGCCGTATTCGTGCCAATTCCTGTTAGAAAGACCAAAACTCCTAATGCAGAAATAGTAGAATAAGCCAAGATACTTTTTAAATCCGTTCTAAATAAAATGTGAAAGGCAGAATAAACCATGGTTAGTCCTCCAAAAGTCAACAATAAAGGACTCCAAAGTGAATTGTCTTGAAAATGAGGAGAAAAACGAAGTAAAAGAAAAACCCCCGCTTTTACCATAGTTGCAGAATGTAGATAAGTGGAAACAGGAGTTGGAGCTTTCATAGCGCCAGGCAACCAGAAATGGAGTGGAAATTGAGCAGACTTTGTAAATGCCGCAATAAGAATAAATGCCAACGCCATCCCACCAATCCAGCCATCTGAAAAAATTTGATTTTGCTCTTTGAGTGCTAAAATTTCGTAAGTTCCTGCATAATTACCTAAAAGAATAGCAAATCCGAGAAGGAACAAACCGCCAATCCCCGTAATAGTAAGTGCTGTCATCGCTGATTTCCGAGACTTTATATCTTCATTGTTAAAACCAATTAAGAAAAATGAGGAGATACTTGTCATTTCCCAAAAAATAAAGGTCAGCAAAATATTATTGGAAAAGACCAAGCCAAGCATCGCAGCCATAAACACACTTAAAAGTGCATAAAATCGCAACAGTTTTTCGCTTTTCTTTAAGTAGTATGAGGAGTAAAAATAAACAAGTGCTCCAATTCCAGTGATGATTAAGCCAAATAAAAGGGATAAACCATCCGCTACAAAATTTAATGAAATGTTCAATGAAGGAACCCATTCGTAATCGTAAATAATTGGTTCGTTTCCTTCTAACTTGATGGAAACCAAAAACACAAAAAGCGACAAGGGAAGTAGGGTAGTCCATCCTGCAAATTTGTGCAGAAATTTATTTCCCACCATTGGCAGAATTAGGGCAAACAACAAACCTGATAGAACTACGTAAATCATTTTTAATTTTTAGCATTGCGAAAATAGTAGTTTATGTTGTTAAAAAATGAAAAAAGCGATTGGATGTTGTACTTTTCTTAAAGTCGAAATAAAAAATGAGTTTACTACTAAGAGTTTTCTCATAAAACAGTCTCACTAATTGATTATCCATATCTTTGCAGTAAATTCACAATCATGCTTGTAGAGATAAACGAAAACAATATTGACCAGCGATTAATTGACCAAATCGTGGAAGCTTTAAAAGATGGAGAGCTAATTATCTATCCAACAGATACTGTTTATGCTTTAGGATGTGACCTGATGAATAAAAAAGCATTAGAAAATTTGGCACGCATCAAAAACATGAAGTTATCGAAGTCGAAATTTTCCATTATCTGTAAGGATATTAGCGAAATAACGAGTTATGTTAAGCATTTAGAACGCCCTATTTTCAAGCTATTGAAACAAAGTTTGCCCGGACCATTTACGTTTATTTTGACTGCTAATAATGATGTTCCAAAACTTTTTGATTCTAAAAGGAAAGAAATTGGTGTTAAAATTCCAGATAATAAAATTGTTCTTGAAATCGTTGAAAAGCTTGGAAACCCTTTAGTTACAACATCTTTGATTGACGATGAAGATGAGTTGTTAGAGTATTTTATCGATCCGTATGAAATTTATCAACGTTTTGATGACAAAGTCCATACAATTATAGACGGTGGATTAGGAAAATTGGAAGCATCAACTATTGTCAACTGTACTAAAAGTGATGCAGAAATTATTAGACAGGGAGCAGGAATTTTATAAAAATCTATCAAAGTCACACTGCTAATCAAATCCTTGCTTAACTTTACATTTCGATTGTGAAGAATAGGATAGAAATATTTCTCTGCTGCTTGCTGTTAATTTGGCTACCCAAATTTCTTGTTTCTCAAGAAATTCTAGAAGGAAAGATTATTGATGAAACAAATTTGGGTATTCCAATGGCGGAAGTATTTGTTAAAAATATGCCAGAATTAAGAGTTAGGGCAGACGTTGAGGGGAATTACCTAATGCGCCTTGAAGATGGAGAATACTATTTGGTATTTCAGGCAATGGGTTACGAACCTAGAGAAGTTTTTGTCGCTGTAAAACAAGGGAATAATAACTATAACATCCAGCTTTTTCCAATTAAAATAAGTGAATTAGACGAATTTAATTTTTCCGCTAAACGAACAAATGTAGGAAGAGAAATAATCAAGAATGTTGTAGAGATTAAGGATAAACTAGATTATAATCAGTATCCACATAGTTGTGAAGTGTATATTCGAGCGAAAGAAATTCGATCTGATGAACAAACTAAAACGAAGAAAAAAGATTCAAATGATCCTTTCGAACAAGAGGAAGAACTGCGCAGCCAAAAATTGGGAGAGCTTTCGAATACTAGCTTGTTAGAGGTTGAAGCTACGAGACATTATGCTCCACCTAATAATGTTCGAGAAATAAGAAATGGCTTTTCGCTTCGAGGAGATAAATCGCGCTTATATTACACTACGACAGTTAAAGCGAATATCAATTTTTTCAAAAACATGTTGTATTTAGACGATTTGAGCGAATCCCCAATTCAATCACCGATAAGTACTGGAGGAATCCTTTCGTATAAATATAAACTGGTTGAAAAAATTGAGAGAGATGACGCTCCAACACTTAATAAAATTCAAATAATACCGAGAAATACTGCTGTTTCAACGTTAGAGGGATTCATCTATGTACAAGACGATACTTGGCTAGTTGAAAAACTCGATTTAACTAT
Organism: Lishizhenia sp.; assembly: GCA_007117355.1. GTDB lineage: Bacteria > Bacteroidota > Bacteroidia > Flavobacteriales_D > Crocinitomicaceae > CSBr16-161. Next base: position 6,606 of record SKGS01000056.1, on the reverse strand, counting down.
CGTAAAAGGAAATCTTTATATGTACGATTATTTTCAGATAATTCAAGAGTTTGATGTCTCCTCTGATACGCTCTGTGTGCTTGAGTACCAAGAATTAAATTATGGCGTAGATTATAAAAAAGAAAGTTTTAAATCTTCCACCATTTCCAATTACTTGGAATATAATTTTGCGCCTAATTTCCCTCCAAAATTCTTTGGTAATGAAGTCGCTGTAACTGAAAAGCAGGCCTATGAAAGAGATTCTAGTTATTGGACAAAAGCACGAATGACACCTCTTTCTAAAGAAGAGATTAATTACATAAAGAAAAGAGATAGCATTGATAATTTATTCAAAAGAACAGAGTACTTAGACTCTATGGATAGTGTTTTTAATAAACTTACTTTTCTAAAGGTCGCTTGGTTCGGTATCGATAGAAGAAATAGAGCAAAAAAAACGCAATGGACACTTTCCTCCTTAGCGGCAATGACTAGACCAGTTTATATTGCGGGTCCGCGTTTTGGTCCAGATTTTGACTATTTTAAAAAATGGCCAAATGAACGAACTTTTGAGTTTTATACAAGAGCCGATGTTGGTCTTTTAAATAATGATCTAAAAGGTAGAGCTCAAATCCGTTACCAGTACAACCCATTTAATTTTGGTACAGTAGGACTTTATTTTGAGCATGATTATGATTTAATTCGAACATTCGATGCTTTTTCACAAGTCTTACTGAGGGAGAATTTTATAGAGGCAACAACAGGAAGTCTTTACCATTATTTTGAGATAATTAACGGGATGAACTTACAAAGTAACATTGCATTTACCGAAAGACGACCTATTTCAGAAGACACAAAATTTATAACTTGGTTTGATGAAGCGACCAACAATACGATGCCACCTGTTTTTGAAAAATACAATGCCATTATCGCCGACCTTACATTAAGTTATACCCCTGGACAAAAATATATGCGAGAGCCATATAGAAAAGTTATTTTAGGATCTAAATGGCCAACGTTTTATATGTATTGGGAAAAAGGTGTTCCATCAGTGTTGAGAAGTGATGTAAATCACGATTATTTACGATTAGGTATTCGCCAAGATTTTAAAATAGGCACAATGGGGACAACCACTTATCATGCAACTTCTGGGAAATTTGTGAATTCTAAAAACTTGAGAGAATTTGATTATAAGTTTCATCGTCGTTCTGACCCTATTTGGTTTTCAAACCCATTATTTTCATTTCAAGATTTAGATACTTCGCTTCCTACGCTTGATTGGTACTTTGAAGCGCACATAGTGCATCATTTTAATGGAGCACTTATCAATAAAATTCCATACATGAAAAAAACACGTTTGATGACTGTAGTTGGGGGAGGCTATTTATATGTTCCCGAACACAATTGGCAGCATTATGAGTTTTTTGTAGGATTAGAACGGATTTTTAAATTTTCAAGAAGAAGGCTGCGAATTGGTCTTTATGGTGTTTTGTCAGACGGAAATCAAATTACACCAAGAACTTCTTACAAGATAAGTTTCGCCCTTCTAGACCGAAGAAATATGAAGTTTAATTTTTGATGTTTTTCAATCGAAAGTTGATATGCTTGACCTTTGTTTCAAAAGAAAAAAGTTGAAATATTAACAACTTTTGATATTAGCAACAAAAGGGAATAAATTTTTATTTATATCTTCCGTGCGTGAAAAAAAGCGAAATAATAATTTTTCGATTTAACATTACCGCATCTTTGATAGTGTTATTTTCTTTGTTCATCAATACAAATCTTATTGCGAGAAACGCAGGTGAAAACAGTTTAGCCATAGACACCAACACGCTACTTTCTCGAGAGGAAGTTAAAAGGCAGTTTGCATTTGCTTTTAAGTTTAATATGTCCTTGAGTGCTATAACATTGAATGAATTAGCTAGACAGTATTTTGATACTAAATTTGCTTTAGACAATGCTTTTGGTATTGCTATCCATAAATGGAATTTTGCTATAGGTTGGAGCTATTATTCAAAAGATTCGAAGAAAGATATTTTTACTCAAAATCAATTGGTTGTAGCAAATTCAACGTTTGGATTCACGCGCAATTACCTTAATCTTGGTTATTCTTTGGATATAGCTCCTTCGTTTTCAATTGAACCAAAGATTGGTGTAACACGAATGAAATTTTTTCCACCTACAAATATGGAGATTGAACAGTTTTTCAGAAGGGAGCGAACAACAGGATTAGATCTGGGTCTAACACTAAATATTTATAAGCTTCTTAATAATGAAATGACCAAAGGAAAAGGCTTCCCTTACATTGCTTGGTTTTTAGGAGTTGAGCAGAATTTTATTAATTATAAAAGTTTTTATCCAGAATTTGGATCAAATAGTTTTATTGTAAGTTTTGGTATTGCATTGAAGCCTTACATACACGTTTTAAACCAAAGAAACTGATAGCATCATGCAGAGAAACAAAACACATTTAATTTTTTTAATTCTACTGAATTGTTGTTTTTTGCTTACAATGTCTTTTAGCTTTGCACAAATATCAGAAAATAAATTTCGCATTGACACGAATTTAGTTAACCCAAACCCTAGCTATTTCTTTTTTGGAATATATTTGGGTGGAGAGTATTACCGGTATCAAGAAAACACAAAAAACTGGTTGGGTGATATTAATGCAGCACACATTTCACTCCACCTAAAATTTAATAAAATTGGTTTTGGAGCAGCTTTTAAACCAAGTACTAATAACCCATATCAGACGCTTGTTTTTGATGGTGAACCCATGACGCATTATTCTAAATTGAATGTTATAAATACGGAGTATTTTTTGACGTATTCCTTAGATTTTCCTTTAGGTTTATCGCTAGAACCAACCCTTGGAATGAATAGGGTTAACTTTATAGTAATTAATGAAGAGGAGCTAGGTCAGACTTTTAATTTGAATAGTGCTACCGGGTTGTTGCTTGGTAGTAAACTACAGAAGTATTGGCAATTACAAACTAATACGGGAACAACTTTTCAAGAGGATTTCTTTTTCTCAATTTTTGCAAGTTTTAACCATTCATGGATTAATTTTAGTCGCGTTCATCCAAGACTCAACAATAATTTTTATAATTGGGGATTTGGGATTTCTATTTTCTATATGATCAATTCTCGACGATAGAAATATGCTAAAAAGGTATAGAACAAGTTGTAAATGAAAAAAACACTAGTATTATTCATTCTTTTTTTCAAATACTATTTTCAAACCATTATCATTTTCTAAAATTAACAGATTTCCTTCCACAGTCCATTTTTCTGTAGTAGGTAGTTTATTAATTAAACTTAATGCAAAATCACTGTCACAACATGCTTCTGTACAAAATATATCGTTTTTAAACTCGACAGTCTTTCTCTGAAATTTCACATTTCCACCACAGGTATTAATGTCTAAACGGAGACTGAATTCATTCTTTTTTTCTACAATGAATAGATATTCAAAATTTGGTGTTTCAAAAACTCCATTTGCATGAGTTATGGATTTAGCAATCCAGTCGTTTGTATAAACTAGATCCTTTTTATCATTGCATGCATAAAATGCTAAAAGACTAAAGAAAAATAGTGTTTTAAGGAGTGTCTTCATGCTAGTAGTTTCGAAAATTTTTACTTGAAAAATATTGAGTAATCGAAGTAAAGATGATAAAATGTTTAAAAACAGGGGGTTATTTTACAACCCCCATCTGACAAAATTTATCAATTCTTTTCGAAACACGTTTACTAGCATCAATTTTTGATAACAATGTTAATTGCCTTTTTACTTCTCTCTTAACAATAGCAAACATTTCCTCATGATTACGATGAGCACCAGCAACAGGTTCCTTTATAATTCCATCGATCAATTTTAGGTTTTTCATGTCTTCTGATGTAAGCTTTAGTGCTTCGGCAGCAATTTCCTTATAATCCCATGATCTCCATAAAATAGAAGAGCAAGATTCAGGAGAAATTACAGAGTACCAAGTGTTTTCCAACATTAATACTTTATCGCCTACACCAATACCCAATGCTCCTCCAGAAGCTCCTTCACCAATTATGATACAGATTATTGGAACTTTCAGGTTCATCATTTCATAAATGTTTCGCGCAATGGCTTCACCTTGACCGCGCTCTTCAGCCTCAAGCCCAGGAAAAGCACCTGGTGTATCAATAAATGTAACTATTGGTTTATCAAACTTTTCAGCTAACTTCATCAAGCGAAGTGCTTTTCTATACCCTTCAGGATTCGCCATACCAAAGTTTCTGTATTGTCGCATTTTGGTATTCATTCCTTTTTGCTGACCAATAAACATGACTGTTTTTCCATCGATAGAACCGAAACCACCAACCATTGCTTTGTCATCTTTTACATTTCTATCTCCATGTAACTCTTGGAATGTACCATTAGTAATCGCATTGATATAAGCTAAAGTATATGGTCTTTCGGGATGCCTAGAAAGTTGAACTCTCTGCCATGGCGTCAAGTTTGAAAAAATCTCCGTTGTTTTCTCAGCCAACTTTGATTCCATCTCCTTAATTTTATCAGTCATATCTAATTCCGCATCTTGACCAATTTCTTTTGCTTTCGCAATTTGCTCCTCTAATGCTTTGATAGGCTCTTCAAAATCTAAATATATGGACATAAATATTGTTTTTTGAGGGGGGAAAGTTACAAAAATTGTTTGCTATTCCTAAATTTGACGGCATGATATATTATCCAAACTGCAAAATAAATTTAGGTTTATACATAGAAAGTAAACGTGACGATGGTTACCATAACATCTCAACGCTGATGTACCCCATTCCAATTCAGGATATTTTGGAATTGACAAAATCAAAAGCTGAAGAAAAAATAACACTTCAGTTTTCTGGAAAATCTATCCCTGGTAAACCATCCGATAATTTATGTGTAAAGGCTTATAATTTATTGAATAACGATTTCAGTCTCCTCAACGTTCAAATGCATTTACACAAAATCATTCCAATGGGTGGTGGTTTAGGTGGTGGTTCGTCTAATGGAGCATTCATGTTAAAAGCGCTAAATGATTTGTTCGATTTGAATTTATCAACTAACGATTTATGTAATTACGCAACAAAATTGGGCAGTGATTGTGCTTTTTTCATTGAAAATAAACCTCAGTTTGCAGAGGGTAGAGGAGAAGTGTTAACTCCCTCGAATCTAAATTTATCAGGATATTATATTTTATTGGTGAATGATGGCACGCATGTCAGCACTATAGAAGCTTATCAAAACTGTGTTCCCAAAGAAGCTCCTTTTAACTGGAAATTGATATTTGATTCAGCACCTGAAACATGGCGAAACAATTTAAAAAATGACTTTGAAGCTGGAATTTTCATAAAACATCGAAATTTACAAAGATTAAAAAACGAATTGTATGAACTTGGGGCTGTTTATGCTAGTATGTCAGGGTCAGGCGCAACGATGTATGGGATTTTTAATAATGAACCCAAAATTCCCGAGCGTTGGAAAGGATACTATGTAAATTGTGTTCAACTTTAAGTTTCGAATTAGCTAGAATTCAGTTTTTACATTTCTTGTTTAATTCGGAGAAATAATAGACTGAATTGTAGGATTTTGATCTACCGAAACTGCACCTGATGCATTACTTGATGCTTCTCCGCAAGAATTTGTTACAACACACCTGTAATAATAAATTCCTGCCTCGTTGTTTGGTGGTGTAAAGCTCGAACTATTCGAACCAACATTGGTTACACCGCTTGAAAAGTTTGAAACAGTAGAACGCTCCCATTGATAGGAAAGTGGCTCGGAACCTGATGCAGAAACATTCAGTGCTCCAAAGTTAGACTCTTCAAAACAAACACTCACCGAAGTAGTAGAAGGGTGTGATGTAATGCTAGGACTTTCATTAACGGTGTGTAAACCTGAACTATTACTGTTTGCTGTGCCACAGTCATTCGTTACTACACAACGATAATACAAAGTTCCAACGGCGTTGTTTGGAGGAGTAAAACTCGCATTGTTTGTTCCTACGTTGTTTGCACCACTAGAAAAATTTGCTACTGGAGAACTTTGCCACTGATAAGTTAAAGGTTCTGTGCCTGTTGCGGTAATAGATAAAGCAGTAAAAGAAGCACTGTTTAGGCAGTTTGTTTCAACGGAGGTACTTGGTTGTGAAGTAACCTCTGGGGTTAAACACGCAAGTTCTAACAATTCAATAGTTACTTGACCATGACCTTGTACTCCTCTTAATGTATTAGATTGGTTGGCTCCGGAATTGAAAGAGCCGCCGCCGCCGCCAGCTCCACCACCGCCGCCGCCAGAATATCCACCTCCTCCAGCAGCACCAGGTCCAGAATTACTTCCCGAACATTGTTGGTGATGAGCAGCACCACCACCTCCGAAACCTCCAGGGACAGTTACAGTCTGGCACACTGCTCCACCACCTGCACCGCCATTAACAAATGATGTTCCTCCTGCTGGTCGTGTTCCATTTCCTCCATTTCCTGAAAAACCTGCACCACCCGCAGCATATCCATTTGTCCTTGCTCCCCCTCCTGAACCATTTGTTCCACCGCTTCCACCTGTAGAAGTAGAACCGCCTACACCAGCTGTACCAGTACTAGCATCTTTAGAAGCATTAT